>CAIQRS010000178.1 GCA_903874275.1 uncultured Anaeromyxobacter sp.
CGCTCATGTTCCTCGTGGCCGAGCCGCTCCGGAACCTGGGCAAGTTCACCTTCGCCGACGTGGTGGCCTTCCGGCTCCAGCAGCGACCGGTGCGCATCGCCGCGGCGGTGGGCGGGATCCTGACCGTGCTCTTCTACACCATCGCCCAGATGGTCGGCTCCGGGCAGCTCATCAACCTCATGTTCGGCATCCCCTACGAGTGGGCCGAGATCATCGTGGGCTCGGTCATGCTCGCCTACGTCCTCTTCGGAGGCATGCTGGCCACCACCTGGGTCCAGATCATCAAGGCGGCCCTGCTCCTCGTCGGCGTCACCATCCTCACCGTCCTGGTGATGGCCAAGTTCGCCTGGAGCCCGTCCAACCTCTACAGCGCCGTCACGGCCATGTACGGCCAGGGCGCGCTGGAGCCGGGCGGCTTCGTGACGAGCCCCATCGAGGGGATCTCGCTGGGGCTGGCCCTGATGTTCGGGCTCCTCGGCCTGCCCCACATCCTGATGCGCTTCTACACGGTGCCCGACGCCAAGGCGGCCCGGAAGTCGGTGCTCTACGCCACCGGCCTCATCGGCTACTTCTACGTCATCATCCCCATCGTGGGCTTCGGCGCCGCCGTGCTGGTGGGCCGTGGCGTCATCAACAAGATCGCCCCGGGCGGCAACATGGCGGCCCCGCTGCTCGGCGAGCTGCTGGGCGGGCAGGCGTTCCTGGGCTTCATCTCGGCGGTGGCCTTCGCCACCATCCTCGCCGTGGTGGCCGGCCTCACGCTCGCCGGCGCGTCGGCCTTCTCCCACGACATCTACGTGAGCGTCATCAAGCGCGGCAAGGCCAGCGAGGAGGACCAGCTCAAGGTCGCCCGCATCGCCACCATCGTGTTCGGCGTCTGCGCCATCGCGCTGGGCATGGCCTTCAAGGGGCAGAACGTGGCCTTCATGGTGGGCCTGGCCTTCGCCATCGCCGCCAGCGCCAACTTCCCCGCGCTCCTGCTCTCCATCGTCTGGAAGCGGTTCACCACGCAGGGGGCCATCTGGTCCATCCTGGTGGGGGCCTTCGCCTCGGTCTCCCTGATCGTCCTCTCCCCCACGGTCTGGGTGGCCATCTTCAAGTTCCAGACCGCCATCTTCCCCATGAAGAACCCGGCCATCTTCTCGATGACGCTGGCCTTCGCGGTGGGGATCGTGGTCTCGCTGCTCACCCCCGAGAAGGCGGCGCAGGAGATGTTCGAGGACGAGAAGGTGCGGACGTACCTGGGGGTCGGGGCGGAGTAGCGGATCGCGGATCGCCTTCGTTCCAGCAGGCCGGCTGCCGCCGGGCGCTGGGACATCGCTCTCCGCGGCGCTGGTCCTCCCGGCGGTAGTTCACTTTGGGTGAATGGCGCCGGGTCACGCCGGGCCAGAGCAGCGCCCGTCCCCGGCGCCCGGTGCGGAGGCGCCGCTATGAGCGACGCCCGCGCCGGCTGGGACGGCCCGGGCCGAAGGCGACGCGAACACCACGCCTCGTGGGGAGATCAGGGCGATCACCCGGCGAGTGGCGGGCGCCGGTGGCGAGTGGCGTCGCCGGCGGCGAGTGGCGGGGCCGACGCCGGCCTGCCCGCGCACGCCGCGTGAAGATCGCGCGGCCGACCCGCCTCGTCGCGGGACCCGCCTTTCCGCCAGGCGGGACGGGTGGCCTCGGCGCGGGGCGCATCTGAAGCGGGCGCCGACCCGGCGTCGGTCTGACCAGGGTGTTCGCGGCGCCATCCAGCCGGGCGCGCTCTCACCGCGAAGCCGGCGCCCCCAGCGACGACCGGCCACCCGGACCCCGCCGGCACCGCGAAAGGAAGCCCGCGGGGGCGGACGGCCCGGGCCGAAGCCGGCGCCCCCAGCGACGACCGGCCACCCGGACCCCGCCGGCACCGCGAAAGGGACCCCGCGACGAGGCGGGGCAGGGTCACCCCAGCTCTGGGACGTGCCGCGCCAGGATCGCCCGCAGCGTCCCGAGCTCCGGCCGTCGCGCCAGCGCCTCGCGCACGTACCGCAACGACGCCGGGATGGACGGCAGGAAGCCCGGGTTGCCGCGCACGCGGTCGATGAAGACGAAGCGGCCGGCGTCCTTGAGCTTCCGCTGCACGGTGAGGAGATCGAAGGTGGCCCGGAAGGCGGCCGGGTCGAGCCGGGGGCCGCCCTCGGCCTCGAGCCGCGCCAGGTAGCGCGCCAGCATCCGGTCCACCAGCTCGGGCGGCAACTCGACGTAGCTGTCGCGGAGCAGCGCCACCAGGTCGTACTGGCGAGGGGCGAGCAGCGCATCCTGGAAGTCGATGACGGCCTGCTCGCCGCCGGGCAGGACCATGAGGTTGCGCGACTGGTAGTCACGGTGGGTGAAGCCAGCAGGCTCGGCGGCCAGCTGCCCGGCCACGTCGTCGAAGATCCGGTCCACCTCCGGGCGCTCCGACGGCGAGAGCGCCGCCCCCTTCCACGCCTCGAGCAGCCACTCCCGGAAGTGGTCGAGCTCCCAGCGGTAGAGGGTCCGGTCGAAGCTTCGACCGAAGGCCACGCAGGAGGGGTCCGGGGCCCGCTCGGCCCGGGCGCGCAGGAGCGCCAGCTGGTCCACCGCCCGCTCGTAGAGCGGCCCGGCCGGGTCGCCCGCCAGGAGCCGCGTCTCCAGCATCTCGTCCCCCAGGTCCTCGAGGACCATGAGCCGCTCCGGCTCGAGGAAGGCGTGGATGGCCGGCACCCGCACGCCCACCCGGGCGAGGTACCGCTGCACGTTGACGAACGGGTCCTCGGGGGGCGGCCCGCCGCTGGTGGCCTCCTCGGGCCGGGCGTCCTCGGGCATCACCATCACCACCTGGGAGTCCGGGGGCTGGCCCACCCGCCAGTAGCTCCGCATCGACGCGTGCCCGGCCAGCCTGCGCACCGGCCACGCCGAGGCGTCCCGCCCCGTCGTCCGGGAGACAGCCCCGCGCACCCTCGCCGCGACCTCCTCGACGCTTTCCGTCACCACCCGCTCCTCCCCGCCGGCCGGCCGGCGCGGCGCGTTGACACCCCGTCTGGACGGGTCCTATAAGCGCCGCATGTCATTCCACGCCGACGTCCTGTCCGCAATCGGCCACACGCCTCTCGTGAAGCTCGGGAAGGTCGTGCCCGCGGGCGCCGCCACCGTGCTCGTCAAGCTCGAGTACATGAATCCGGGCGGCTCCATCAAGGACCGCATGGCCATCCACATCCTCGAGAAGGCCGAGAAGGCGGGGCTCCTCCGCAAGGGAGGGACCATCGTCGAGAACACCAGCGGCAACACCGGGGTGGCGCTGGCCGTGGCCGCCGCCGTCAAGGGGTACCGCTGCATCTTCACCATGCCGGACAAGATGTCGAAGGAGAAGCAGGACGCGCTCAAGGCCTTCGGCGCCCAGGTGGTGGTCACCCCCACCAACGTCCCGGCCGACTCGCCGGAGAGCTACTACTCGGTGGCCAAGCGCATCGCCGCCGAGACGCCCAACAGCTTCTACGTGAACCAGTACCACAACGCCGACAACGTCGAGGCGCACTACCAGTCCACCGCCCCGGAGATCTGGGAGCAGACCGGCGGCAAGTTCGACGCCTTCGTGGCCGGCATCGGCACCGGCGGCACCATGTCCGGCTGCGGCCGCTTCTTCAAGGAGAAGGACGCGCGGATCCGCAACGTGGGCGTGGATCCGGTGGGCTCCGTCTACCACTCCATGTGGAAGACCGGGAAGCTGTCCGAGCCCCGCGTCTACAAGGTGGAGGGCATCGGCGAGGACATGATGTGCGGGGCCATGGACCTCGCCGTCCTCGACGACGTACGCCAGGTGAACGACGCCCAGGCCTTCTCCATGGCCCGGCGGCTGGCCCGCGAGGAGGGGATCTTCGCCGGCGGCAGCTCGGGGGCGGCGGTCCACGTGGCCGCCCAGCTGGCCCGCGAGATGGGGCCGGGCAAGGTGATCGTGGTGCCGCTGCCCGACACCGGCCGCGCCTACATCTCCAAGTTCTTCTCCGACGAGTGGATGCGTGACAACGGCTTCCCGGTGGAGAGCGGCGACTCGGTGGCCGGCGCCACGGTCGCCGACGTGCTCGGCAACCGGCGCGGCGGCGTGGTCCACGCCCGGCGCACCGACAAGGTCGAGGCGGTGGTGAAGCTCATGCGCTCGAACGACATCTCGCAGATGCCGGTCGTGGACGACGACGGGCGCACGGTGGGGATGATCCACGAGTACGACCTGCTCAACTTCCTCATCGAGGGGAAGCACCGGCTCACCGAGGTGGTGGACCCGCTGGTGCAGCCCCTCCAGGGAGTGGTCTCGCTCGACACCCCCATTGGGCGTCTCCGCGCCATCTTCAATGACGACAACGTCGCCGTGGTGAAGGAGGGGGAGAAGGTCACCGGAATCCTCACCAAGATCGATCTCATCGAGTACCTCGGGGAGCGGATGAAGTAGTCTCCCGGGCAGGGGATCCGGATTGAGACTCGCTCTCTTCGCAGACGTCCACTCGAACCTCGAGGCCCTCTCGGCCTGCCTGGATCACGCCAGGAAGGCGGGGGTGGACCGCCATGCGTTCCTGGGCGACCTGGTCGGCTACGGCGCCGACCCGGAGGCGGTCCTGGCCATCGTGGACGAGCACGTGCGGATGGGCGGACTGGTGGTCCGCGGGAACCACGACGAGGCGGCGGCCGTCGAGGAGAGGTCGGCAGGCATGAACGGGGCGGCCACCGAGGCGGCGGGATGGACGCGCCGGATCCTCACGGGGTCGCGTCGGGTGTGGCTGATGGAGCTGCCGCTGACGCGGCGGGAGGGGGACGCATTCCTGGTGCACGGGAGCGCGTCCGCGCCGGACCAGTTCGCCTACGTCACCGACCCACGGTCGGCCTCCATGTCGCTGCAGGCCGCCGGGGACGCGCCCTACGTCTTCTGCGGCCACGTGCACGAACCGGTGCTCTACCACCAGGGCCCGACCGGCCGTCCGCAGCCCTTCAAGCCCGTACCCGGGGTGACCATCCCGGTATCGCGGCACCGCCGCTGGCTCGCGGTGGTGGGGTCGGTGGGGCAGCCCAGGGACGGGAACACGGCCGCCGCCTACGCGGTGGCGGACCTCGAGAAGGGGACGCTCACCTTCCACCGTGTCCCCTACGACTGGGCCGCCGCGGCCCGGAAGATCCTCGACGCCGGCCTCCCGGAGCGGCTGGCCGTCCGTCTGCAGAAGGGGGAGTGAACGGTGGACGCCTTTCCAGGCGAGGGCGAGTGGCTCGACGGGTACCGCATCGACGGGCGGCTCCACAGCGGGGGCATGGGGCAGATCTACCGGGTCACGGCCGAGGTCGACCCCGGCTTCCCGCTCATCATGAAGGTTCCCCGACTCGGCTACGGGGAGCCCGGCGAGGCCATCACCTCCTACGAGCAGGAGCAGATGGTGATGTCGGTCCTCCAGGGTCCCCACGCTCCACGCTACGTGGGGGCGGGCGACCTGGCCAAGCAGCCCTACCTGGTCCTGGAGTTCGTCGAGGGGTTCCTGCTGGCCGACTGGGTGGAGAAGGCCCCGCTGCCGCCCGAGGAGGTCGCCCGGCTGGGCTGGGCCCTCGCAAGCGCCTTGCACGCCCTCCACCAGCAGGAGGTGATCCACCTCGACGTGAAGCCCTCCAACGTGATCATCCGGCCCGGTGGCGAGGCGGTGCTCATCGACTTCGGCCTCGCCAACCACGCCCACTACCCGGACCTGCTCGCCGAGGAGCTGCACCAGCCGGTGGGCTCGGCTCCCTACATCTCGCCGGAGCAGGTCCTGGGCGTCCGCTCCGATCCGCGCAGCGACATCTTCTCGCTGGGCGCCGTGCTCTACGAGCTGGCCACCGGCGAATTTCCCTTCGGCTCTCCGACCTCGCCGTCCGGGCTGCGACGCCGTCTCCACGAGGAGCCGGTCCCGCCACGGGCCATCAACCCGGCCATCCCCGAGTGGCTCCAGGAGGTGATCCTCCACTGCCTCGAGCCCGATGCGCGGCTCCGCTATGCGTCGGCGTCGCAGGTCGCCTTCGATCTCTCCCACGGGGCCCAGGTCGCCGTGGGCGAACGGGGGAAGCGCATGCACCGGGCCGGGTTCGCCACCCGGTTCCGCGCCTGGTTCAAGGCCAAGGGGATGGAGCCGGCCCGGCTGGTCCAGCCCTCGGCCCACCTCGCCAGCGCCCCCATCGTCCTCGCCGCCGTCGCCACCCGCCACGGCAACGAGTTCATCTTCTGCCACCAGCGGGACGTCGTCGGACGATTGCTCGCCGGCCCGGACCACGTCCGGCTGGCCGTGGTCACGGTCATCCCACCGGGCTCGGAGGTCGGGGTCGACACGGAGGAGGACATCGCGACCACCCAGCGCATCAAGCACCTCGTGCTGCTCAAGCACTGGGCCGAGCCGCTCCGGCTCCCGCTCGACAGGATCTCCTTCCACGTCCTGGAGGGGAACGACGCGGCGGCGACGATCCTCGACTACGCCCGGGCCAACGCCGTGGACCACATCGTCACCGGGTCGGCGCCTCCGGGGCTGCCGCTCGCGACGGTGTGGGGGACCTTCGCCACCAAGCTGGTGGGCGAGTCCCCTTGCACCGTGACCCTCATCCGGCCCACCGCGGCCCAGCTGGCCCGGGCGGCGCGGGAGCAGGACGGTCCGCCCGATCCTAGATGAACCGCGTCACGACGGCTGTCAAGGCCACGACGACGAGCCCACCGACGGCGATGAAGAAGTAGAACTCCTTGCGGCTGTCGATCATCACGTTCTCCTGGCTGGATGTGGAGCGGCGGGCCAGGCGGATCGGCTCGTCGCGCGTGCGTGGCAGGGATCGCACCATGGCATGAAGTGGTTGCAAGTGCAACGAAGTCTGTTGCACGTGCAATGAGATGCATGGATCGGCCGGCCTCGGCGCTGCGTCTCCGGATCCGGGATCGGCCTACTTGCCCCGGCCCGGCACGATCAGGGACTCGGTCAGGCGGTGGATGAACCTTCGCGCCAGCCGGACCTCGTCCGGCGTCGCCCGGGCCAGCGCTTCCCGGGCAGCGCCCTCGACCGTTCCCCGGTGGTCGCTGGCCAGGGCCTCGCCACGGCGGGTCAGCGTGAGCCGCTGCCTTCGCCGGTCCGCGCGGTCCACGTCCCGGCGCAACAGCCTGCGCTGCTCCAGCCGGGCGGCCAGCCGGCTCACCGTTCCCGGATCGAGGCTCAACCTGCGTGCCGCGGCGCCCGGGGCGCAACCGGGGGACTCCCCGATGACGCGGAGAAGGAGCCGCTGCGGCCCGGTGATCCCCAGATCCCGGTGCATCCGCTTGGACCCCGCCTCCATCGCGTGGGCAAGTCCCCAGAGAGCCTGCATGACCTCGAGGACGGTGGGGCCCGCTTGCTGCCGTTTCATCCTTCCTCCTCGGCAACCGCCGATCCATCGCATCTTGCCCTTCGAGGCGACATCTTGACACGGCCCGGGGTGACGCATCGCCCCCCGGTGTGCTCTATTCCGCCTCCGGACCCGTGCCCGCCTGGAGGTAGAACGTGCTTCTTCTCCGTGAACTCGCCGCCGCCGCCGCCTCGGTCGTTCCCGAGGCAGCCCTTCCGGGAGGCCCGACACTTGCGGGTGTGCCCATCGAGTTCTTCCTCTTCGGCCTGACCCTGCTCGGCGTGGCCCTCTTCCACGCCCACACCCTCAAGGTGGCCCTCTCGGGGCTGGTGGCCATCGCGCTCTTCAAGATCCTCTTCTCCGGGTTCAAGTCCGGCCCCGGCGTGCTGGGCTTCGCCTCCCACCTCGGGCACGAGTGGGTGACGCTCGCCAACCTCTTCGGCCTGCTCATGGGGTTCGCGCTCCTCTCCCGCCACTTCGAGAAGAGCCACATCCCGGTCATCCTGCCGAAGTACCTTCCCGACGACTGGAAGGGCGCCTTCGTCATGCTGGTGATGGTCTTCGTGCTGTCGAGCTTCCTCGACAACATCGCCGCCGCCCTCATCGGCGGCGCCATGGCTCACCAGCTCTTCCGGGCCAAGGTGCACATCGGCTACCTGGCCGCCATCGTGGCCGCCTCCAACGCCGGCGGTGCGGGGAGCGTGGTCGGCGACACCACCACCACCATGCTCTGGATCGCCGGGGCCTCGCCCGTCCAGGTCCTCGACGCCTACGTGGCCTCCTTCGGGGCGCTGGTGATCGCCGGGATCCCCGCCTCCATGTGGCAGCACAAGTACTCCCCCATCCTGAAGGACGCGCACGCCCACACCCACGTGGACTGGAAGCGCATCTTCATCGTGGGGACGATGCTCGTCTTCGCCATCGTCACCAACGTGATCATCAACGTGCGCTTCCCGGCTGCAGCCGACCACTTCCCCTTCATCGGCGTGGCGGTCTGGGTGGCCCTCGCCCTCACCGTGAAGGTGCGGCGCCACGACTGGGAGGTGCTCCCCGAGACCTTCAAGGGGTCGCTCTTCCTGCTGTCGCTCGTGGTCTGCGCCTCGATGATGCCGGTGGAGAGCCTCCCGACGGCGTCCTGGCAGACCACGCTCGGCCTGGGCTTCCTCTCCGCCGTGTTCGACAACATCCCGCTCACCGCGCTCGCCATCAAGCAGGGCGGCTACGACTGGGGAATGCTGGCCTACGCGGTGGGCTTCGGCGGCTCCATGGTCTGGTTCGGCTCCTCGGCGGGCGTGGCGCTCTCCAACATGTACCCGGAGGCCAAGTCGGCCGTGAAATGGGTCCGCCACGGCTGGCCGGTCATCATCGGCTACGTGGTCGGCTTCGGCCTCATCCTGTCCATCGTGGGCTGGAACCCGCAGCCCCTGGCGCGGGACGTGCCGGCGCCTGCCCCGTCGAGCGGCCGCATCATGCGCTAGGAGAGGTTGGGCACCGGAAGCAGGCGGCCGCCTCAGCAGCCGCCCGACTTCTTCTCGCTCTTCTGCGACCCGTCACGGGGCCGCGCTGGTGCGGCTCAGGTGCCGACGCCCATCCGGGGCAGGACCCAGCGCTGCACCACGATCATCACGGCGAAGAAGACGAACACACCCCAGGCGTCACCCATGTCCGTTGGAGCCTAGCCGGGGGCGGAAGGGTTCGCAACGCGCGGACGATTCCTGCCTTTCGCGCTCGGGCCGATCTGTCGGATACTCCGCCGCCATGGCAGACCCGGTGCGCAAGGCGGAGAGCGAGGTCGAAGGGCGCCCCTGGACCATGGGCGGGGGCATCGTCCTCCTCGGGCTCATGACGTCGATCATCGCCAACGCCTGGGGGATCGAGCACAAGGACGACCTGGGGCTGCGTCCGTGGACGAACACCATCTACGCCGTCGGCCTCGTCATCTCCGGATGGGGCGTCTACAGGCTTCTCTGGTGGGCGCCCTCCCCGAAGCCGGTCTGGTTGCGCGTGCTCATCACCGCGGTGGTGACCGTGCCGGTGTTCGTCGCCCTGGGCATCCTCCTGAGCTTTCTCTTCCTGATGATGTTCTACCGGTTCGGGTAGTCTCGTCGGCATGACGGCACTGGACCCGGTCTCGTTCATCCGCTCCACGCCCCCGTTCGACAGCCTTCCGCAGGATCTGTTCGACGGTGCGGCGAAGAGCCTGGAGGTCATCTACCACCCGGCGGGCACCAAGCTCGTGACCGTGGGAGAGGAACCGCTCAAGCACCTCTACGTGATCCGCAAGGGCGCGGTTCGCCTCGAGCGGGCCGGGCAGACCCTCCAGGTCCTCGAGGAGGGGGAGACGTTCGGGTACACGTCGCTCATCACCGGCAAGGCCACCCTCGACGGCGTCGTCGAGGAGGACCTGCTCGCCTACCGGATCCCCGGCCAGGAGTTCACCCGCCTGCTCTCCGACGCCCGCTTCGCCGGTCACTTCGCCGCCGGCCTCGCCACCCGGCTCGAGTCGAGCCTGGAGCACTCGCCGGTGGCCACCTTCCGCGTCGATCTCCTGGCGCCGGTGGAGACGCTGGTGCGTCGGTCCGCCGTCTGGGTCGACGACACCGCCACGGTGGGGGACGCGGCGCGGATCATGGTCACCGAGCGGGTCTCCTCGGTCCTGGTCCGCGGCGAGCCGCCCGGCATCGTCACCGACCGTGACTTCCGGATGCGCGTCCTGGCCAAGGGGCTGGGGCCGGAGACCCTGGTGACCCGGATCCTCTCCCGTCCCATGAAGAGCGTGGAGAGTTCCCTGCCGGTGCACGAGGCCTGGGCGGTCCTGCTCGAGGCCAACGTCCACCACCTCCCGGTGATGCGCGACGGGGAGGTGCTCGGCGTGCTCACCGACACCGACCTGCTCAAGCACACCTCGCAGGGGCCGGTGGCGATCCAGCGGCTCGTGGAGAAGCTCCCCGATCGCGGAAGCCTGCCGGGCTACTCCCGCAAGGTCACCGAGATGGTGGCGTCGCTGCTCGCCGGGGGGCTCAATCCGGTTGTCATCGCAGGCTTCGTGGCACAGCTGAACGACGCGCTCATGAAGCGCATCCTTCACTGGGCCGAGGCTGACCTGGGCAAGCCCCCGGTGCCCTACGCCTGGCTCGCCCTCGGGTCGGAGGGGCGACAGGAGCAGACCCTTCTCACCGACCAGGACAACGCGCTGGTCTTCGCCGACGAGGGCGCCTCCTCGCGGGAGTACTTCACGGCGCTCGCCGACCGGGCCAACACCGACCTCTCCGCGGCGGGCTTCCCCCGCTGCCCCGGTGGCTACATGGCCCGGAACCACTGCGGCACCCTCTCCGAGTGGCGCGACCGCTTCGCCGGCTGGGTGGCGGACCCCACCGCGGAGGGCGTGCTCGAGGCCGCCATCTTCTTCGACTTCCGGAGCGTGGCCGGCTCGCTCGACCTCGCGCCGCTGCAAGAGATCCTCGATGGCATCCCGCGCCGCGAGGCCTTCCTGCGCAGCCTGGTCCGGCAGGCGCTCGACTTCCGGCCGCCGCCCCTGCTCCTGCTCCGCCTGCGCGGCGGCAACGACCTCGACCTCAAGCGGCAGGGGATCGCCCCGGTGGTCTTCCTGGCCCGCTGCTACGGGCTCGCGGTGGGGAGCCAGGCCCGCGGCACCCTGGAGCGGCTGCGCGCCGCCACCCGCGCCGGGCTCATGGGGCCCGAGGCCAGCGCCGCCGTCATCGACTCCTACCGCTACCTGCTCGGCCTGCGGCTGCGCATGCAGCTCAAGGCCATCGCGGAGGGCAAGGCCCCCACCAACGTCATCTCGCTCTCGCAGGTCTCCGGCGTCGAGCGCAGCCGCCTCAAGGACTCGCTGCGGTCCATCGGCTCGTGGCAGGACAAGGCCGCCTACCGCTACCAGGTGTCCTAGCCCCCCGGGCCCCGCGTGTTCTTCTCGTCGCCACCGTGGGACCTGCCCGTCTACTGGGCGCTCGACCTCGAGACGGGCGGGCTCGACGCCCGCCAGGACCCGATCATCTCGGTGGGGATGGTGCCCATCCGGGCCGGGGTGATCCAGCTCGGCGAGGCCTTCAGCACCCTCGTCCGGCCCGAGGCCGGGCGCCCCATCAAGCCCGAGTCGGTGCGCGCCCACCAGCTCCTCGCCGGGGACCTGCGCAAGTCACCGCCGCTCCGCGCCGTGCTCCTGGAGGTGGACCGGCGGCTCGAGGGCGGCGTCCTGCTCGTGCACAACCAGGGCATCGACCTGCCCTTCCTGAAGGACGGCCACGCCCGCTGCGGCCTGCCCTGGAAGAAGCCCCGGGTGGTGGACACGGTGGACCTCATCGTCCGGGCGGCGACGCGCCGGAGGCTTTTCCGGCCCGGGGGGGAGGAGATGCCCTCGCTCAACCTCGGCGAGGCCCGTCGCGTCCACGGACTCCCCGACTACCAGGCCCACGACGCGCTCACCGACGCGGTCTCCACGGCCGAGCTCTTCCTGGTCCTGCGCCACGTCATCGGGGCGAAGCGGCTGCGCGACCTCCGCTGAGGATCCGGCCGGGCAGCGTGAGGAGCAGGAGCAGCGCCACCAGCTCGGCGCCGGCAGCCCCGGCGAAGAGCGGACCCACCCCGTGCCAGCGGTCGTAGCCCAGGCCGGAGAGCTGGAACCCCACCGCGTTCCCCAGGCCGAAGACCAGCGCCGCGAAGATCGCCTGCCCGGTGGCCCGCAGCCGCGAGGGGATGGCCCGCGACATGGCGTCCATGGCCGCGCCCCAGAAGAGACCGAAGGTGAAGGCGTGCAGGATCTGGAGCGCGATCACCCAGGCCGCCGACTCGGTCCGGGAGAGGAGGAGCCAGCGGAGCGCGCTCACCGAGAAGGAGGCGGCCAGGATGGCCCGCAGGGAGAAGAGCGCGGCGATGCGCGGGAAGGCCAAGAGCGCCGCCACCTCTGCCACCACGCCCACGGTCATGGCCACGCCGGTGACGCGGGCGGGGAGCCCGAGGTCGCGCACGAAGAGGCCGAAGAGCAGGTGGAAGGGCGAGGTGGCCCCCCAGTGCACCGCGAAGACGAGCAGGAGCGCGAGCAGCGGTCCGTCGCGGAGCAGTCCGGCCATCTCCCGGAAGCGGGGAGGGTGGGGAGGCGCCGGCGGCGTGGGCAGCCTCCGGGCCAGGAGCGCGTAGGCCCCGACGCAGGCCGCCACCGCCACCGGCACGAACGGATCCCCGGGCCGGTCGCCCCGCCAGGTGAGCAGGATCCCCATCGAGGCGGTGAGCACGGCGAAGCCCAGCGAGCCGAAGAGCCGGATCCGGGCGTAGGAGGGCTCGGGGTGGTGGATCGTCCACTCGACCGTGAGTGAATCCACCAGGGGGACGACGGCGCGGTCGGCCAGCGCGTAGGCGAGCAGCACCAGCCCCACCGCGACCGGGGTGCGGGCGGCGGGCAGGAAGAGCACGGCGAGGAAGGCCCAGGCGGTGGCGAGCCCCAGCACCCGCGCCGGGGCGCGGAGCCGGTCGGCGGCGGTGGCCCAGGCGATGGCGGTGGGCACGGCCACGAGCGGACCGATCATCTGGACGGTGCCGATCTGCTCCCCCGAGAACCCCAGCCCGCGCAGGTAGGGCGCGAAGTAGGGAAGGAGGGTCCCGACGCAGCCGTAGTAGGCGAAGTAGAAGAGGCGAAGTCGCGTGGCCGGGGACATGGACTAAGCTGGCTCTACCATGGACGGCGTCGTCGGGATGGTCCTCGCAGCTGGGCTGGGAACGCGGCTCAGGCCGCTCACCGACCTCCTGCCCAAGCCCGCCGTCCCGGTCGCCGGCCTGCCCCTCGTCCGCTTCGCCTTCGCCCGGCTTCGCGCCGCGGGCGCCCGGCGGGTGGTGGTGAACGCCCACCACCTGGCCGCCGACATGGAGCGGGTGGCGGCCGGGAGCGCGGAGGCGGTCGGCGTCGCGCTCTCCGTCTCCCGGGAATCCGTCATCGCCGGGACCGGAGGGGCGCTGCGCGAGGCCCGCGCCTTCCTCGCCGGGGCCGACGCCATCGTCCTCTGGAACGGCGACATCCTCTTCGACGTGGACCTGGCCGCCGTCGTGGCGGCGCACCGGGAGAGCCGGGCGCTCGCCACCATGGTGCTCGCGCCCATGCCGGAGGGCGCGCGCTACGCCACGGTGGACGTGGACCAGGGCATGGCGGTCCGTCGCATCGCCGGGATCGGCCCGGGGGGCGACGGGCTCGTCCCGCTCCACTTCACCGGGGTCCACGTGCTCTCGCCGGCGCTCCTCGACCACGTGCCGGACCACCCCTTCTCCTGTGACGTGAACCGGAGCGTCTACCCGCCGCTGCTCGCCGCGGGGCGCGTGCGCGCGGTGGTGGCGGGCGGATACTGGAACGACCTCGGAACGCCGGAGCGCTACCTGGAGGCGAACCTCGACCTCCTCTCCGGGGGGGGGCCGGTGGCCCTGCCGGGGGCCGACCCGCTGGCGGGCGCGGAGGCGAGGGACGGACGGGTCTTCGTCGCCGAGGGGGCCTCGGTGGACCCGTCGGCGCGACTTCGTGGGCCGGTGCTCGTCTCGGCGGGGGTCGTCGTCTCGGCGGGAGCCGTGGTCGGGCCGGGCGCGGTGCTGGGGGAGGGGAGCCGGGTGGGGCACGGCGCCTCGGTGGAGCGCGCGGTGGTCTGGCCGGGGACGGCCATCGCCCCCGGGGAGCGGCTCTCCGGGATGATCGCCGCCAGCGCCCTCCGGGTCCCGGCCGGCTAGAGCTCCACGATCTCGACCAGCACCGAGGTCACGTTGTCCGAGCCCCCGGCCTGGTTGGCCGCGTCCACGAGCAGCTGGTTGGCACGGAGGATCTCGCTCCCCTCCTGGCGCAGGATCCCGCCCATCTGCTGGTCGGGGAGCATCCCGAAGAGGCCATCGGAGCAGAGGAGGACCAGGTCTCCCTCCCGGACCTGGACGAGCCCCACGTCGGCCTCGACCGTCTCCTTCATCCCCAGCGCCCGCACGATCACGTTCTTGTGCGGGTAGGCGTCGATCTCCTCCGGCGTGGGGTTCGACTGGCGGATGAAGTCCTGCAGCAGCGAGTGGTCCTCGGTGAGGCGGGAGAGCCGCCCCTCGCGGAAGAGGTAGGCGCGGCTGTCGCCCACGTGGGCCACGGCCAGCGGTCCGCCGTCGGCGAGGTGGACGGCGACGAGCGTCGTCCCCATCCCGGAGAGATGAGGGTCGGCGCTCCCGCGGGCGAAGACGGCCTGGTTGGCCGACTGGACGGCGGAGCGGAGCCGCTCCTCGGGGGAGCCGCCGATGGCGCCGAAGCCGCCGGCCAGGTGCTCGACCGCCATCCGGCTCGCCACCTCGCCCGAGGCGTGACCGCCCAGGCCGTCGGCCACCGCGAAGAGGCCGGCCTCGGGCATGATCAGGAAGGCGTCCTCGTTGTGCCTGCGCTTCAGGCCGACGTCGGAGGCTCCGATGGCGGCGAGCCGCATGCCGGGAGAGTAGGCGCGCGCCGCCGCGCCGGTCAAAGGGTAGTCTCGCGCAATGTCCGACCTGCTCCCCGTCGCGCCGCCGCTCGAGGTGGTGCTCGTCGCGCCGCAGATCCCGCCCAACACCGGCAACGTGGCCCGCACCTGCGCGGTGACCGGCTGCCGGCTGCACCTGGTCGGGCCGCTCGGCTTCTCCCTGGACGGGAAGGAGCTGCGCCGGGCCGGGCTCGACTACTGGGACGACGTGGAGGTCGTGGTCCACCCCGACTGGCCGGCCTTCGAGGCCCGGGTGGTCGGGGGGCGTCCGGAGCGGCTCCACCTCTTCACCGCGCGTGACGGGCAGGGGCTCTTCGAGCGCCGCTTCGCGCCCGGCGACCTGCTGGTCTTCGGCCAGGAGCAGCTCGGGCTGCCGCCGGCGCTGCTGGCGGCCTGGCCGGATCGGCGGGTCGCCATCCCCATGCTCCCGGGCCAGCGCAGCCTGAACCTGGCCGTGGCCGCCGGCGTGGGCGTCTACGCCGCGATCCGGAGCCTGTCGGTGTAGGATGCGGGAATGTCGTTCCTTCGCGAGCCGGGGGATCTGGCGCGGACGCCGCTCGCCGCCATCCTCCTCGAGGCCTGGACCCTCCGCGCCACCGGTGAGCTGACGGTGAAGCAGCCGGGGGGCGACTCGCGCCTCTACTTCCGCGACGGGATGCCGGTGGGGGCCCAGACCTTCGCCGGGTTCCACCCCCTCGGCCAGATCCTCCTCGGGCGCGGCCTCATCGACATCGAGACGCTGGGCCGGTCTCTCGCCGAGATGGCGCGGACGAAGCGCAGGCAGGGCGACGTCCTCGTCGAGCTGGGCGGGGTCTCCCAGGAGGTCGTGGACCGGGCGCTCGAGGACCAGCAGGCGGGCTACGTCTCCCTCATCGCCGCACTCTCCGAGGGGGCCTTCCGCTTCGACTTCGACGCCACCATCCCGCCCTGGGCGGTTCGGGTGCTGGTGGCGCCCATGCGGGCGGTCATCGACGCGCTGGCCACGCCGCAGGGCGCCTCCCTCCGCGAGGCGGCCCTGGCCCTGGCCCGGGGGCCCGTCGCGCTCGCCCACGGCTACGGCGAGGTCGGCGTCGCCTTCGCCTGGACCCCGGCCGAGGAGGAGGTCGTGCGCCGGCTCGAGACTGCCTCCACCGCCGACGAGATCCTGGCCACGCCGGGCCTCCCGGTCGAGCAGGCACGGGCGGTGCTGGCGGCGCTCCTGCTGCTCGGATTGGCCGAGCCGGCGGGCGAGGTGACGGACCTCTCCGCGCTGGGGACGGCTGGAGCACAGGCGCCCCGGCCGTCGCGCCCCGCGCCTCCGGCTGCCGAGCCGCCGGTGCTCGCGCCGGTGGTCCCGGCAGGCGCTCCGGGGATCGACCCGGCCCGGCGGAGCGACCCCGAGGCCTCCCGCGCGCGCCGGCAGCGGCTCCTCGCCCGCGCCATGCAGAACATGGGTGTCGGTCCCCTCTCCGCTGGACCGCCCCGCCCGGCGACCGTGCCCGGACCTCCGGTGGGCGGGCAGGGCGCGGCCGCCGCGCCGGGTGCGCGGGCCCCGGTGCGCATGGCCGGCCCCGAGGCCGAGATCCGCAGGGCGCTCGAGGCGGCCCTCCCACTGGCCCGGGAGTCCGACCTGTTCGCCCGGCTGGGATTGCCGCGCGGCGCGACCCCGGAGGAGGTGAAGGCCGCCTACCTCCAGCTCGTGAAGCAGTTCCACCCCGACCGCTTCGGCTCCCCCGGCCTCGCCGACCTCCAGCCGGGGCTGCGCGAGGTGCTGGCTGCGCTGAACGAGGCCTACGGGGTCCTCTCCGACCGGGTCCGCCGCAACGACTACCTGGCCCGATCGTCCGTCGGGGGGCGCGCCCCCACCGAGGCCGCCGCCGCCGCCGCCCGCGCCGACTTCCAGAAGGCCGACGTGGCCCGTCGCGCCGGCGATCACGCCCGGGCGCGCCTCTTCCTCGAGGCCGCCGTGCGCAGCGACCGCCGCCCGGACCTCCTCGTCGCCCTCGCCGTCGAGACGCTCAAGTTGGGCAAGCCCTCCGACCGGGAGAAGGCCCGGCGCCATCTCGAGGAGGCGATGAAGGACCCCGCCTGCGCCGAGGCTTTTCTGGAGTGCGGCAAGATGGCCCGCGACGACGGCGACCCCGACCGCGCCGAGAAGCTCTTCAAGGCCGCGCTCCGCGCCGCCCCGCGCAACGAGGAGGCCGCCAGCGAGTTGCGGCAGGTGCAGGGGCGGCGCCAGAGCCGCGCCGAGGCCCGGTCGGACGCGAAGAAGTGAGCGACCTCCGGGACGCGCCGCCGCTCGACGCGGTCCTCGCCGTGGACCCGGTGGTCCTGTCGGAAAAGCTCCTCACCATTCCGGACGAGGAGAACACGCTCCTCCGGCTGGCCGACGGTCGCCTGACGGTGAAGGAGCTCGTCGGACGGTCGGGGCTCGACGAGCGGCGCGCGCTTTCTTCCCTGGGGCGACTCCTCGAAGCCGGGGTCCTGCGGGTCCTCTCCCGCGGGCCGGACGGCGCCGACTGGTTCGCCGATCCGGGGAGCGCCGCCGCGGGCGAGGCGGAACCCGCGCCGGAGCCGGAGCCCGAGCCGGGGGTGGAGCCCGCGATGCCATCGCTCGCGCTGCCGCCGCCGATGCCGCCGCCCGCGCCGCTGCCGGAACCCCTGCCGGACGGGCGGGGCAGGGCGCGGGCCTGGGTCGTGGGAGCCGCCGTCGCGCTCGGTGCCTTGCTCCTCGCCGGCGCCGTATGGGCCGGGCGGCAGCGGCGCCTCCCTCCCGCACCGCAGGCGTCGCAGTCCCGGGACGTCCGGCCCGCCGCCGAGGGGCCACCGCCGGCCCTCGCCGTGACCGAGCAGGCCCCCTCGGCGCTCTACCGGGATGCCATGCAAGAGGTGACGGCCCGCTACCAGGCCGGGGACCTGGCCGGTGCGGCCGCGGCCTGCCGGCGGGCCATCGACGTCGATCCGTCGATCGGGGCCGGCTGGATGACCCTCGGGGAGGTCCAGCTGGCCGCGGGGGATCGGGCCGGCGCGCGGGAGGCCTTCGAACGCTACCTCGCGGTCGAGCCGGAGGGGGGGCACGCCCCGCGGGTCCGCGCCCTCCTCGAGCGCTTGCGCCCCTGACCCAGGGGGTACATAAAGCCCGCCCGTGAGAGTCCTGGGAATCGAGACCAGCTGCGACGAGACCGCCGCCGCGGTGGTGGAGGACGGTCGCCGTGTGCTCTCCGACGTGGTCTCGACCCAGATCGAGATCCACCGGCGCTGGGGCGGCGTGGTCCCGGAGCTGGCGAGCCGCAACCACGTGGTCCAGGTGATGCCGGTGGTGGACGAGGCGCTGCGGGTCGCCGGCGTCGCCGGCCCCGACCTCGACGGCATCGCCGTCACCTCCGGCCCGGGCCTGGTGGGAGCGCTCCTCGTCGGCGTGCAGGTCGCGAAGGCCTTGAGCCTCGCCTGGGGCGTGCCGCTGGCCCGGGTGAATCACCTGGAAGGGCACCTGCTCGCCACCTTCCTCTCCGAGGAGGCGCCGGCCTTCCCCTACCTGGGGCTGGTGGTCTCCGGCGGCCACACCTCCCTCTACGTGGCCGAGGACTTCGGCCGCTACCGGCTCCTCGGGCAGACCCGCGACGACGCCGCCGGCGAGGCCTTCGACAAGGGGGCCAAGCTCCTCGGCCTGCCCTACCCGGGCGGGGTGGCCATCGACCGGCTGGCCCGGGGCGGGAATTCACAAGCGGTGAAATTCCCCCGCGCCGTCGTGAAGGGCGGGCCGCTGGCCTTCAGCTTCTCCGGCCTGAAGACGGCGCTGCTCCACCGGGTGCGGTCGCACGGCGTGCCGGTGGGGCAGGAGCTCGCCGACCTGTGCGCCAGCTACCAGGAGGCCATCGTGGGCGCGCTCTCGGCCAAGCTCTTCCGGGCGGCGCGCGAGCTGCAACTCGACCGGGTGGTGCTCTCGGGCGGGGTGGCGGCCAACGGCCGGCTCCGGGAGGTGGTGACCGGGCGGGCCGCCGAGTACGAGGGCATGCGGGTCTTCCTGCCGCCCCCGCGCCACTGCACCGACAACGCCGCCATGATCGCGGTGGCCGGGACGCGGGCGCTCCAGCGCGGGGAGCGGGCCGGACCGGCGCTGGAGGCCGACCCTGCCTGGCGCCTCGGATCGGTGGGGTGCTGAGTTGGCCCACCCGTCCCCCCGCGCGCTGCTCGACCGGCACGGCCTCGAGGCCAAGAAGAGCTGGGGCCAGAACTTCCTCGGCGACGTGTCGATCCTCGACGGCATCGCGCGCCTCGCCGTGGAGCGCCCCGGCGAGGTGGTGGTGGAGATCGGCGCCGGGCTCGGCCACCTCACCGAGCGGCTGGTGGCCCACGGCGCCCGGGTGGTGGCGGTGGAGCGCGACCGGGACATGGCGCGGGTGCTGCGCGCCGAGTTCGACGACGGGGCGGTCCGGCTGGTGGAGGCCGACGCGGCCCGCGCCGACTTCGCCGCGCTGGCCGCCGAGGCGCCGGGCGGGGCCCAGCCGGGGAGGGTGGCGGTGGCCGGCAACATCCCCTACCACCTGACCAGCCCCATCCTCTTCGCCCTCCTCGACCAGGCCGGGGCCGTTTCACGGGCGGTGTTGCTGGTGCAGCGCGAGGTGGCCGAGCGGCTGGCCGCCGGGCCGGGCACCAAGGAATGGGGGCTGCTCTCGGTGCTCCTGCAGCAGCGGGGCGACGTGGAGATCGACCGCATCGTGCCCCGCGGCGCCTTCCACCCGCCGCCGCGGGTGGACAGCGCGGTGGTGCGCATCGACCTGCACGGGCGCGAGCCGCAGGTCGCCGACGCGGGGCGCTTTCGACTATTGGTGAAGGGTGGGTTCGGGCAGCGCCGGAAGACCCTGCGCAACGCGCTGGAGGCGGCCCGCATCGCCCCGCGGGAGGCCCTGGAGGCGGCCTTCGCGGCCGCGGCGGTCGATCCGGGGCGCCGCGGCGAGACCCTGACCGTGGACGAGTGGGAAGCCCTCGACCGGGCGCTGGGTCCCCCGGAAGAGCCCTGAGATTTCAGGATCCTGGCCGGTCCGCCCTCCCCCGAGCACCCCCCGATGCGCCCGCCCCATCCGGGGTCGGGTGTTTTCCGGTCCCCTTCCCCGGTCCTCCACCCCGCCCGAACCCGGCAGCCGGGCAATGCCCCGACCGGACTCTTTCCACGCCGACCCGGGAGTGCGCCCAATATCGAAGCCGCGCCCGATCGACGACACTCCTCGGTGAAGAGAGCATCTCAACCCGGAGTGAAGGAGACGACACCATGACGACGATCAGCGGCGGCAGCGCGGTGCAGGGCGGCTACTACCTCTCGAAGAGCAACTGGGAGATCTTCCCCATCGAGAAGGACGGGCAGAAGCTCCCCGGCCAGGCGGCCGAGCACTACGTCAAGCTGAACACCGCTGCGGCCCTCATGCTCATGCCGGTCCTGGGCGGCCTGATGGTGGTCTTCCTCCCCTTCATCGGCCTCTACCTGACCGCGCAGGCCGCGCTCCGCCCGCTGGTCGGCATGTTCCAGCGCTCGGCCCAGGACCTGGCCGCGACCGTGACCCCCGGATGGCAGCCCGGAGAGGCGCACTTCACCGGCAAGCGGTCCGAGGAGAAGGCGGCCGAGGAAGCGCCCTCCAAGGAGACGAAGCTGGAGGAGCTGGCCAAGGAGATCGACGCGAAGCGCCGGTCGTAGCGAGAGGCACGCCATGGCACGGTTCAACGGCGGAAGCAGCGTCCCCGGCGGCACCTACTGGAATCCCAGGGGCTGGAGCGTCACCCCGGTGGAGAAGGACGGGGGCAGGCTCCCCGGGATCTCCTCGGACCGCTACCTGCGCATCCACTGGCTCGTTGCCCTCCTCCTCGCCCCGCTGCTCGGCGGCCTCTTCGTGGTCTTCCTCCCCTTCATCGGCTTCGCCATGTTCTTCCAGTGGGCGTTCGGCAAGGCGACCGGCACCGCCCGCGAGGGCGTCCGCGACCTCGCCGCCACCGTCGCTCCGGGTTGGCGGCCAGGCGAGGTCCACATGACCGGACGCGCCCAGGATGGCAAGGGCGAGCAGTTGCCGGCCGGCGGCGCCGGCGAGAAGGCGCTCGAGGACGTGGCGGCCGAGGTGGCCCGCAAGCGTGCCGGGGAGAATGGTCAGGACGGGTAGTGAACAGCTGGGCGCCCAACCGAGAGATTTCCCGCCCGTCGCCGCCGCCACGCCCCGCCGACGGAAGGGCGCCCATTCCCACCGGCCGCGCTAGATTCCCGCGGCCCTCGCCGTGGCGAGCAGGAGGCTCATGTTGCGGGCCCCGTTCTCGCCCAGGTACTTCCGGAAGGCTCCGGCATCGAGCCTCATCGCCTGGATCGTCGCCTCGACCACGGCGTCGTAACTCTTCGCTCCCGGCTTGCGGAGCTCGATGGCGATCTTGAGGATCGCCCTCTGATAGGCCGGATCGACCGCGCCTTCCGCGGTCGATCCCCTCCCCGTTCCCCGACCCGCCACCGGCCCACGCCGCCCGTCCACCATCCTGCCTCCGCGCTACATGCCGAGACGTTGACGGGCGTGACCCTACATGACGCCACGTGACGGGGTCAAGGAAGCGGCCCCCCACGCCCCACGTGGTCCCTCCCGCTGTCGACACTCCCCGTGTCGTGTGGGAAGCTCGCGCAACGACGATGGAAAAGTCGAGATACATCGCCATCGAGGGGCCCATCGGCGTGGGCAAGACCACGCTCGCCACGGCGCTCGCCGACCGGCTCGGGGGGCGGGTGGTGCTGGAAGCGGTGGAGGAGAACCCCTTCCTGCCCGCCTTCTACCAGGACCGGAAGAAGCACGCCTTCCAGGCCCAGCTCTTCTTCCTGCTCTCCCGCTTCCAGCAGCAGCAGGAGCTCTTCCAGCAGGACCTCTTCAACCAGGTCACCGTCGCCGACTACCTCTTCGCCAAGGACCGCATCTTCGCGAGCCTGACGCTCGAGCCGAACGAGCTCGCCCTCTACGAGCGCATCTGGCAGGAACTGGGCGCCCGGGTGGTGAAGCCCGACCTGGTGGTGTACCTCCAGGCCCGCCCGGAAGTGCTTGCCAGCCGCGTGAAGAAGCGCGGCCGCGACTTCGAGCGCGGCGTCGGGGTGGACTACCTGGACCTGGTGAGCCGGGCCTACGGCGACTTCTTCTTCCACTACGAGGAGACGCCGCTGCTCGTGGTCAACACCAGCGACATCGACCTCGGGGACGAGGCCGACCTCGACGCCCTCCAGAAGGAGATCCGGCGCCACCGGCGCGGCCGGCTCCACTTCAGCCTGGCCGGGCACGGAAGCCAGTAGCGTCCCCGGCCCGGTAAAGGTAGATTTCCCCCTTCCCGATGGGCGGGACCTCGGTACGAGGCCTACACCGGAGGCGAAGCGCCATGTCCAGCCAGACCGCGCCGAGGAAGCGCGTGACCATCCACGAGCTGCGTCGCATGAAGGGCGCCGGCGAGAAGATCGCCGTGGTGACCGCCTACGACTCCACCAGCGCCCGTCTGGTGGACCGCGGCGGCGTCGATGCGGTGCTGGTCGGCGACTCGGTGGGGATGGTCATGCAGGGGCACGAGTCCACCCTGCCGGTCACCCTCGACCAGATGATCTACCACTGCGCCTCGGTGCGCCGTGGGCTCGCCCGGACGCAGAGCCGGGCCCACCTGGTCGGCGACATGCCCTTCGGCAGCTACCAGGCCAGCGCCGACGAGGCGGTGAAGAACGCCATGCGGATGGTGGCCGAGGGCGGGGTCGAGGCGGTGAAGCTCGAGGGCGGCGCCGAGTACGCCGAGGTGATCGGGCGCATCGTCCGCGCCGGCATCCCGGTCATGGGTCACCTGGGGCTCACGCCGCAGTCGGTCCACAAGATGGGCGGCTACGTGGTGCAGGGGCGCGACGGCGAGAAGGCCCAGAAGCTCATCCAGGACGTGCATGCCCTCGAGGCGGCCGGTTGCTATGCGGTGGTGCTGGAATGCATCCCGGCCGAGCTGGCGCGGCTCGTCACCGGGCAGCTCGCCATCCCCACCATCGGCATCGGGGCCGGTCTCCACACCGACGGCCAGGTGCTCGTCTACCACGACCTCCTCGGGCTCGAGACCGAGTTCAAGCCCAAGTTCGTGAAGCGCTTCGCCGACCTGGGTCCGGCCGCGGTGGCCGGCATCGAGGCCTACGTGGCCGAGGTGAAGTCCGGCGCCTTCCCGGCCGAGGAGCACAGCTTCCACGCGCCGTCGCTGCGCCTCCTCCAGGTGGTGCCGCAGCAGCCCTCCGCCGACGACGACCACGCCGGCGTGGTGGGGGCGCCGGTCTAGAACCGGCCGTCGATGTCCCTCCCCGAGCTCATCCGCGACCCGGCCGCGTGGCAGCGCCGCTGCACCGCCGCCCGGGACGGCGGCGCGCGCATCGCGCTCGTGCCCACCATGGGCTACCTGCACGACGGGCACCTCTCGCTCATGCGCGAGGCGCGCCGTCGGGCCGACCAGGGCGGGAAGCCCGGGCTCTCGCTGGCCACCATCTTCGTGAACCCGGCCCAGTTCGGCCCGGGCGAGGACCTGGCCCGCTACCCGCGCGACCTCGAGGGCGACCTCGCCAAGTGCGGTGCCGCCGGGGTGGACGTGGTGCTCGCCCCGGACGACCCGGCCTCGGTCTACCCGGCGGGCTTCCAGACCTGGGTGGAGGTCTCGGAGGTGTCGAGGGGGCTCTGCGGGGAGCGGCGCCCGGGCCACTTCCGCGGCGTGGCGACCGTGGTGGCGAAGCTCTTCGGCCTCTCCCGGCCCCACGTGGCCCTCTTCGGCGAGAAGGACTGGCAGCAACTTCAAGTCCTGCGCCGCATGTCCATCGACCTCGACATGGGGGTGGACGTGGTGGGGATGCCCATCGTCCGGGAGGCCGACGGCCTCGCCATGTCCTCCCGCAACGCCTACCTGTCGGCCGAGGAGCGCGGGCGCGCCGTGGCCATCTCCCGGGCGCTCGGCGAGGCCGGGCGTCGGGCCGGCCAGGGGGAGCGCGACCCGGCGGTGCTGGCCTCCGGGGTCCGCGCCGCGGTCGAGGCGGCCGGGATGAGGCTGGACTACGTCGAGCTCGTCCACCCCGAGACGCTGCGGCCGGTGGAGCGCGCCGTCCCGGGCACCCGCGCGCTGGTCGCGGTCTTCCTCGGGCGCACCCGGCTCATCGACAACCTGGCGCTGCCGTGAGCAAGTCCGGCAAGGGCAGGAAGGCCGACGACGACGGCGTCAAGGTCGTGGCCAAGAACCGGCGCGCCGTCTTCGACTACGCCATCGAGGAGCGGATCGAGGCCGGGCTCGTCCTCACCGGAAGTGAAGTGAAGTCGCTGCGCGAGGCCAACGTCGCCCTCTCCGACTCCTACGCGGCGATGCGCGGCGACGACCTGTGGCTCTTCAACTGCCGCATCGGGGAGTACAAGGCGGCGGCCAGCTTCGGCCACGAGCCGCTGCGGGAGCGCAGGCTGCTCCTCAACCGATCGGAGATCGAGAAGTTGCGCGGGAAGGTCGAGCAGCGCGGCATGACGCTGGTCCCGCTCTCCCTCTACTTCAAGGACGGCTGGGCCAAGGTCGATCTCGGGCTCGGCCGCGGCAAGACCCACGAGGACCGGCGCGACACCATCGCCGAGCGGGAGAGCCGCCGCGAGATGGACCGGGCCCTCTCCCGGAAGAAGCGCTGACCGTCGCGAAAGCCACGCCAACCGGCGATGTAGTCCCGAATCCCACCCCTCCCTGGTGGCGCCCCCCACGGGGCCCTCGACGCCACCGCGCCCGTGTCCTGTTACCCTGGTACAGGGACGCGATGTTCGACCGGGTCAAGCTCCGCAGGGACCTCACCGACTGCGGCGGGCGTGTGCTCGCCAGGGCGGGCACGGTCATCTCGGTCGAGTCGATCGCCGAGGCGGCCGCCTCGGCCAGGCCGGGGTGCGAGACCCCGCTGTCGGACACCTTCCTGGCCGACGACCTCGCCGAGATCCTCCCCGACCCGGTCCTCCGCCCCCTGCTCCGGACCGAGGAGATCGAGCGGGCCGTCCGCCGGGTCGTCGAGTCCGCCAAGCTCCCCCAGCCGCTCGTGGAGGAGATGGCCGCGGCGAAGCTCCTCGACCCGGCGCGCTACCGGCACGCGCTCTCCACGGCGGCGGTGACCGCGCGCCTCATCCTGGCGGCGGCGGGGACGGCGCGGGCGTCGCCCCAGATCGCTGCGGCGGCGCTGCTGCACGACATCGGCATGCGCCACGTCCCGGCCCGGGTGATGGCCACCCCCGACTCCATCCACGGGGACGATGCGCTCGACGTCGCGGCGCACCCGCTGCTCGGCGCTTTTCACCTGGCCTGCGCGCTCGGCGGCCACCCCGCGGTCGAGGCGGCGCTGGCCCACCACTGGCGGGACGGCCAGGGCTACCCCGACCTGGCCGAGCGCCCATCGCCGACCACCGAGGTGGTGGCCGTCTCGAGCGCCTACGCCGCGCTGACCCACGGCCGCGCCTACCGCTCCGAGCCCTACGGGGCGCGCGGGGCCGCGGATCTCCTGGTGGCCGAGGCGGCCTCCGGCCACGCCGACCCGTTCGCGGTGAAGCTCCTCGTCCACGCGCTGCGCGGCGGGGAGGGGGCCATGAACGGGCTGCGCTTCGCCCGGGCCCGCCAGGGGATCGCACCCGACGTGAACCGGCACACCCGCATCGCACCGCCGGCGCGCCGGATGGTGTGACCCGGCCCGGCAGCGCTCTCAGAGCCCCGAGGCCTTGCGCAGCTGCTCCCAGGTGTAGAGCCCGGTGTCGTGGCCGTCCGACCAGTGGATCTGGATGGCGTAGCTGCCCACCGGGTCGATGCGATCGGCGCGGATGTCGAGGGGGATGGTGCCCGGGTCGAGGATCTTCCTGCCCGTGCCCTCCTCGATGCAGCTGGCGCAGGGGCACAGGTCGCGCAGCGTGAAGGCGGGGAGGATGGCGACCCGCCCGCCCGGCCAGCCGATCACGAACTCGCCCGCGCCGTTCAGGTCGATGGTCTCCGGGGGCGGGGCGGGAGGAGGCCGGGGGGTGATGCGGTCGAGGAGTCCCATGCCGGATAGATGTCGGCGCGGAGGGGTGGCGTCAAGGGCGCCTGGACGGCGCTCTCAGGCCGGCCTGGAGAGGGCAACGAGAAGGTCGGAGCGGTCCTCGAAGGGGGTCGTGCAGGGAGGGCCGTCGGCGGCGTAGATCTCGGAGTGGTGCAGGGCCGGGGCGAGCCGGATCACCGCCGAGGAGCGGGTTCCGTAGACGTCGCCGTAGTGGACGCAGACGCCGGGGCCGGGGGGCAGGGCGTGGCTGCCGAGGAGTTCCCGCAGCCGGACCGGCGACGGGTCCACGGGCCAGCGGGCCCGCAAGGCCTCGCCGCGAGGGTCGCGGCCGTGGGGCGACCGCTCGGTGGCGACGTGGAGGCCGGGCCCCAGGTCCTCGAGGGAGGAGGCCTCGCCGTCGAACCACCAGAGGAACGCCGACGCGGCGTCGGCGACGAGCAGGTGGAAGGGGTTGTGGAGGGGCGCCTCGGTGCGCGCGCAGAGCTCCCGGGCCGCGGCGGCCGAGGGCTGGCCAAGCACCCGGGCAACGATCTCCCCGCGGCTCCTCCGGGTGGGATCGGGAGGGTGGCCGGGAGACGAGTGGAAGTTGGTGATGCCGGCGAAGAGGCCGGACGCGCCCACCCCGATCCAGGTGCCGCCCGCGACGGCATCGCGCGGCGCGGCGTGCCGGGGCGCGCCCGGAGGCGCGCGCAGGGCCCAGTCCTCGGAGGGGCGGGCGAGCCGCTCGTCGCGGTTGGCTGCGACGACGAGCGGCCAGCGCCGGTCGGCGTGGAAGGCGAGTGCGAGCGTGCACACGCCCGGGGTCTACTTCTTCCCGGCCGCCACCGCCCGCGCGTTCTTCACGGACGCGAGCAGGAGCTGCCGCTCCAGCTCGAGCTGGACGGGCAGCGTCTTGCCGATCTTGTCGAACCACTCCTTGGTGTCCTCGAGCTCGTGCTGCCACTCGCCCAGGTCGATCCGGGTGGCCTGGTCGATCGACTCCTTGGGGACGTCGAGGCCGGTGAGGTCGAGGTCGCCCGCGACCGGCGTCCAGCCGATGACCGTCTCCTGCGCGTTGGTGCGGCCGTGGGAGCGGTCGAGGATCCACTTGAGGACGCGCATGTTGTCGCCGTAGCCCGGCCAGACGAACTTGCCGTCCGAGCCCTTGCGGAACCAGTTCACCATGAAGATCTTGGGCGGGTTGGGGATGCGGTCCTGCATGTCGAGCCAGTGCTGCAGGTAGCTGCCGGCGTCGTAGCCCAGGAAGGGCAGCATGGCCATGGGGTCGCGGCGGACCACGCCCACCGCGCTGGTGGCGGCGGCGGTGGTCTCGGAGCCCATGGTGGCGCCCATGTACACGCCGTGGGTCCAGTTGAAGGACTGGAGCACGAGCGGGACCGTGTTGGCGCGGCGGCCGCCGAAGATGAGGGCGCTGATGGGCACCCCCCGCGGGTCGCTGGCGAAGCGGGAGATGGCCGGGTTGTTGGCCATGGGCGCGGTGAACCGGCTGTTCGGGTGGGCCGCCTTGTCGGCGCTCCCCTTCTTCCAGACGTCCCCCTTCCAGTCGATGCAGGTCTCTGGGGGCGGGGCGTCGTGCCCCTCCCACCAGACGTCGCCGTCGGCGGTGCGGGCCACGTTCGTGAAGAACGTGTCGCGGGTCATGCTCGACATGGCGTTGGGGTTGGTCTTGTTGTTGGTGCCCGGGACCACGCCGAAGTAGCCGGCCTCGGGGTTCACCGCCCAGAGGCGGCCGTCGGGTCCGACCCGCATCCAGGCGATGTCGTCGCCCACGGTGCGGATCTTCCAGCCCGCGAACTCCTGCGGGGGGATGAGCATGGCGAAGTTGGTCTTGCCGCAGGCCGACGGGAAGGCCGCCGCCACGTAGCTGATCTCGCCCTCCGGGCTCTCGGCCTCGAGGATGAGCATGTGCTCGGCGAGCCAGCCCTCCTTCTTGGCCAGGTACGAGCCGATGCGGAGCGCCAGGCACTTCTTGCCGAGGAGCGCGTTGCCGCCGTATCCCGACCCCACCGACCAGATGGTGTTGTCCTGAGGGAAGTGGGTGATGAAGCGCTTCTCGGGGTCGCACTCGGCGACGGCGTGGAGCCCCTTGTTGAAGTCGTTCTTGTCGCCGAGCCGGTCGAGGGCCACCTTGCCCATGCGGGTCATGGTGCCCATGTTGAGCGCCACGTAGACCGAGTCGGTGAGCTCGATGCCCACCTTGGCGAACGGCGAGTCGGCGGGCCCCATCACGTAGGGCGTCACGTACATCGTGCGCCCCTTCATGCAGCCGGCGAAGAGGCCACGCATCTTCGCGTACATCTCGGCGGGGGCGACCCAGGTGTTGGTGGGGCCGGCCTCCTCCTTGGTGGGAGTGCAGATGATGGTGAGGTGCTCGACGCGGGCGACGTCGTTCTTGTTCGAGTGGTGGTAGTAGCAGCCCGGCCACTTCTTCTGGTCGAGCGGGATGAGCACCTTGTCCACGACGGCCTGGGCGATGAGCTCCTGGCGCTCCCGTTCGGAGCCGTCGAGCCAGAGGATCTTCTCGGGCGTGGTGAGCTTCGCCATCTCGTCCACCCATGCCAGCAGGTGGGGGTTCTTCGTGGGCGCGGCGGTCGAGGACATGCTCGGGACTCCCTTGATCATGGAAGGGGGAATTGGGCTCGCGAGGACCCCCTTTGATAGCACAGGGGGCCCCGCGGTTTGAAGTGTTCCGAGGGGGGCCGTCGAGCGCCGTTACTTCAGCTTGCTCCGCAGCAGATCGCCCAGTGTTCCGAAGCCCTTGCCGCTGGCACGGGGGGCCTTGGCCATGTACTCGTTGGCCTCGCGCCGCTCGTCGGCGGCGTCGGCCTGGGCGCGGGAGAGCCGGATCCGGCCGCGCTCGTCGATCTCGGTGACGAGGACGGTGATCTCGGCGCCGGTCGGGAAGGCCTTCTTCAGATCCTGGCCGCGGGGGGTGCCGGTCTCGGAGGCGGGGACGAGGCCGCGGCCGCCGGCGAAGCGGACGAAGACGCCGTAGGGCTCGATGCGATCCACCGTGCCCTTCACCACGTCGCCCACCTTGGGGGGCGGCGGCGGGGCGTTCACCACGCGGGGAGGGGCGGCGACCGGCTCGGGGCGGGGGACGAGCGCCTTCACGCTGAGCGAGATGCGGGTCCCCTTCTTGGCGTCCTCCTCGATCTTGAGGACCTGCACCTGGACCTTGTCGCCCTGCCGGAGCAGGTCGCCGGGCTTCGACACCCGGTCCCAGGCCAGCTCGGAGACGTGGACCAGCCCCTCGATGCCGCCGATGTCCACGAACGCGCCGTAGTCCTGGACGCTCGTGACCGTGCCCTCGAAGGCCGCGCCCGGTTCGAGCCGCTCGCGGGTCTTGCGGGCCTCCTCGGCGCGCTCCTCCTCGAGCAGCGCGCGGCGGGAGAGGACGATGTCCCGCTCGTCGGCCTTCTGGACGCGGAAGCGGAAGCGCTGCCCCACCAGCGTGGTCGGGTCGCCCACGAAGCGGACGTCGATCTGGGACATGGGGCAGAAGGCCCGCTGCCCCATCACGTCCACCTCGATGCCACCCTTGTTGGCGGCGGTGACGACTCCCTCGACCGGGAGGCCGGTCTGGGCGGCCTCGATGACGGCGCGCCGGTCGGAGTGGACCTTGGCCTTGCCGCGGCTCACCACCACGCCGCGCTCGCCGCCCTTCACCACCACGCCGTCGATGATGTCGCCGGCCTGGAACTCGAGCTTGCCGTCGTCGTCCTGCAGCTCGATGGTCTCGATCATCCCGTCGGCGAGGCCGGAGCCGAGTTCCAGGAAGGCCATGTCCTGGCCGATCTGGAGGATCTTGCCGGCCACCTTCTCGCCGGGCTGGAAGCGTCGGCGCGGGCGGGCCGCCGCGGCGGCGTCGGCGTACATGTCGGCGAAGGAGCCCTCGTCGGCGAGGGGAGCCTCGGGTGCCGGAGGAGGCGGCTCCCCGGGGGGAAGCTGGGGCGGGGGCGGTTCGCGCGGGCCGGCGTCCCGTCGCGGCTCGCGGCGGTCGCGGGGACCGCCGTCGCGGCGGGGACCGCGATCTCCGGGACCGCCTGCGCCGCCACGGCCGTGGGTGCCGCTCGGACCACCGGGCCCGCCGAAGCTGGAAGTGCGGGGCGGGCGCGGGGGGCGCGGAGGCTGCGAAGGGGAGGACGGCGATGCGGCCGCAGCCGTCGCGCCAGCGGTTCCCTTCGCCTTCGCGTCGGCCATGCGCTGCCACAGCGGGCGGTTGTCCTCCACGGCGGGTGCAGCCGGAGCACCTTCGGCGCCGAGTTGCTCCTCCACCGGCGTCTCGATCTTCACGCCTGCGGGAGGGGGCTTCACGTGGCCCTTGCGGACGACGACCGGGCCGGCTTCGCGCTTCTTCTCTTCGGACATGGCGCGCGGGTTATAACACGGCGCGAAAGCAGGGGAATCGTGACGAGCGACCGGCGCACCATCGTGTTTCTCTCCCGGGCCGACCAGGGCGCGCTGCGGCTGGCGGGTTCCTGCGCGCTCGCCGCGGCCGCCATGGGGGACCGGGTGGACGTCTTCCTGCTGGGAGAGGCGGTTCGCGCCGTGGTGGAAGCCGCGGAAGACCGGGAAGAAGGGCCGGCGCGGGCGCTCTTCCAGGCCCGTGGCGCCGGGACCTGCAGGCTGCTGGCCTGCTCGGCAGGGCTCGTGGAATCCGGGCTCGACCCGGCGGTCGCGCAGGATGCGCTCGACGCGGTGGTGGGGTGGCCCACCATCCTGGAGTGGACGCGGGGCGTCCCCGACCGGTTCTTTTTCTGAGATGATCGGCCGGTGACCGTGAGGGCGAAACCGCTTCCCGTCCTGTTGCTCCCCGGGCTCGACGGGAGCGCCAACCTCTTCGAGCGCTTCCTCGCGGTGGCCACCGGGGCGCTGGACTTCCGGCGGGTGCCGTACCCGCAGGACCGCTTCCTCGGCTACGCGGACCTCGAGACGCTGGTGCGGTCGAAGCTGCCCCGCGGCGAGCCGTTCGCGATCCTGGGCGAGTCCTTCGGCGGGCCGCTGGCGCTGCGGGTGGCGTCGTCGAGGCCGGAGGGGCTCGTCGGCGTGGTGCTGGCCGCGACCTTCCACCGCAAGCCGGCGAACCCGCTCATCGCCAGGGCCGCTCCGCTCGGGCCGGCCTTCTTCCGGCTGCCCTTGCCGCCGCACGTGGTGCGGTTGCTGCTCGCCGGAGGGGATGCGTCGCAGGATCTCGTGGAGGAGGTCCGGAAGGCGGTGCGCCACGTGCCCGCCCGGGTGATGGCGGCGCGGGCGCGGGAGGCGCTCGCGGTGGACGCGTCCGAGGCGCTGCGGAAGTGCCCCGTCCCGCTCCTCTTCCTGGGGGGGAAGAGGGACCGGTTGCTGCGAACGACGCTCCCGTCGGAGATCCGTGCGCTGCAGCCGCGGGTCGAGGTGCGCATGCTCGACACGCCGCACCTCGTCCTGCAGCGGAGGCCGGAGGAGTCGATGAGGTTCGTCGAGGAGTTCCTCTTGCGGGTGGCCCAGGAGCGCGCCGCCTAGAACGAAAGAGGGCCGCCCCTCGCGGAGCGGCCCCCCTTCACGTCAGGGAGACGTTGCCGTGCTGCCTAGTCCTCGGCGCCCTTGCGGCCGCCGTCCTTGGCCCACTGCTCGAGCATGTCGGTGGTGACCGACTTGGGGCGCTCGATGGCATACCCGAGACCGCGGTCCCAGGTGATGTTGGCGAGCACGCCCAGCGCCCGGCCGACGCCGAAGAGGACCGTGTAGAAGTCCCACTCGCGGATGCCGTAGTACCACTGGATGACGCCCGAGTGCGCGTCCACGTTCGGCCAGGGGTTCTTGGTCTTGCCGTGCTTGGTGAGGACGCCCGGCGCCACCTCGTAGATCATGTTCACGAGCTGGAAGATCGGGTCGTTGGGGAGGTGCTTCTTGGCGTACTCGTTCTGGGCGACGTAGCGCGGGTCGGTCTTGCGGAGCACCGCGTGGCCGTAACCCGGGATGACCGAGCCGCCGTTCAGGGTGTCCCAGAGGAACTTCTCGAGCTCCTCCTTGGTGGGCACCTTGTTGTTGAGCTTCTTCATCACGTTCATGATCCAGCCGAGCACCTCCTGGTTCGCCAGGCCGTGCAGCGGGCCGGCCAGGCCGTTCAGGCCGGCGGAGAAGGAGTAGTACGCGTCGGACAGCGCCGAGGCCACGAGGTGCGTGGTGTGCGCCGAGACGTTCCCCGACTCGTGGTCCGAGTGGAGGATGAAGTACATGCGGGCCACCTCGTCATAGGGAGGCGCCACGCCCATCATGTGGGCGAAGTTGCCACCCCAGTCGAGCTTGGGGTCGGCCTTGATGTGGACGTCGGACTTGTACTTCATCCGGTAGATGTACGCGGCGATGGCCGGCAGCTTCGCCAGCAGGTTCATCGAGTCCTCGTACATCGGGTCCCACATGTCGTTCTTCTTGAGGCCGCCCTCGCCGTACTTCTTGGCGAAGATCGAGTCGCGCTGCATCGTCAGCACCGCGGTCGAGAGCATCGTCATGGGGTGCGAGTCGCGGGGCATCACGCGCAGCACGTCGATCACGTACTGGGGAATCTGAGCCCGGGACTTCCAGTCGTCGACGACCTCCTGCGTCTGGGCAGCGGTGGGGACCTCGCCGGTCAGAAGGAACCAGAAGAACCCCTCGACGAACGGCTGCTCCTTGCCGGGGACCTTGGGCAGCGCCGCGAAGGTCTCCGGGATGGTCTTGCCGCGGAAGCGGATGCCCTCGAAGGGATCGAGGTACGAGATGTCGGTGACCAGGCTGCGAATGTCGCGAGCACCGCCGATGCACTGGCCGATGTTCACCTTGTCGATGACGACGTTGCCGAACTCCTTGTTGAGCTTCGTGGTCCTGGGGCGGTGCGCCTCGATCTTCTCGAGGAGCTTCGCCTTGAGATTGCTCTGGGCCATTGAGAACTCCTACAAGCTGAAGGTTGGACGGGAACTTCGATTGGCGCGCTCGGAGAGACGGCGAATCGTACCCGACCCGTTTCAAAGCACAACGCAGATCGTCATGGGGATTACGGAGGGTGCGTGCCTTTGATTGTCGTCAAACGAGGACACCCAAAGTGGTGTTGTCGCGTCGTGAAATCCCGCTTGGGGCGTGCAGGGAGCGCTCGAAGAAAAAGTGAGGCCGCCTCGCGATACCGCGGGCGGCCCCTGCTCTCTCGAGCGCACGACAGTCCCCGGGTGACCCGGGGAATCTCTATTTTCGCCAGCCCCCGGCGAGGGCTGCGGCGATCTGGGTGGCCATCCGGCCGGCGTCGATGGGACGCGGCGGAGCGATGGCGGCCTCGACGACCGATTCAGGAGTCGACCCGGCGTCCGTGTCCGGGACGGCATCCTCCTGCTCGCGGTGGCGGGGCTTCTCGGCGCCGGCACCGGATCGGCACCCACGGCACCAGGGCTGGTTGCGGATCGAGCCGTCTGCCATGCGCCGCAGGCCGAACTGTGAAAGCGGCCTCATCTGATGGCACTTGAGGCACATCAGGGTGATGAGGACCTCGTGGCCGTCGGCGTCGAAGACCGCGGACTTGCGGCGGCGAACCTTCGGTGGAGCGAGCGGATCGCGGGCCTTGCGCGCCGGCGGTGCATCCACGGCGGCTGCGATCGCGGGGGCAACCATCACCTTCACTGCCATGTTGAAGGACCTCCTGAAGGGAATGCCCGGCGACGCTCGGGGAGCCGACACCGGCAGCATGCATCCTTGATCGGGGGTCTGACAGTCAGGCCGCACCGGCTCGAGCCCGACACGCTAGAATCCTCGGATGGCTCCCCGCATCCTCGCCCTCGCCGGCGCTGCCGCCCTGCTCGCCACCCTCGGCTGCGGGGGCGCCGCGCCCGACGCCCCCACCCTCGCCTCGCTCTCGCTCTCGCCCCTCGGCGTGCAGGGGGGCGAGACCTCGACCGGCACCGTGACCCTGACCGGCGTGGCCCCCGCGGGAGGCGCCGCCGTCACCCTCTCCTCGAGCCATGCGGCGGCCTCGGTCCCGGCGACCGTCACGGTTGCCGAGGGCGCCACCGCAGCCACGTTCACCGTGGCGACGGCCCCCATCTCCGCCGACGTGACGGCCACCATCTCGGCCGTCCACGCCGGGATCACGCGGACCGCCACCCTCACCATCAGCCTGACTCCCTGTGCGCTTCGCACGCCAGGCGCACAGTGGCTCGCCTTCTCCTCCAAGCGCACCGGCGTCTACGACATCTACGCCATGCGCGCCGACGGCACCTGCCTCACCCAGGTGACGAGCGACGCGGCCGACGACCTCTTCGCCACCTGGTCGCCCGCCGGGACCATCGCCTACATGAGCGCGCGCAGCGGCAGGATGCAGGTCTACGTCCGCGACTTCACGAGCGGCGCCGATCGCCTCCTCGACGTGGGCGATCTCACCGCCACCTCCCCGGCCTTCTCGCCCGACGGGCGGTTCGTCGCCTTCGAGGGATATGTACCGGGAGTCACCGCCGTCTCCGACGTCTACGTCGTCCCGGCGGCGGGCGGCGCCCCGGTGAAGCTCACCAGCAGCCAGAGGTACAGCGCGGGGCCGGCCTGGTCCCCCGACGGCACGACCATCTACTTCGTCTCCAACCGGGTGAGTGGCTACAACGCCTGGTCGGTTCCCGCCGCCGGCGGCGCGGAGACCATGATTCCCGGCACCACGGGCCTCCTCGGGCGCCCTGCCACGACGCCGGACGGCACGGGCATCGTGTACACCCTCCCCGCCGCCGGGGCCGCCTTCAGCAAGGTGGTGGTCCAGACCCTCTCGTCCGGTGTCGTTCGGACGGTGAGCAGCCAGGCCGACGGGGAGCCCACCGTAGACCGCACCGGCGCGCAGATGGTCGTCACGTCCTTTCGCGGCGGCAACGCCGACCTCTGGCTCCTCGACTCCGCCACGGGCGCCGAGGTGCGCCAGTTGACGACCAACGCCGGGATCGACGGGGCGGCCGCGTTCGGGCCGTTCCCCTGAACTCGCCGGTCCCCGTCGCACCTCCATTCGCGCGCCCCATTCGGGCTCGACCTAAATGGGTGTTTCGCGGACACTTCCCGTGAGAGAGTAACCATTTTCGAGGGGTGAACGCATGAAAGTCGTGTCCGCGCGCGAAGCGCGACCTGTCGAGCCGCACGAGGTCGGGGATGGCGCGGAAGCGCGCTCCCGGCCTGTCTACCAGCCTCCGCGAATCGTGAAGAAGCGCCCCGTGTCGAGGGCCACGCTCTTCACCGGTTCGGGCCCGGACACCGGCGGCGTCGTGGGGTAGTGGCCAGTCCACCGCCGAAACGCGAATCGGTCCCTGGACACCGCGGGAGAGACAAGATGAAGCGATTCCTCGTCGCAGCGCTCGTGCTCTCCGGATGCGCCCCGCAGGCGCCCAAGGAGCCGCCACTGCCCCCCGGAATGGTCACGATCGCGACCTTCACGGCGGCGGTCGATCCGGTGGCGGGAACCATCTCGATCCGCACGAACCCCACCGCCGCCGGGCGAGCGAGCGGCATGACCGGACTGACGATCACCGAGGTGACGGTCGAGAACGACCCGGACGCGCCGGTGCCGCCCAACCCCTGGTTCAACGAGACCGCGGACCGCGGCTGCGGCGCGGGGACGGCGACCTGGGGTGCGTACGTGAAGCTCACCTCGCTCCTCGACGAGCCCACGTCGCTGGGTGGTGTCTACGCCGAGATCACCCATTTCGCCGGACCGCCCGGGAGCGAGGTCTGCAACGCCGCACCCGCGCCGGACGGCCTGGATACCCTCGGGTACGGGCTCTGGTCCTACGAGACGATCGGGTCGCTCGGGACGGCCAGCGTCCCGTGGACGTTCCACCACGTGTCCGCCACGGAGTTTCGTTTCGGGGGGAGGATCGTCGCCGCGAAGATCGAGGAGATCATCTGGCTCGAGCTGGCCTATCCCGGGGAGCAGTCGATCGGCGACAACGGAACCAACGTCGTCTACGCGTCGAAGGAGACCCCGACCCTGCGGTTCGTGAACTACGACGGAACGAGCGGAAGGGGTTCCGTGCCCCTTCCCGCTTATGCGATCACGGTGGCGCCGGACGTTGATGCCGGTTTGATCTGGTTCACGACCGAGGGAGCCCCCGGAGCGGAGTTTGTGGGGTACACCCTGAGCGACGGAACTGCAGCCTTGTTCGCCACGGAGGGAGGCACCGGTCTCGGGGCCTTGGTGCCGGACCCGACGGTCTTAGGAAGGGCTTGGTACCGATCTGAGTCAGACAACTACATCCGAAGCATCGACGCGGGCTTTCTGTTCCCCGTCCTTGGCACCCCGATCGACACCCCCTTCGCTCCCTACGCGATGGCCGTCGGCCCGGCGCCCGAATACTACCTCTACGTCACGTCCCGGACGGACGACCGGATCATGGTCTACACGACCGGTGCGGCCGGCGGTGATCTCGTCGATCAGTGGGCGGTGGCGCCGGGGTGCACGGGGCCCGTCTCCATCGTCCTCGGCCAGGACTCGAAACTCTGGATCGGCTCCAAGGGGGACGACGCCGTGTGCACCATGACCACCGCGGGAGGTTTCGCCCAGGTGAACACCGCCGTCGGTCCCCGGCAGCTCGCCGTCGGTCCGGACGGCAAAGTCTGGGTCGCCGCGTTCGGCCCGAACCAGGTGGCGCGCATGGACGCGGCCGGTCCCGGCTACCGGATCACGCTGCCCACGAACGCCGGCGCCTCCGGCCTGGTGGCCGGTGGCGGGTTCCTCTGGGCGACGAACGACGACGGGCTCTACCGGATCCTCTACTGAGAGGTCGCTCCCGGGACGCATGCGGTAGACTCGACCGATGTCCCGATGGATCGTCTTCCACGTCACCGAGCGGTGCGGCCTCACCTGCCAGCACTGCCTGCGCGATCCCGGGGCGAGGCCCGTGGACCTGCCGCTCGCGGTGGTCGAGAAGGCGCTCGACGAGGCGGGGGCGCTCCATGGCATCCGCCACGCCGGATTCACGGGCGGTGACCCGCTGCTCTGGCCGCACCTGGCCGGGGCCGTCGACGCCGTGGCGCGGCGCGGCTTCACCTGGCACCTGGTGACGAGCGGGCGCGGCTTCGACCGGCTCCTGGCGCTCCTCGACCAGGCGCCCCCACGTCGGGAGGCCCTCTCCGTCCTGGACTTCTCGGTCGACGGCGCCACCGAGGCCACCCACGACGCCATCCGCGGCACCGGCAGCCACCGCGACGCCATGACCGCCATCGCCGCGTGCAGCGCGCGGGGCCTGCCCTTCGCCGTCCAGATGACGCTCAACGCCCGCAACGAGGGGGAGCTCGAGCAGGCCGCGCTCGCCGCCGCCGAGCTGGGGGCGAAGCAGGTGAGCTTCGCGATGACCAATGCCACCGGCAGCCACGCCGACCGGGACCTCTACCTGTCCCCCGCCGCGCTGGACCGCATCCGCGACCGGGTGGAGCGTCTCTCGACCCTGCTCCACGTCCCGGTGACTCTCGCCGAGGGGTTCCGCCGCGGCTGGCGCTTCCACGTCTGCGAGCCGTTCCGCAGCGAGGTGCTGCACGTCACCCCGCACGGGATGCTCAACCTCTGCTGCAACCACTCCGGGGTGCCCGGGAGCGACGAGGACGTGGTCGCCGACCTGGCCGTGGAGAGCCTCGCGGATGGCCACCGGAAGCTGCTCGGTCTCATCCACCGCCTGGAGCGGGAGCGGCTCGACGCCATCGCCGCCGCGCCCGGGCAGAAGCCCGGCTGGGACGACTTCCCCTGCAATCGCTGCCTGGCGCGGCTGGGGAAGCCGCACTGGGTGGACGGGGGCAGCGCCGGGCCGCGGGCCATCCGGGCCGCGGAGGTGGGGAAGGAATGACCGCGTCGCGCACCGCCCTGCGCTTCCTCGCGCCCCGCTCGCCGGGTGCGCCGGCGGCAGGACTGCGCCGGGCCGCGCTGGTCGCGCTCATGCCGCGGCTGCTCGAGCGCAGCCACATGGTGGACCTGCTCGAGATGCTGGACGAAGGGGCCTCGCCCGGCGCGGGCGACGACGCCCGGAAGGTCGTGGACGCGCTCCGGCGACGCCCGACCACCTGCCTCTACCGGTCGCTGGCCGGGTTTGCGTCGCTTCGCGCCGCCGGCGAGCCGGTGCGGCTCGTGGTGGGGGTGCGGGTCGAGCAGGGCGAGGTGGTTGCACACGCCTGGCTGGAGAAGGATGGCGAGCCGGTGGGGGAGCCCACCGACCCCAGGCCGCGCTTCGCCGAGGCATTCTCGTATCCACCGGAGGGTACCGTGGCGACTGGTCCATCGAGCAGGGACGTCATCCTCACCGAGCTGAAGGACGGCACAGGAGTGCTCCTCGACCTGCGCACCAAGTTCTACTTCACCCTCAACGACACCGGCGTCGCGGTCTGGAAGCTGATCGCGGCAGGGGAGGCGGCCGAGGCGCGGACGCTGGCCGAGCGCATCGCTCGCGACTTCGACGCGCCGTCGGTGGAGGCGGTGGAGGGCGACGTGAAGGCGCTCCTGGAGGAGTTCGCGGCGGAGGGGCTCCTGTCGGAGGAGAAGCGCTGATGGTCCGTGCGGGCGACGCCGCGGAGCAGCACTTCGTCCGCGAGGCCTTGCTCGCCCTGGGATCGGATCGGCCCGGTCTCCGGGACGCGGCCCGCGCCGTGCGGAGCTGGGACCGGGTGCTGGCCATCGCCGCCGCGGGGTCGGTGGCCGAGTCGATCTGGTCCGGCGTGTCGCTCCGAGGGGTGGAGAGGGAGATCCCCGAGCCGGCCCGGACGTCGCTCCGGGAGGCGCACGCCGGGGCGACGGCGCGCAACGCGCTGCTCCTCTCCGAGGCCGCCGAGATCCAGGCGGCGTTCACCGCGGCGGGGATCGAGTCGGTGATCCTGAAGGGGCCGGGGCTGCTCGTGGCGCATTACCCGGACATCGGGGCGAGGCACGTGGCCGACGTGGACATCCTGGTGAGGGGGGGAGAGGTCGCGCGGAGGGCGAATGCCATCGTTCGGGCGAGGGGAGGGCAACCGAAATTGAAACCCCTCGTTCCGATGGAAGAGGCGGAAGATGCTCACCACCATCTGGAGCCCCTTGTGACCCCCCGCGGTGTGGTCTTCGAGATCCACACCCGGGTCCCGTGGGCCGACCCCAGCGATCCGGACGTCGAAAACATCTTCGGGCACACCCGAAGCGTCTCCTGGCAGGGGTGGGAACTTCGAATTCCATCCGCCCCCGACTTGGCGGTGATGCTTTGTCGTCACGTGTTCGATTACCACGGAGGGCTGAAGGAGTACCTCGCTCGCCACCTGGCCGACATGGCCGTCCTGATGGGCACCGGAGCCGCCGTGTGGAGCGACCTGGAGGTTCGGGTCGGATCCCGATCGAGCCTCGTAGCCTTGACGGCATCGCGCTTCCTGGTCGAGGATGGCCGGGTCGGATCCGCAGCCAGGCGCCACGTCCTCGGTGTTCGGACGCGTGTCTGGGTCAACCTGATCACAAGGCAGGAACCGCGTGTGGTGATGAGAGCGGTCTTCCCACCGCGATCGTTCATGTCGGGGCGATACGGCGTCCATCCCACGTCGAGGATGCTGCCCCTCCTCTACCTCTGGCGGCCGGTCCGCGGAGCTTGGCGCTTCGTGACCGGTCGCTGATCCGATGCGCCTCCTCCTCCACGGCATCCAGCTCTCGGTCGAGGGCGACCCACGCGCGGTCGCCGCGGCGACGGAACTGCTCGGCGCTCTCCCTCCCGGCGGCGCCGATGCCCCGCCCGACCTCCGCCTCGTCCTCCGACCGAGCCCACCGCTGCAGCGCCCCGCCGGGCCGCGCCGCTTCTACCACGGCATCCTCGACTGCCACGCCGACGGCCAGGACCTCGTCCTCTGGGACGGCCACTCCCGCGCGCGCATCGCGGCGGGAGGCGCGCTCATCGAGGTCGAGGTCGCCGAGGAGTCCCTGCGCGACGGCTACATCTTCTCCCACGTGCTGCTCCTCGTGGCGCTCGTCCTGGCGCTGCGGTGGCGGGGGATCTTCCACCTCCACGCCGGCGCGCTCGCCGCGCCCGACGGCCGGGGCATCCTGGTCGCCGGCGGAGCGGGCGCCGGAAAGAGCACCCTCACCCTCGCGCTCCTCGAGGCGGGATGCTCCTACCTGGGAGACGACGCCGTCTTCCTCTCCACCCGCGGCGGGGACCTGGCCGTGCTCGCGCTTCCGCGCCCCTTCCACGTGGCGCCGCGCACCGCCGGCGCCTTCCCGCGCGTCGGCGCCCTCCTCTCCGACCTGCTCCCGGCCGGGGAGAAGCGCCGGCTCGACCCCCGCCAGGCCTGGCCGGGCCGGGAGCGCCCCGGGATGGGGGCCCCGTCGCTGATCCTCCTGCCGCGCGTCTCCGGCGAGCGGACGACGCTCGTCGAGCAACTGTCCTCGGCCGAGGCCATGGGAGCGCTCATCGAGTCGAGCACGCTGGTCGTCGTGGACGGCCTGCCCGGCGGGGCCGAGCACCTCGAGGTTCTCCGCCGGGTCGCGGACCGCGCCCGCGCGTTCCGGGTGGAGTCGGGGCTCGACCTGCTCGAGGCGCCGGCCGAGACCGTCGATCGACTGCTGGGGAGCACCTGATCGCGACACCGTCGCTTACCCGCCTGGTACGCGCCCGCCCCCCCGCCTCCTTGACGCCCCCTTCCGAAACCGCCACGCTATCCCTCCATGCCCACCCGGAAGCGCACCACCGCATACCTCGACCCGCGCCTGCACCGCGCGCTCCGCCTCCGGGCCAAGGCCACCGACTGCACCATCTCCGAGGTCATCGGCGACGCCCTTCGCAAGGCCCTGGCCGAGGAAGCCCGCAACATCCAGCAGGCCGAGGCCCTCGCGCCCCGCCGCACCATCTCGCTCGCCGCCGTCGGCGCCCGCCTGAAGCGGCGCCCGAAGACCTAGCGCCGCGCCTACCCCCGCAGCACCTGCTTCTCCACCAGCCGCGCATAGACCCCGCCGCGCGCCAGGAGCTCGGCGTGCGTGCCCGACTCGGCCACCTCGCCCCCGTCCACCACCACCACCCGGTCGGCCCCGATCACCGTCGAGAGACGGTGGGCGATGACCACCGAGGTGCGCCCCCGCATGAGCTTCGTCAGGGCGTCCTGGACCAGCGCCTCGCTCTCGGCGTCCAGCGCGCTCGTGGCCTCGTCGAGCAGCAGGATGCGCGGGTCCTTGAGGAGCGCCCGCGCGATGGCGATCCGCTGCTTCTGCCCGCCGGAGAGCTGCTGCCCGCGCTCCCCCACCTTCGTCGCCAGCCCGTCCGGGAACCCTTCCACGAAGCCCAGCGCGTTGGCAGCCCGCAAGGCCTCGCGCACCTCCTCGTCGGTCGCCTCCGGCCGCCCGTACCGCACGTTCTCCGCGATGGTCGTCGAGAAGAGCACCGGCTCCTGCGAGACCACCCCCACCAGCCGCCTGAGCCAGGCCGGGTCGAGGTCGCGGAGGTCCGCACCGTCGAGCGCCACGCGCCCCTCGGTGGGGTCGTAGAGGCGCGAGAGCAGCGCACCCATGGTGGACTTCCCGCCCCCCGACGGGCCCACCAGCGCCACCACCTGCCCGGGCTCCACGGCGAGGTCGATTCCCTGCAGCACCTCCACGTCGGGGCGGGTGGGGTAGCGGAAGCGCACCCTCTCATAGGAGACGCGCCCCTTCACGCGCTCCAGCCGCCGCCCGCCCGCCACCGGCATCGAGGGCGTGCGCGACGAGAGCTCGAAGACCCGCTCGGCGGCCCCCAGCCCCTTCATGGCCTCGGCCCAGATGTCGGCCAGCGTCCCGAGCCCCATGGCGATGAGCAGCGTGTAGACCAGGAAGGCGGTGAGCGCGCCGGCGCTGAGCTCCCCCACCGCCACCAGCGACCCCCCGTAGCCGAGCACGATGGCGATGGCCAGGTAGATCCCGGTGGACGCGGCCCCCATGAAGATCGACCCAGCCCGCACGCGCCTGCGCGCCAGCTGGAAGCTCGCCTCGATGGCCGCGCCGTAGCGGGAGATCTCGGCGGGCTCGGCCGCGAAGGAGCGGACCGTGCGGATGGCCGAGAGCGACTCCTCGGCGGCGTGCCCCGCGTCGGCCAGCGCGTCCTGGTACCCCTTCGAGAGCGCCCTGACTTTACGTCCGTAGAAGACCGCGCCGAACGCCACCGCCGGGACCACGAGCAGCATCACGCTGGTGAGCTTCGCGGAAGTGAAGAAGAGCAGCACCATCCCGCCCACCACCTGCACCGCGTTCCGCAGCGCCATGGAGAGCTGGGACGAGAGCAGCCCCTGCAGCGAGGCCGTGTCGGAGGCGAGCCGGGAGGTGAGGTCGCCGGTGCGCTGTCCGTCGAAGAAGCCCACCTCCTGGACCACCAGCGAGTCGAAGAGCTGCTCGCGGACCCGCTTCACTCCCCGTTCACCGGCCAGCGCGAACAGGTAGGCGCGCCCGGCCACGGCGAGCCCCTGCACCACCGCCAGGGCGCCCATGATCAGCGCCGCCTGCCGGATGCGCCCCATGTCCCGGTTTTCGAGCGCCCCGTCCACGATGATGCGGATGCCCTGCGGATAGGCCAGGGCGGCCGCCGAGCCGAGCAGCAGCAGGATGGTGGCGCCGGCGAGCGCCTTCCACTCCATCTCGAGGAGGGGGAGGAGGCGGCGGGCGGAGGAGAGGCGGGAGGGGGCGGGAGAGGCCAAGGGCACGGGTGAAGGTAATCCGTGGAATCGCCGAAGCAAGGGGCCGATGGGGGCGGGTGGTCCGTGGGGCGGACCGGGCGGGGTGGGGGAGGGACCGTCGCCGGAGGTCTGGGCGTGCAGTTTCGCGGACCCCGGGCGGCACGAAGCATGCCCGGCGGAGTTGGATGTCATGTGGCCGCCCGAGGTTGATGCGGTATGCGCTGAAACGTATAATGAAACCGACGACTCCGGATGCTCCTCTGGGAGGGCACCCGTGACGGTCGTCCATCAGTCCGAGGAGTTTGAGGTATGGCTCGAGTCTCTCGACCCAGCAGACCGGAGAGCGGTCAATCGCGTCGTGACCCTGCTCGAGATGCTGGGCGTCACACTCGGCGCGCCACATTCGAGCGCACTGCGAGGCTCGAGATTCCCGCTCCGGGAACTTCGCCCGAGGAGCGGCGCAAGTCCGCTCCGCCTCCTGTACGCCTTCGACCCCCGAAGGGAAGCCTTGGTCCTGCTCGGAGGAAACAAGGCAACGGAGCCAGTCTTCTATCGCCGGGCGATCGAACGCGCGGAGGCTCTCTGGATCGCCCACCTCGCGCGGCTGACCCGCGAGGACCGGTCGTGACGCCCAGGTTCGGGCTCTGGAAGGACCTCCAGGCTCGCCTCTTCACCCCCGAGGAGATTGCCGACGCGGAGCGCTACGCCCGTCGCGAGACCCTCCGCATGGAGCTTGCCGAGCTCCGCAAGCTCGCCGGAAAGACCCAGGTGCAGGTCGCGAAGAAGGCGAAGATGCACCAGGGAGAGCTCTCCCGTGCCGAGCGGAGGAAGGACCACCGCATCTCCACCATCCGGCGCTACGTCGAGGCGCTGGGCGGCGAGATCGAGATCGTGGCCCGCCTGAAGGGCAGGGAGATCCGCCTGAAGGGCGTCTGATCCGCTGCGACGGCCCTACACCAGCTTGAACCCGCGCAGGATCTGGATCGCCCCGGCCAGCACCGCCGCGGTGGCCGCCGTCACGCCGGGCTTGGCCTGCGCCCGCGTCCACGCGTAGCCCGCCGCCGCCAGCACGGCGAAGGAGAGGGCCAGCGTCAGCGGGAAACTCCCCGTCCTGACCTGAAGGACGTGGAAGACGATCCCGGCCTGGAGCCCCGCGGCCAGCACCGCCGCGAGAGCGGGAAGCCTCGCCCCGGCGTCGAAGAGGAGGACCAGCGATGCGGCGAAGGCGGCCACGGACAGGGCGTCGAAGAGGCTCATGGACCGGATTCTGCCCCCGCCGCGGCCGGACGCCAGAAACCGGCCGGCGCCGGACCGCCGGTCAGCCCAGCCGCTCCAGCACGTAAGGCAAGATGCCGCCGGCCTTCAGGTATTCCAGCTCCACCGGTGTGTCGAGCCGGACGGTCACGGGCTGCCGCACCTCCGTCCCGTCCTTGCGCCGCACCACCAGGGTCGCGGTCATCCGCGGGGCGGGCTTGGCGAGCCCCACCACGTCGAAGGTCTCGGTGCCGTCGAGGGCCAGGGTCTCCGCCGAGACCCCCTCCGGGAACTGGAGCGGCAGCACCCCCATCCCGGCCAGGTTGGCCCGGTGGATGCGCTCGAACGACCGCGCCACCACCGCCCGCACCCCGAGCAGCGCCGTGCCCTTGGCAGCCCAGTCGCGCGAGCTTCCCGTTCCGTACTCGTGCCCGGCAATCACCACCAGTGGAATGGACCGGCCCTCGTACTCCACCGCGGCGTCGTAGATCGACTTCACCTCGCCCGACGGCTGCACCGCGGTCACGCCTCCCTCCCGGCCGGGGACCATGAGGTCCTTGATGCGCACGTTGGCGAAGGTCCCGCGCACCATCACCCGGTCGTTTCCGCGCCGCGACCCGTAGCTGTTGAAGTCCTCCGGCTTCACCCCTTGTGCGACGAGGTACCGGCCCGCCGGCGAGTCGGGAGCGATGCTCGACGCCGGCGAGATGTGGTCGGTGGTGATCGAGTCGCCGAAGATGGCCAGCGCGCGGGCGCCCAGGATGTCCCCCAGCGGGCGCGCCGGGGTCATGAAGTAGGGGGGCTCCTGCACGTAGGTGGAGCGCGGGTCCCACCGGAAGACGGCGCCGCCGGGTGCCGCCATGTCGTTCCACCGGGGGTTCTGGTCGAAGCGGGAGTAGTTCCTCCGGTAGGTCTCCGGGTCGGTGGCCTGCTCCATCAGCGCCGCCACCTCCTCCTGCCTGGGCCAGAGGTCGCGCAGGTGCACGTCGCGCCCGTCCCGGTCCTTGCCCAGCGGCTCCCGGGTGAGGTCGCGCAGCACCGATCCGGCCAGCGCGTAGGCCACCACCAGCGGCGGGCTCATGAGGAAGTTGGCCTTCACGTTCACGTGGACCCGGGCCTCGAAGTTGCGGTTGCCGGAGAGCACGCTGGCCGCCACCAGGTCCTCGTCGGCGACGACCTTCTCGAGCCGCGGGTCGATGGGGCCGGAGTTCCCGATGCAGGTGGTGCAGCCGTACCCCACCACCTGGAAGCCCAGCGCCTCGAGGTGCGGGAGCAGCCCCGCCGCCTCCAGGTACCGCGTGACCACCCGGCTCCCCGGAGCGAGCGACGTCTTCACGTTCGGTCGAGGGCGCATCCCGCGCTCGTTGGCCCTCTTGGCCAGCAGCCCCGCCGCCAGCATCACCGCGGGGTTCGAGGTGTTGGTGCAGGAGGTGATGGCGGCGATGAGCACGTCGCCGTGGCCGACCTCGACGCCGTCCCCGGCGTGCCGCAGTGCGAGCTCGGCGGCCGGCTTCCCGTAGCCGGTCGCGTCGGCGCGGGAGAAGAGCTCCGTGAACCGCTCCTTCACGTCGGTGAGCGCGATGCGGTCCTGCGGCCGCTTCGGCCCCGCCACCGACGGCACCACCGTGCCGAGGTCGAGGTCCACCACCTCGCTGTAGTCGATCTCGCCGGCGCGCGGCATGCCGAAGGTGCCCTGGGCTTCCAGGTAGGCCCGGACACCGTCCACCTGCTCCTGGGTGCGCCCGGTGGCCATCAGGTAGCGGAGCGTCTGCAAGTCGGGCGGGAAGTAGCCCATGGTCGCGCCGTACTCGGGCGCCATGTTGGCGATGGTGGCTCGCTCGGTGGCCGGGAGGCTGGCCGCCCCCTCGCCGTGGAACTCGACGAACTTGCCCACCACCTTGCGCCCGCGCAGGAGCTCGGTCACCGCCAGGACGACGTCGGTCCCGGTGGCCCCCTCGGGGAGGCGCCCGTGGACGTTCACCCCCACCACGTCGGGGGTGAGGAAGAAGGTCGGTTGCCCCAGCATGGCCGCCTCGGCCTCGATGCCGCCCACGCCCCAGCCCACCACCCCGATGCCGTTCACCATGGTGGTGTGGGAGTCGGTGCCGATGACGGTGTCGTGGAGCCAGACACCGTCCCGCTCGGTGGCGACGGTGGCGAGGAACTCCAGATTCACCTGGTGGCAGATGCCGATGCCCGGCGGCACGATGCGCAGCCGCTCGAAGGCCTGCGTCCCCCACTTGAGGAAGGCGTAGCGCTCCCGGTTGCGCGCGAACTCGAGCTCGAGGTTGCGCCCCATCGCCTCGGCCGATCCCCAGGCGTCCACCTGCACCGAGTGGTCCACCACCAGATCCACGGGGACGAGCGGCTCGACCCGGGACGCCTTCTTGCCGGCGCGGGCCAGGGCGGCGCGCATGGCCGCCAGGTCCACGATGAGTGGAACGCCGGTGAAGTCCTGGGCCAGCACCCGGGAGACCACGAAGGGGACCTCGTCCACCCGCTCGGTGCGGGGCTGCCAGGAGGCGAGCGCCCGGACGTCCTTCTCGTGAACGCGCGTCCCGTCGAGGTTCCGGACCAGCGACTCGAGCACCACCCGGATCGACACCGGGAGCCGCGAGATGCGCCCGAAGCCCTTGGCCTCGAGCGCCGGCAGCGAGAAGAAGCGCCCGGTGCGGCCGGCGCCCCATGACAGGTTCGAGAGGATTCCCAGCGGGTCGGTCATGGTCGGAGCGTCCTAACCCACCCAGAAGAAGCGCGCCCAGAAGAAGAAGAGGGTGGCCTGGCCGAATGAGAATCCGATCACCACCACCCGATCCAACCCCGGCCGCCGTCCGAGGATTCCCAGCGCCAAGAAGGCCGGGAAGAGCACCGCCGCGAACCGGACCGACGAGAGGAGCGTTCCGGAGAGCAGCACCGGAAGGAGCGACACGAGCGCCCAGATCCCCAGCGCCCGGGTCTCCTTCCGCCGGAGCAGCCAGGCCGAGAGCCCGGCCACGAGGAGGATGGCCAGGGCTTCCAGAGGCCCCATCCAGGGGTGGAAGTCCCGGGGGTGCAGGAGCGTCCGCCAGGGCGCGGTGAGGGCCCGTCCCCAGGCCGCCTGGGCGTGGAAGATTCCGAGCGGGTCGCCGGTGACGCGCCAGAGGTTTGTGGCGTGCGCGGCGAGCCCCACGCCGGGCAGAGCCGCGGCGATCAGCGCCGGGAGCCTGCGCCCGCCCCGCTCGAAGGCGATCCAGGCCAGCGGCACGGCCACCAGGGCGCCTCCCGGCCGGGTGAGCGCCAGCAGCAGTCCGAGAATGCCGGCCATCCAGGGCCGACCCTTCAGCGCCGCCGAGAGGCTCGCCACCGAGAGGAGCAGGAAGAGCGGCTCGGGGTACGGCGCCGAGAGGACGAACCCGGCCGGGAAGAGGAGGGCGTAGAGCACCGTCCGCGTCGCCGCCTCCTCGTCGGAGAGGTCCCGGGCAAGCCGCCAGAGGAGCCACAGGGCGCCGAGCAGCGCCGCGTTCGAGACCGCCATCGCGGCGAGGAACCACGACGCCTCGCCTTGCCCCGGCACGACCGCGTGGAGCGCCCGGACCGTCCACGGGTAGAGCGGGAAGAAGGCCACGTTCGACTGGACCGTGGAGAGCGGGCCGCGCAGTTCGTACCCCCGGGACGCCACGTCCAGGTACCAGTGGGCGTCCCAGCGCCCGAAGGCGTCGAGCCAGGGCGCCGGCACGAAGGCCCATCCACGCCGGGCGGCTTCCGGGAACGGGTAGGTCCAGCTCACCGACATCTGCACGCCGAACCAGGCCACCCCCAGGAGGAGGAGGCGCGTCCAGAGAAACGGCAACAATATCGCGCGCAGGAACACGGGTCCTTCTACATCGCCCCGGGTTGGCGTTGAAATAGAGGGGCTCCCCGGCCGTAGGGGGAGGGAACGGAGGAAATTCGAACATGGTCACCTGCCCCTACTGCCGCACCGAGAACGAGACCGGCGCCGTCCGCTGCCGCCACTGCACGAGCTGGATGTCGCAGCCGCCCATGCAGCGGGAGTGGTACCGCGCCCGCGAGGGCAAGATGATCGCCGGCGTCTGCCGCGGCCTCGCCGACCGGTTCGCGGTCCCGCTGGCGCTGGTGCGCGTGCTCTTCATCCTCTCCATCTTCGCGGGAGGGTGGGGGATCATCGTGTACGTCGCGCTCTGGATCGCCATGCCGCAGCCGCCGATGCCTTCCACGGCGACGTCTACGCAGTAGACGGCGCAACGCTCGCGCACGACCGGGTTCCTCGCGTCACCGCGTGGTCGATCTCCCGCTTCACCTTCGCCGGCACCGAGGCCTTTCTCGTCTCCTGCTGGGCCAGCAGCAGATCAAGCGCCGCGGTGCGCACCTGCTCGTCCGTCGCACCTCGGGGACAGGCCTCGCTCCTTCGGGGTGGGTCCGATCCCGTCCTACCGGTAGGACGCCCTCAGGCTCCGGTTCAACCGGCGCCAGGAGCGGGCCCACGGTGACGACCGTCCGTCTCGGAACCACCTCCGCCGGAAGCATCTCCGCCACCACCTGCTTCGAGCAGCCGATGGTCCGCGGCGCGGACCGGCGAGCGGGCGCAGCGTGCGGGCGGTGCGGCGTGGATCGGCGACGCAGGATTGCTGGGCGGCCGTTCTTGCTCGCCGCGAAGCGGCTCGCTGCTGGGGCTCGCCGTTACACCCGTCCCAGCAACCGCAGCACCCCGTCGATGAAGGTGATCGGATGCGGCGGACACCCCGCCACCCACAGGTCCACCGGGATCTCCGGCACCCCCGGCATCCCGTTCGACTGCACCGGGCTGTCCCGGAAGATCCCCCCCGAGCACGCGCACGCCCCCACCGCGATCACCAACCTCGGCGCCGGGACCGCCTCCCAGGTCTTCAGCAAGGCCTCCCGCATGTTCACCGACACCGGCCCGGTCACCACGATCCCGTCCGCGTGGCGCGGCGAGGCCACGAAGGCCACGCCGAAGCGGGACATGTCGAACTGCACGTTCCCCGCGGCGTTCAGCTCCGCCTCGCAGCCGTTGCACCCTCCCGCCGACACCTGCCGCAGCCGCAGCGACCTGCCGAAGAGCTTGCGCGCCCTCTCGTCGAGCGCGGCGGCGAGCAGCGGCGCACTCCCGTTCACCGCCAGTCCCTCCCGCGCCCGCGCCGCCAGCCGGTGGTCGCCGGTGAACCGGATCGCCCCCGGGCTGGCCTCCTCGCAGAGCCCGCAGAAGGTGCAGCGCCCCAGGTCGATGGCCAGGCCCGGACCGCCCGGATCGCGCACCGCCTCGGTGGGGCAGACGGCCGCACCGGCGCGCCCTCCGTCGCCCTCCCGGGCGTCCAGCACCGGGAGCCCCCGGAAGCGCTCCGGGAAGCGGGCCGGCCCCTCGGGGTAGGCCACCGTCTGCCGGCCGAAGCCGAGGCGGAACTGGAGGATGCCGGGGATGCCGTCCATCAGAGGTCGTGCCCGCAGTAGGAGAGGTTGAAGCTCTTGTTGCAGAGCGGGAAGTCGGAGATCTGCTCGCCGCGCATCGCCAGGGCGAGCCCCATCCAGTTGTGGAACGAGGGGTCCACCAGCTTGTAGCGGAGGAAGCTGCCGTCCCGGTCGGTCTCCACCACGTGGCAGAGCTCCCCGCGCCAGCCCTCCGTGAGCGAGACCACGAGCCGCCCCGGGCGGGGAAGCGGGCAGGGGGCGCGGACCGGCCCGCCGGGCAGCGCGCGGAGCTGGCGCAGCACGAACTCCACGCTGCGCTCCGCCTCGAGCCTGCGCACCCAGCCGCGCGCGAAGACGTCGCCGGTCTCGCCGGTGACCACCGGCACGTGGAGGAAGCGGAAGACGCCGGTGGCATGGTCGCGCCGGACGTCGCGGGAGACGCCGCAGGCCCGCGCCGCCGGCCCCACCAGGCCGAGCTCGGTGCAGGTCTCGCGGCTGACCACGCCGGTGCCGTCGAAGCGGTTGCGCACCGAGGGTGACTCGAAGAGGAGGCGCGTGGCCCCCTCCACCCGCTCCCAGGCCTTCTGGACCTTGTCGGCCAGGCGCGAGGCCGCGTCGGCGTCGAGGTCGAAGCGGGTGCCTCCCGGCACGACCAGTCCGCGCCCGAAGCGGTTGCCGCAGATCTCGGCCAGCGCGTTCAGGAAGTCGGCGCGCAGCGCGCCGCAGGAACTGGCCGTGGGCAGGAAGCCCACGTCGCCGGCCATCATCCCCAGATCCCCGACGTGGTTGGCGAGCCGTTCCAGCTCCAGCGCCACGCCGCGCAGCACCGACGCCCGGGCCGGGATCTGGAACCCGGCCAGCGCCTCCACCCCGTTGGCGTGGGCGATGGCGTTCCCCACCGCGGTGTCCCCGGCCACCGACTCGAGGAGCGTCACCGTGCGCCGGTCCGGCCCTCCGACCAGCAAGGCCTCGACCCCGCGGTGCTGGTAGCCCAGGACGATCTCCAGCGTGAAGACGTGCTCGCCGTGGCACTGGAAGCGGAAGTGTCCGGGCTCGATGACGCCGGCGTGCACCGGCCCCACCGCCACCTCGTGCACCTCCTCCCCCTCGACGCGGAAGAAGGGGTAGTCGCCGGGGATGGTGGTGGGCCGCGCCACGCGCCCCCAGGGATCGACGTTCGGATTCACGGGCGGCTCGAAGCGGAGCGGCTTCAGCCAGGGGTGCCCCTCCGGCCGCACGCCGAACTGCTCGAAGATCTCCCGCTCGAAGGCCTGGATGGACGGGCACTCGGCGCCGAGCGAGGGCCACGAGGCGCCCACCCGGCAGGAGAGCACGCCCAGCCGCCCCTGGGCGTCGTCGGCCAGCACCGCGGTCACCCGGGTGCGCTGCCCGTCGGTGCGCCCCGAATAGCTCGAGACCCGCGCCCCGGCGGCGATGGTGTCCGCGACGATCTGCTGGAACTCGTCCACGGGGAGGACGGGGACGTCGTCGGCGTCGAAGGCCTCGGCGTTCCAGGCCTGGAGGAGTCGGGTCGTCATCTTCAGGCCCCCGTCACCAGCCGCGCCGCGGCCGTGAAGAGCCCCATGAGCGGCCGGGGCAGCCAGAGGCCGAGCGCCAGCACGGCCAGCATGAGGAGGAGCGGCGGCCCGGCGGTGAGCCAGGTCTCCCGGAAGCCGGGCACCACCGGGGCCCCCTCGTCGCTCCCCTGAACCACGTGGAGCACGGTGGCCCCCATGCCGATGAAGATCACCGCCAGGAAGAGGAGGAAGAGGCCGGCCACCAGGTAGCGCCCCGAGGCGATGGCGCCGTTCAGGATCATGAACTCGCTCCAGAACGGGCTGAAGGGCGGGGTCCCGGTCACCGCCAGGAAGCCGGCCAGGAAGAGCGGCCCGGAGACCGGCAGGCGGCGGGCCGCGCCGCGCACGTCGTCGATGCGCTTCGACCCGTACGCGCGGTGGATGTTGCCGGCCGTCAGGAAGAGGACCCCCTTGGCCAGCCCGTTGTTGAGCACGTGGTAGAAGGCGCCGGTCACGGCCGATCCGCCCAGCCCCAGCGCCACCGCCAGGATGCCCATGTGCTCCACGCTGGAGTAGGCCAGCATCCGCTTGAAGTCCCGCTGCCCGGCCATGAAGACCGCGGCCAGCGCCATGGAGAGGAGCCCCAGCCCGAGGAGCGCGTCGCGGGCGAAGGCCCCCTCTCCGGCGGCGGTCGTCACCTGGAGCACCCGCACCACCGAGAGGAAGGCGAAGTTGGTGATGCCCCCGGCGAGCAGCGCGCCCAGCAGTCCCGGGGCCTCGCCGTAGGCGTCCGGCTTCCAGGAGTGGAGCGGGGCCAGCCCCATCTTGGTGCCGTACCCCACCAGCAGGAAGACGAAGGCGGCCCGCACCCAGGGCTGGGAGAGCTGGGGGCCGGCGCGGATCAGGTCGCCGAGGAGCAGCGACTTCGGGCCGTCGGGGCCGGCGCCGGAGAGGGCCAGGAAGAAGGTCCCCAGGAGCGCCAGCGCGATGCCCAGCGAGGAGACGAGCAGGTACTTCCAGGCCGCCTCGAGCGAGCGCGGGTTGTGGTTGAAGTAGATGAGCGGCGCCGTGGCCAGCGTGGTGATCTCGATGGCCACCCAGAGGACGCCCAGGTGCTGGGCCATCCCCACCGTGGTCATGGCCGAGAGCAGCACGAGCAGCCCGCCCACGAAGACCCGGTTGTCCCGGTCGGAGCGGTGGCGCAGGTAGCCCTGGGCGTAGACCGCGCTGGCCAGGAAGAGGACCGACGAGGTGGTGAGGACCACCTTCCCGGCCGCGTCGAGGAAGAGGTAGCCGTTCATCACCGGCCCCTCCGGCTGGATCCAGAGCGAGGCGATGCCCAGCACGTGGACGATCGCGCCGGCCACCAGCAGGGCCGGACGGGTCCGGTTGTCGGGCCAGGCGAAGGCCACCGCACCGAGCGTGAAGGGGACCAGGATGACGAGGAGGATCATCGCGTCCTAGTCCTTGAGCGACGAGAGCGCGTCGGTGTCGAGGGAGGCGAACTCCCGGTTGATCTGGAACATGACGATGCCCATCACGAAGACCGCGGCCAGCAGGTCGAGCAGCACCCCGGCCTCCACCATCACCGGCATGAAATCGGTGAGCAGGAGCCCGAAGACGAAGACCCCGTTCTCGAGCACCAGGAAGCCCAGCACCTGGGTGACCGCCTTGCGCCGGCTCACCACGAGCAGGAGCCCCGTCCACACGGTGGCCAGCGCCGTGGGCACCAGGAAGGGGTGCATCTCGTTGGTGGGCAGCGGGAGCCCGCGGGAGAAGGCGAAGGAGAGCACCACCCCCACGCCGCCCAGGATCATCGAGGGCACGTAGCCCACCAGGGGCTCCATCTCGCGCCGGATGGCCATCTCGCGGATGGCCCGGAACATGAGCCAGGGGATGAGGACGGCCTTGATGAAGAAGGCGCCCCCGGCGACCACCAGCATGTGGCCGACGCTGTGGCCGGAGCCGGTGAGCAGGAGCGCCAGCAAGGAGAGCAGCGCCCCCTGCAGCGCCACGGCGCGGATGGCGGCCCCCAGCCGGCTCGAGGCCAGCAGGAAGAGGTCGAGGACCACCACCAGGATGAAGGCCATGTCGGTCCAGGCGCCCACGTTCACCTCAGGAGAAGGACCAGCGCGAAGACCGAGAGGACCGAGGCGCCCACCAGCATCTGCGGGACCCGGGTGAGCCGGAGGCGCGCCATCACCGACTCGACCACGCCGACCAGGATGGCGAAGCCGATGAGCTCGACCACGAAGACCGCCTCGGCGGCCCAGATCCCGGCGATCCCCGCGTCGGCGACCAGCCGCACGAAGAGGGCGCCGAAGAGGAAGAACTTGAGGGAGGCGCCGTAGAGGATGAAGGCCAGGTCGGGGCCGGAGTGGTCGAGCACCATGACCTCGTGGATCATGGTCAGCTCGAGGTGGGTGTTGGGGTCGTCCACCGGGATGCGGGAGTTCTCGGCCAGCGCCACCACGAAGAGGGCGATGGCGGAGAGGAGGAGGGCCGGGGCGGCGGCGCGCCAGGCCGGGGCCAGCGCGGGCCCGAGCATCCCCGAGAGGGAGAGGGAGCCGGTGGCCCGGGCCATCACCACCAGCACCAGGAAGAGCGCCGGCTCGGCCATGCTGGCGAAGGAGACCTCGCGGGCCGCCCCCATGCCCTCGAAGGACGAGCCGGTGTCGAGCGCGGCCAGCGCGGTGGCGAAGCGGGCCAGCGCCAGCAGGTAGGCGAAGAGGACGAAGTCGCCGGCGAAGGTGAAGAGGGCGGGCTGGCCGGCCACCGGGAGCATGGTCCCGGCGGTGGCCACGGCGGCCAGGCCGACGATGGGGCCGGCCCGGAACACCCAGGTCGTCGTCCGGCTGTAGACCGCCCCCTTCTGGAGGAGCTTCCAGACGTCGAAGTAGAGCTGGAGGAGCGGCGGCCCCTGCCGTCCGGCGAAGATGGCCTTCACCCGGTTCACCACCCCGAGGAGGAAGGGGGGCAGGACGAGGAGGATCCCGATCTGGAAGAGCGCGCGCAGGATCATGTCACCACCAGAGTAGTCTCCAGGCGAGCAGCGCCACCAGCGTGGCGAGCACGAGCAGGGCCTGGAGGTGGAGCCTCCCGGCGATGAGGCCGCGCACGCGGGAGGTGGCGGAGATGTAGTCGCGGACGGCGGGAAGGAGCGCCAGGTCGAGAACCGCCTCGCGGGGCTCGGTGGAGAAGCGGGCCCCGGTGGGGAACGGACCCTTCGGCGGCGTGAAGCGGACCCGCGGGAGGAGCACCCAGCGGAAGCCCTGGTTCAGGATCTGGGCGAAGGAGCTGCCGGTGTAGGCCATCCGCGCGGTGGGGTACGCGTAGCCGCAGGACCAGGTCTCAGCAGCGGTGCCGGCGCCAAGCCGGCGCCGCAAGAGCCACAAACCGGCCACCGTCCCGACGAGCACGAAGGCCACCCCGCTCACCCACGTCGCCGTCCCGCTCGCCGCCCCGGCCGCCCCGGCCAGCCGGGCGGGATCCATCCCCGACCACGCCGCGGCACCCCGCGCCAGCGGCGCGATGAGGAGCGCCGGTGCGAGGCCGACGATCACGCAGGCCCCGGCCAGCGCCGCCATCGGGACCAGCATCACCCCCGGTGACTCCTCCGCCCGCGCCGCATCCTTCGTCCGGGGGTTCCCCAGGAAGACCGAGCCCTGCACCTTCACGAAGCAGGCCGCCGCCAGCGCGCCGACGAGCGCCAGCACCGGGGCCACCAGCACCGCGAAGGAGGCCCGGTCGAGGGGAGCCAGCTCCAGGGCCGACACCGCGCCCAGGGCCACGAACCACTCCGAGACGAAGCCGTTGAGCGGGGGGAGCCCGCTGATGGCGGCGGCGCCGACCAGGAAGAGCCCCGCGGTCCAGGGCATGGCGCGGGAGAGCCCCCCCAGCCGCTCGACGTCGCGCGTCCCGGTGGCGTGCTGCACCGAGCCCGCGCCCAGGAAGAGCAGCGACTTGAAGAGCGCGTGGTTCACCACGTGGAGGGCCGAGCCGGCGAAGCCGAGCAGCACGAGCCCCGGCTCCCCGCGGGACCGCCCCAGCATCGCGATCCCCAGCCCCATGGTGATGATCCCGATGTTCTCCACCGAGTGGTAGGCCAGCAGCCGCTTGAGGTCGTGCTGGGCGAGCGCCAGCGCCACCCCCAGCACGCCGGAGACCCCGCCCAGCACCATGAGGACCGCGCCCCAGGAGGCGGGCGGGGCCTCGAAGAAGCCGGCCGTGCGGAAGAGGCCGTAGATCCCGGTCTTGAGCAGCACCCCGGACATCACCGCCGAGACGTGGCTGGGCGCGGCGGCGTGGGCCCCGGGCAGCCAGAAGTGGAGCGGCACCAGGCCGGCCTTGAGCCCGAACCCCAGGAGCGCCAGCAGCGCCAGCCACGAGGCCGCGGCGCCGCCGGAGCCGAGCCCGCCCCAGGCCGAGAAGTCGAAGCTGCCCCGGGCGCTCCCCACCGAGGCGAAGAAGGCGAAGATCGCGAAGGTGCCCACGTGGGCGGCGGCCAGGTAGACCCAGGAGGCCTTCTGCGCGTCCCGCCGGTCGGGTTCGGCGCGCACCAGGAAGAACCCACAGAGCGCCATCACCTCCCAGGCGAAGAGGAAGAGCAGTGCGTTGTCGGCCAGGACCACCAGCGCCATGGAGCCGGTGACCACGCCGTACCAGAGCTGGAGATTCACCGCATGTGAACCGTGCTCCTCCTGGGGCCAGTAGCCGATCCCGAAGACCGCGCCCAGGGCCGGGACGCAGAGGATGGGGAGGAGGAAGAGGGCCGAGAGGGCGTCGAGCCGGAAGGCCAGGGAGGCGTGGGGCTGGTTCCAGGAGAGCTGGATCACCGAGGCCGGGGAGCCCGCCAGCACCGGGACGGCCGCGGCGATCCCCAGCACCGCCGCGAGGCAGAGCGCGCCCGCCGAGAGCCGCTGGCCGAGGTCGGGGCGGTCCCGCAGCGCCAGGCCCAGGAGGCCGCTCGAGGTGGCGAGCACCACCGCGGCGAGGGCGAGCGCGCCGGTCACGGGAAGCGCCCCCGCAAGGCCAGCATGGCGAGCAGCGCCACCAGCGTGATCAGCGTGTAGAGGAGCTGGAGGTTGAGCCGTCCGGCCTGGAACCGGCGCAACCGGCTCATCCGGTCGCCCAGGACGCGGAAGAGGGGGTCGAAGAGGCGGGTGCGGGCGGGGTCCTGGGAGTCCGTCCGGAAGGCGCCCTTCCCGGGGAAGACGCCGCGGGGGGCCTGGAGGTGCACGCGCGGACGGAGCGCCCGCGGGACCAGCGCGGTGAGGAATGCCTGCGAGTAGGAGGAGGCCGTGTACTCCATCCGCGAGGTGGGGGCCGTGAACCCGCAGCCCCACGTAGCAGCGACGGCGCCGCCTCCCAGGCGCCGGCGCAATGCGATGAGCCCGAGCACGACCGCGATGAGCACGCCCACCACCACCCTCGGCGCCGCCCCCATCTCCCCCGCCGGCCCGAGCACCCGCGCCGCCTCTCCCATCCCCAGCTGCACCGCCACCGGCGTCACCATCCGCAACGGCAGCGCCGGGAAGAGGCCGAACAGCACGCAACCCGCCGCCAGCAGCGCGAGCGGCACCCACCCGGCAGGCCCCACCTCCCGCGCGGCCGCGGCCTCCGGGCTGCGCGGCTCCCCCAGCAGCGCCACGCCGGCGATGCGCGTGAACGAGATGGCCGCGATGGCCCCCACGAGCGCCAGGGCCGCCACCGCCAGGTACGCCACCAGCCCCGACGCCCCCGAGGCCGCGGCCGCCCCGGCGCGCAGGAGCCCCAGGTAGAGCAGCCACTCGGAGGCGAACCCGGAGAGCGGCGGCAGCGCGGCCAGGGTGCCGAGCCCCACCAGGAGGAGGGCCCCGGTCACCGGGAGTCGCGCCAGCAGGCCGCCCATCTTCTCCAGGTCCTGCGAGTGGGCGGCGTGGACCAGCGTGCCCGCTCCCAGGAAGGCGAGCCCCTTCATGAGGGCGTGGTTCCAGACGTGGAAGAGCGCGCCGCCCATCCCCAGCGCCGCCACCACCGGGTGCCCGGCGGCCCCGGCGGCCACGGCCAGCCCCACCCCGAGGACCACCAGCCCCACGTTCTCGACGCTGGAGTAGGCCAGCGCCCTCTTGATGTCACCTTGACCGAGGGTGAGGGTGATGGCCACCAGCGCGCTGCCCAGGCCGATGGCGCCGAGCAGGAGCCCGTACCCCACGCCGAGCGGGGGGAGGAAGCCGAGCAGGCGCAGGAGCCCGTAGACGCCGGTCTTGATCATCACCCCCGAGAGGAGGGCCGAAACGTGGCTGGGCGCGGCGGGATGGGCCTCGGGCAGCCAGACGTGCAGCGGGACCAGGCCGGCCTTGGTCCCGAAGCCCACCAGACCGAGGGTGAAGAGGAGCCAGGGGGCCGCCGCGCCCGCTCCCCGCAGCGCCTCGAAGCGGACGAAGTCGAAGCCGCCGGCCTCCCGCCCCAGCAGGAGGAACAGGGCGAAGAGGAAGGCCGTGCCCACGTGGGAGGCCACCAGGAAGACGAAGCCGGCGCGGCGAACTTGAAGCTTCTCGTCGTCGAAGGTGACGAGCACGAAGGAGGCGATGGTCATCACCTCCCAGGCCACCAGGAAGAGCACCCCGTCGGCGGCGGAGAGGACCAGCGAGATGGCGACGAGCAGCAGGCCGTAGGCGAGGACGAACCCGCCCATGGGCCGCCGCCCCACGTACGGCTTCATGTATCCCGCGCCGAACGCCGAGGCGGGGACGGCCACCGCGAAGAGGGCGGCCTGGAAGAAGGCGGAGAGGGGATCGAGCCGGAGGTGGAAGGAGCCGAGCGGCTCCGACCAGGGGAGGACCAGATCGGCCGGTGGGGCGCCGAGGAGGAAGGGCAGGACCGAGGCCAGGCCGACGAGGCTCCCGGCCACGGCGGCGACCGAGCCCACGCGGAGCGCGAGCGCCGGACGGCGGGCCAGGAGCGGGCCGGCCAGGGCGCCAGCGGCCAGGATCAGAAGCGCCGCCAGGTACGGGGTCACGCCCCCACCTTCTCGATGGCTCCCAGGATCTCCGCGTCGGGCGCGCGGGCGGCGAGCTTCGCCGCGACGTCCGGGTCGCGCAGCGCCGTCGCCAGCGAGGCCAGCGCGTGCAGGTGCGCGCGGGTGGAGGGGCTGACGAGCAGGCAGATGGTGTGGACCGGCACCCCGTCGCCGAAGTCCACCGGCGCGTCGGGGAAGAAGATGGCCACCGCAGGCTGGTCCACGCGCAGCACGATGGGCTCGCGCGGGTGGGGGATGGCGATGCCGTTGCCGAGCGAGCTGGAGCCCAGGTGCTCCCGGGCCAGCACCATCTGGTAGAGGAACTCCCGGTCGAAGCCGGGAGGGGCGGGGATCCGCTCCACCATGGCCCGGAGCAGGGTCTCCTTCCCGCCTCCGGGGAGCCCGCGGTGGATGCCTCCGGCCCGCACCGCCTCGACGAGCGGCTTCGAGGCCCGCTGCGCGAGCCCCGGCTCCTCCAGGATCTCGGAGGAGACCTGCATCTTGCGCTGCGCGGCCCACTCGAGCAGCTCGATGCGGTTGAACCGGTAGCGGTCGTCCACCAGCTGGGCCGGGAGCTCCCCCCGCCTCACCCAGCGCTCCAGCACCTGCTCGCTGACCCCGAGGAGCCGCGCCGCGTCGCGAACCGTCAGCTGCATTCTTTGGGTCCCACCGCCTGGAGCACGTCCACCGGGGGGGCGACGCCCCGGGGAACGCGCCGGCCGAGGTCCTGGAAGGCGAAGGTGGCGGCCGCCTGCCGCGCCGTCTCCCGCCCCACGTAGACCGTCCCGGGGGCGGCCATGGCCTCGAGCCGCGCCGCCACGCTCACCGTGTCGCCGAGCACGCTGAACTCGGTGCGCTCCGACGTCCCGAAGTTGCCGGCGACGACGGCCCCGGTGTTCACGCCCACGCGGATGGCGAAGCGCCGGTCGGCGGGGAGCCCCCGGTTCGACTCCTCGACGAGCTCCAGCATCCGGAAGGCGCAGCGGAGCGCCCGGGTGGCTCCGTCGGCCATGGGGATGGGAGCGCCGAACACCGCCAGGACCGCGTCGCCGACGAACTTGTCGAGGGTTCCCTGCTGCTCGAAGACCGCCTCCGACATGGCCTGGTAGAAGTCGCCGAGGAGCGACGCGACGTCGCGAGGAGGGAGCCGCCCGAGGAGCCCGGAGATCCCCTGCACGTCGGCGAAGAGCACGGTGACGTCGTCGCGCACCTGGGGCACGAGCGGGTCGTCGCCGCCCTGTTCCTGGGCCACCACGAGGGTCCCCACGTCGCGCGAGAAGTGGCGGCCCAGCCGGCGCCGCTGCTCCTCCTCCTCGGCGACCCCGGCCAGGAAGCGGGCCCGCTCGATGGCCAGCGCGGCCTGGTAGCCCACCAGGGTGGTGAGCTCGAGGTCGTCGGCGGTGAAGGGGTCCACGAAGCCGCGGTCCATGACCAGCATCCCGAGGATCCGGTTGTCGGCCCAGACCGGGACGCACAGGCAGGAGCGGATCCCCTGCACGATCACCGACTTGCTGCCGGTGAAGCGCAGGTCCTGCTGGGCGTCGATGGTGAGCAGGCCGGCGCGCCCCTTGGCGGCCGCTGTGACCACCGTCTCCGAGATGCGGGGAGGGGAGCCGGGCGGCTCGGTGGCCCGGGGCTGCATGTGCCCCGACTCGTCCATGAGGAGCAGCGTGGAGCGCTCGGCGCGGACCGCGTTGGCCACGGTGTGGAGGATCCGGGCCAGCATGGCGTCGAGGTCGGGGGCGTCGATGAGCGCGCGGCCGATGTCGTTCACGATGGCGATCTGCCGCCGCGACCCCTGGCCGCGGCCGGTGATGCGCCGCGAGCTCGGGTCGGTGTCGCGCTTCGCAGGCAGGTCGGGCTGCTGGGACTCACGCGACTCGGCCTGCATGTCGGCCAGGTAGCGGACGATGGTGCCGGTCTCGGCGAGGAGCGGCTGGAGCGGGCGGGGGGTGAGCCCCTCGCGCAGCTCGACCTCGGTCTTGCCGAAGCGGAGCCGGTAGCCCGGGGAGAGCGGGGCCTCCCGGACCTTGTGCTCGTTCACCCAGGTCCCGTTGCGGCTCTCGAGGTCCACGAGCCAGAGCTCGCTCCCCCGCTTCTCGAACATGGCGTGCATGCTGGAGATCCAGGGGTCGGCGATCTGGACCTGGCACTCGGCGGAGCGTCCGAGAACGGTCGGAACGTCGGGGAGGAAGAAGACCGTCCCCCCGCATATTCCGTTGACCACGAAGAGCTCCGACACCAGTTCCCCACTTTCGCCCGGACTTCCGGCAGGTTGTGGTACCTTATCAAATCTCGGCGCCCGCCGCGTATGCCTGTTTGCCCCACATGCCGGACCAAGAGCGACGAAGGCGTGACCGTCTGCCCGGTGGACGGCACCCTCCTCGTGCCGACCCACGACCTGGTGGGACGGATCCTTGGCGACCGCTACCGGATCCTGTCCCGCCTGGGGCAGGGCGGGATGGGGAGCATCTACCTGGCCGAGCACGTGACGCTCGGCAAGCGGATGGCGGTGAAGGTGCTCCGACCGGAGTACTCCCGGGACGCGGAGCTGCTCGACCGCTTCCAGCACGAGGCCCGGGCGGCGAGCCAGATCGGCCAGGAGAACATCGTCGAGGTCTTCGACTTCGGGCATACCCCGGAAGGGGAGGCCTACTTCGTCATGGAGGCCCTCGACGGGGAGAGCCTGGCCCGCATCCTCCACCGGGACGGGCCGATGACCGTGGCGCGGGCCATCCCCATCTTCCTGCAGATCTGCCGGGCGCTCGGCGCGGCCCACGAGCGGGGCATCGTCCACCGCGACCTGAAGCCGGAGAACGTCTTCATCCTGCGCCGGAACGACGGCGCCGACTTCGTGAAGGTGCTCGACTTCGGCATCGCCAAGGGGCCGGGCACGCCCGACTCGAAGCGGCTCACCAAGGCTGGATCGATCATCGGCACGCCCGAGTACATGTCGCCCGAGCAGGCCTCCTCGAACGTCATCGACCAGCGCTCCGACGTCTACGCCTTCGGGGTGCTGGCCTACGAGACCCTCACCGGAAGGCTCCCCTTCGACGGCGACACGCCGCTCGCCACCCTCATGAAGCACCAGAGCGACGCCCCGGTGCCGCCTCGGAAGCTGCGCCCCGAGCTGCCCCAGGATGTCGAGCAGATCGTCCTTCGGGCCCTCGTGAAGCGTCCGGAGGGGAGGCAGCAGTCGATGGAGGAGCTGTCGGCCGAGCTCTCCCGCCTGGCCGGCGACCGGGCCACGGACCGGGCCGGCGACAAGGTCGTGGACCGCCGGGCGCCCCGCTCCAGCACCCGCGGCGAGACCTTGCCCCTCGGTGACACCCTCCCGCTGCGCGACTTCGCGCCCCCGCTCCCGGAGCCGGAGCCCTCCCGCCCGTCCACCAGGGTGAGGCGGGACACCCGGTCCGAGGTCGAGGTCGTCTCCCGCCGGAGGTCGCAGTTCGCGCTCGCCGCGGTCCTCGGGCTCCTCTTCCTGGCCCTCCTCTCGGGGGTGTTCGCGGCCCTGGCCGTCCGCGGGGGAGGCGATGGCCCCGCCGGAGCTTCCCCGACGGCGAGCGCCGACGCGCCCCCGCGGGTCGAACCTCCCGCGGTCCGGGTCACGGCCCCGGCTGCCCAGGCCCCGCCGGAGGCGGCTCCGGAGGGCTCTCCGGCGCCGCACGACCCCCCGCCCTCCGCCTCGGCGGCCGAGCCCCCCCCGCCGAAACCGGCGCGCCCCAGGCCGGCCCGCACCCCCTCCGGGGTTGGCTCGAAGGCCGGGAGCGGGGAGAATGCCCCGTCCGGGAGCGACCTCCTCGACCCGTACGGCCCGACCGCGCGGTGACCGCCTCCCTCCGGGAAGGACATTGACGGGCCTCCGCCTTCTCCTCCTCGCGGCATTCCTGGCGCTCCCCGGCGCCGGCGAAGGCGCCGATCCGGCCCCGGTGTCGTCCGCTGGACCGTCCGCCGATCCTGCCGCCGCGGCCAGGGCCGCCTACCGGAAGGGGGCCGACCTCTACAAGGCGGGGAAGTACCGGGAGGCCATCGCCCAGTTCGAGGCCGCCGACCGGCTGAAGCCCAGCCCGGCCCTCCAGTTCAACATCGGGCAGTGCCAGGAGAAGCTCGGCGACCTGGCCGCGGCGCTCGCGTCCTTCGCCCGCTACCTCCGGCTCGATCCGGCCGCCCCGAACCGGGAGGCGGTGCAGAGGAGCGTGAAGGGGCTCGAGGCCAGGCTCGCCGCCACCGGGCGCCAGATGCTCCACGTCACCACCGACCCTCCCGGCGCCGACCTCACGGTGGACGGGGCGGCGGTGGGCAAGGCGCCCCTCGACGCCGCCTACCCGCCCGGCCCGTACCAGCTCGGCGCCGCGGCGCCGGGGAGGAGGAGCGCGGCGCGCCAGGTGGTCCTGTTCCCGCTCCAGTCACTCGAGGTGAACCTGGTCCTCGAGCCGGGCCAGGATCCCGCCGTCGCGCCGGTACTGACGGTGAATCCGCCGCCGCCCCCGCCCGGGGCGACGGTCCCCGAGCCGGCGCCCCGTCCGGTCGAGCGCAAGAGCTGGCTCGGTCCCATCATCGCCGGGGCGGTCGGGGTGGTCGCCGCCGGAGCCGGCGTCGTCATGGGGCTCCAGGCCCGCAGCGCCCAGAACGAGCTGCTCGCCGGGGGGAACGATCGGTCCCAGGCCGATGCGCTGGCCAGCAAGGCGCAGAGCTCCGCCACCGCCGCCAACGTGCTCTACGGGGTGGCCGGCGCCGCGGTGCTCACCGGCGGCGTGCTGGCGATCGCGTTCTAGCCTTCACTCCCCGGTCTCGCCCAGGTCCGCGTCCGACCGGGTGAGCTCTCCCATCACCACCGTGGCGTAGGAGCCGCGCGGCAGGTCGAAGCTGGCCCGGTAGCCCCCGGGGACCTCCTCGAGTTCCACCGACACCGGGATGCGGGCCGCCCGGCGCGTCCCCTCGGTCTCGCCGCCTCCCCGCGCCAGGTCGGCCACCGAGACGCCGTCGGCGGCGAGGATGCGTGCCTCCCGCTCCCCCGCCTCTCCCCCCGCGGGCCGGAGCGCGTGGCCGAACATGGGACCGGCCGGCGAGATCTCGAACCGCTCCACCCGGGGCTGGTCGGCGGCTGGATCCTCGCAGGCGAAGACCCCCCCGGAGTCGAGCTTCTTCATGGCGTCGCCGGGGATGGCCCGGGCGAGGAGGCCGTCCCGCATCCGCTCGGCGAGCCAGCGGTTGAAGAGGAGCGACTGCCAGGCCGAGAGCGCCAGCCGGCGCAGGAACCGATCGCGCGAGGCGCGGCGGGCCTCGGGGTCGCCGGCGCCGCGCAGGATGGCGCGCCCCAGGTCGGCGTTCTTTCCGTCGGCGCCGAAGCGCTGGGAGCCGAAGAAGTTGGGGAGGCCGCGGACGGCCAGGGCGTCGGCTGCGGCCCGGGCGGCGCCGAGGTCTCCCCCGCGCACCACGATGGCGAACCGGTTGCCGCGCGAGTGGCCGGTGCGCAGCTTGTTCCCGTGGCGGGAGGCGGCGATCACGCGCCAGCCTTCGCCCCCCAGGGAGGCCGGGTCGGGCCCCTTCACCACCGGGAAGGAGAGCCACTGGACGGTCACGGCGTGCCGGTCCTTCAGTCCGGCTACCCCGACGTCCCGCTCCTGCACCCCGAGCAGACGGGCCGCCTCCCGGACCACGTCGCGGGTGGTCCGCCCCCGCTTCTGTATCTGAAGATAGAGGTGGGGCCCCTCGCCGCTGGGGGCGTAGGCGGGGATCTCGTCCACCCGGAAGTCCTCCGGGCTCTGCTTCAGGGTTCCTCCCGAGCCGGGGAGGTCGGCGGTGACGAGTGGGAGCCGGGTCGCGCCGGTCACGGCGTGGCCACCCCCGACTCCACCTCCTCCAGTCGTCGTTTCACGGACTGTGAAATGGCCTCGTCGGCGTCGCGGGGGAGCCGCTCCCCGGCCTGGAAGAGGAAGAAGAACATGAGCTCCCGCAGGGCGGCCAGCAGGATGCGGGGGCGGTCGCCGCGCCGGTCGAGCTTGCCGGCCTCGGCGTCGGCCAGCGCCGCCAGCGCCACCAGCATCCGGTCCTCGTCGAGGGAGCCGTCGGGCTCGGGGACGATGCCGCGCCAGAGCGGGTAGAAGCGGGAGGACGGGTCGGCCAGGAAGCGGGTGGCGTCCCCGAGCATCGGCCCGGTCGAGCCGTGGGACCCGACCGCCCGGACCACCTCCCGGAACACCTCGTTCATGCCGGCCAGGACGGCGCGCGACCGGTCGGCCGCAGCGGCCCGCCCCGGGCTCTCGGTGGTGGTCTCGAGGTAGCCGGCCTCGGCCAGCCGGTAGAGGATCTTGGTGGCGTCGAACTCGGAGAGGTGGGCCTCGCGGGCCACGTCGAGGACCCGGCGGCGGCCGTCCACCAGCGCGAGCAGCCGCACCTCCTCCGGCTCCAGCGCCACCGGCTCGCGCGGCTCGCGGCGCCGCAGGAAGACGTCGCCGCCCGGGATGCGCCCGCGGAACAGTTCCATCTCGTCGATGCGCCGGACCGCGTCCATGAGCACGGCCTGGGTGTCGAGCGAGAGGGCCGGCCCGGCCGGCTCGTCCTCCCCCTGGACCAGGTAGAAGACCCCCTCGCGCGCGGTGAGCACGGCGTGGAAGATGGCGGTCACCTGCTCGCGGGCGATCCGCCAGCGCTCGTTCACCGGGAGCATCCCGTCGCCGGGGAATCCCAGCCGGACGGCCACCTCGGCGGACCGCTCGCCGCGCACCTCCGAGGCCGAGCCGCTGACCCGCCCCTCGCGGAAGGAGACCGCCCGGGTGCCTCCCCCGGCGAGCACGGTGAGGGTCCCGGTCATGCGGGCCTGGTGGACGAAGCCCAGGAAGTCGGCGAGCGGGAAGGCGGCCAGGTCGCCGGCCAGCGTGGCGCCCGGCGCCGGGGTGGGGCCGCCGAAGGCCGGGACGCGGACGGCGAGGAGAAGGTCGGGGGCGGAAGGGAGAAGCTCGAACGTGCCCGCCCGGTCGGCCAGCTCGCGCCGGACGTCGTCGGCCCGGGTGGCCACCCGGCCGTGGGCGTCGATGAGGAGGAAGCGGCGCATCGGCTTCGGCCCGCTAGTCCTTCCAGCCGCTCTTCATCCACTGCTCCTCGTCCTCGAGGATGAACTCGAGCACCGTGTCGGAGTAGTCGGGGATGACGTGGCGCCGGCCGTTGATGAAGAGCGTCGGGGTGCCGAGGACCCCTGACCGCCGCCCCTCGACGAGCCCGGACTGCACCCGCTCCCGGTACTTCCGGTCGGTGAGCGCCTTGCGCAGCGACTCGCCGTCCTTGCCGAGCCGGCCGGCCAGCGACACCAGCGAGTCGGTGTCGAGGGCCTTGGGGTCGTCGAACATGGCGTCGTGGAAGGGCCAGAAGATGCCCTGATCGCGGGCCCACTCGGAGGCCTCGGCGGCGGTGTCGGCGTGGGGGTGGCCGGGGATGGGGAAGGCGCGGAAGACCAGCTTGACCCGGCCCGGGTAGCGCTTCACGAAGGCCTCGAGCTTGGGGCGCAGCTGCTGGCAGAACGGGCACTCGAAGTCGGCGAACTCGTGGAGGGTGACGGGCGCCTTGGGGTCGCCGAGCGGCTTGCCCAGCGCGGTGATCTCCAGGCGGGCCCGCTTGGTCTTGTCGAAGGAGGCGTAGTACTCGGTGAGGGTCTTCAGGATCTCGCCGGAGGAGAGCCCCATCCCGGCCAGGCGCGCCGCCAGCGCCGCCATCCGCGGCGCGTGCTTGCACTCCTTGTGCTCGTTGAGGCAGCCGAGCAGGGTGTGGGGGCAGCCGCAGTAGCAGAACTCGTCGGCGAGCACCCGCGCCAGCACCTCCTTCTGCGGCGGGGTGAGCGCGGAGACCCCCACCGTGTCGGGGATCCGGGACCAGTCGATGGCCGGAGCCGGGGCGGGAGGGGCCGAGAGGAGCAGGGAGAGCGCGAGGGGCAGTGCGAGGGTCATGGGCTTTCGTGCGGCGAGAGGAGGCGGGATTCTAGCACCGGCGTTAAGGAACGCAGCGGATGGACCATTCGAGGGGCGAGAGCGGGGCGATCCGCAAGGATCCGGGAGGGCGCCTGGGCGTGGCGCTCGTGTACCCGAACGCCTGGCGCCTGGGAATGGCCAACCTGGGCTTCCACGCCGTCTACCGCATCGCCAACGCCGAGAGCGACGTCCTCTGCGAGCGGGCCTTCCTCCCCGAGGAGCCCGGGGTGGAGCCCCGCACCGTCGAGTCGGGGCGCCCGCTGCGCGACTTCGACGTGGTGGCCTTCTCCCTCTCCTTCGAGGACGACTACGTGAACGTCCTCGACGTCCTGCGGAGGTCGGGGATCCCGCTGCGCTCGAAGGACCGGGACGAGCGCTTCCCGCTGGTGGTGGGGGGCGGCATCGCCGTCCAGATCAACCCCGAGCCGCTGGCCCCCTTCTTCGACCTCTTCCTGGTGGGGGAGGGGGAGGAGCTCCTGCCCTCCTTCTTCGCCGCCATGCGCCGGCCCGAGGCGCGGGCCGGGCGGGCCGATTCCCTGCGGGCGCTCTCCCGGCTCCCCGGCGGCTACGTTCCCTCGCTCTACGACGTGGGCTACGCGGACACCCGCGATCCCGGCGGGCAGTGGGTGACCGCCTTCGAGCCCCTGGAGGGCGCTTCACCCCTGGTGAAGCGGCTCTACGTGCCGGACTTGAAGAACGTGCCCACCAGCCGGGTCATCGACACCCCCGGCGCCCAGTTCGGCGACCTCTTCCTCACCGAGGTGGCGCGCGGCTGCCTGTGGGGCTGCCGCTTCTGCGCGGCCGGCTTCGTGCAGCGCCCCTACCGCGAGGTGGACCTCGAGGTGCTGCGCGGCGAGGTCAGGAAGGGCATCGAGAAGGGGCAGCGCATCGGCCTGGTCGGCCCCGACACCAGCGACTACACCGGGCTCGACCCGCTCACCTGCTTCATCGGCGAGGAGGGCGGCACCTTCAGCCCGTCGTCGCTCCGGGTGGACGCCATCACGCCGGAGCTGGCCGGCCGCATGGCCGAGGGCGGCGAGCGCTCCATCACCATCGCCCCCGAGGCCGGCACCGACCGGATGCGCAAGGTGGTGAACAAGGACTTCTCCGACGACCGCATCCTCGAGGCGGCCGAGGCCGCGCTCTCGAAGGGGATGCGCCACGTGAAGCTCTACTTCATGTGCGGGCTCCCCACCGAGACCGACGCGGACGTGGACGGCATGGCCGTCATCGCGCTGCGCATCCGCGACGAGGTCATGAAGCCCAAGGCCAAGGCCACCGGGCGCATGGGGCGCATCACACTTTCCGTGAACCCCTTCGTCCCCAAGCCCTGGACCCCGTTCCAGTGGGCCCCCATGCACGACGCCGCCTGCCTGGCCGGCAAGCGCCGCCTGCTGGAGAAGCGGCTGCGCCCCCAGGGCATCGAGGTGGAGTTCCTCTCCCCGCGCGAGGCCTACGTGCAGACGCTCCTCTCCCGCGGCGACCGGCGCTGCGCCGACCTGCTCGAGCTGGCGCTCCTCCAGACCGGAGGAAGCGTGCAGCGGGCGCTCTCCCTCTGGCCCCACGACCCGGAGTTCTTCGTCACCCGGGAGGTCGGGGTGGGGGAGCGGCTCCCCTGGGACTTCATCGACCACGGCCTCACCAAGTCCTTCCTGGCCCGCGAGTACCGGCGCGGGATCGGGGCCCGCATCACCCCCAAGTGCGCCCTCTCCACCTGCCGGGCCTGCGGGCTCGACTGCGCCGACCATCCCGAGCTCCGCCCGTGAGCGAGCCCCACCCCTTCGACGCCGCCATGCAGGAGGCGCTGGCGCTCGCCGCCGAGGCCGCCGCCGCCGGCGAGGTCCCGGTGGGTGCCGTGGCGGTCCTCGACGGCAAGGTGGTGGGACGGGGGCGCAACCGGCGCGAGGAGGACCGCGACCCCTGCGCCCACGCCGAGCTGCTCGCCATCCAGGACGCCGCCCGCACGCTGGGGCGCTGGCGGCTCACCGGCGTCACCCTGGTGGTCACGCTCGAGCCCTGCGCCATGTGCGCCGGGGCGCTCGTGCTCGCCCGGGTGGACCGGCTGGTCTACGGGGCGGATGACCCCAAGGCGGGAGCAGTCGGGTCCCTCATGGACCTCTCCGCCGACCCGCGCCTGAACCACCGCTTCCCGGTCGAGCGGGGGCTCCGGTCCGGGGAGTGCGGCGAGCAGCTCCGGGCCTTCTTTCGCTCACGCCGGGCAAATACCGGACGCTCCGGGGAAAATTCCGGATCCTCCGAGCTTGGCTCCGGGGGGGAAATCGGTTAGATCCGCCCGCGGAGAGCTGGCCGAGCTGGTCGAAGGCGCCTGACTCGAAATCAGGTGTACCGGTAACGGTACCGTGGGTTCGAATCCCACGCTCTCCGCATCGAATTGGGTTATCGAACTGGAGAGGTGACCGAGCGGCCGAAGGTGAACGACTGGAAATCGTTTGTCCGCCCAAAAGGTGGACCGTGGGTTCAAATCCCACCCTCTCCGCCAGTCGAGAAGGAGCCGGTCCAGAATCCTCGGGCGACGTGGGTTCAGTCGAACCCCGCCAGGCCCGGAAGGGAGCAACGGTAGGCTGTCCTCCGTGCGCCCGGGGATTGTGGGCCGGCTCCTGTCGTTTTTTTTCGTGGGGTGAACCATGGGCTACCTCGTCCTCGCCCGGAAGTACCGGCCCCAGACCTTCGGGGAGATGTCGGGCCAGGAGCACGTGGTCCGCACCCTCTCGAACGCGCTGGCGTCCGGGCGGCTGGCCCACGCCTTCCTCTTCACCGGACCGCGCGGCGTGGGCAAGACCACCGCGGCGCGCCTCGTCGCCAAGGCGGTGAACTGCGAGAAGGGGCCCACCGCCAGCCCCTGCGGCACCTGCGTCGCCTGCGTCGAGATCACCGAGGGGCGCTCGGTGGACGTCATCGAGATCGACGCCGCCTCCAACAACGGCGTGGACAACGTCCGCGACATCGTCGAGGGGGTGAAGTACCGGCCCGCCCGCGACAAGTACAAGGTCTTCGTGGTGGACGAGGTCCACATGCTCTCCACCGGCGCCTTCAACGCACTCTTGAAGACGCTGGAGGAGCCGCCCCCCCACGTGATCTTCGTGCTCGCCACCACCGACGTGCACAAGGTGCCGGAGACCATCGTCTCCCGCTGCCAGCGCTTCGACTTCCGGCGGCTCGACCTGCGCCAGATCGTGGACCAGCTCGGCAAGGTGGCCGCCGCCGAGGGGATGAAGCTCTCCGGGGCGTCGCTGGCGCTGGTGGCGCGGGCGGCCGAGGGGGGCATGCGCGACGCGCTGTCGCTTCTCGACCGGGTGCGGGCCGCCTGCGGCGACGAGCCGGGTGACGACGCGGTGGCAGAGGCGCTCGGGGTGGTGGACGCGGCGGCGGTCTCGCGGATGGCGGCAGGGCTGGTCCGGCGCGACGGCGCGGGGCTGCTGGCCGAGGTGGCGGTCCTGTACGAGCGGGGGCTGGAGATGCGGCGCGTGGCCGAGGAGCTGGTTCGGTTCCTGCGCGACGCCACCGTGGCCCGGCTGGCGCCGGGGGTGCCGCTGGATCTCCCCGAGGCCGAGCTGCGGGACGTCCAGGCGGTGGCGGCGGAGGCCGACCCGGCCCAGCTGGCGAGGCTGTTCGACATCGCGCAGCGGGCGGTGCTGGAGGTGAAGCTGGCCGACCAGCCGCGGTATGCGCTCGAGGTGGCGCTGCTGAAGGGCGCGGTGCTGGCTCCGGGGGCGGAGGTGGGGGAGTTGCTGGCGAGGGCGGAGGCGATCGCGGGGGGGAGGGGGCTGCCGGCGGTGGCGGTTCCGAGGGCGACCGTGCCGGCTGCGGTGGGGGGGGCGGGGGTGGTGGTGGGGGTGGGGGTGGCGGTTCCGAGGGCTGCGGCGGTGGTGGCTCCGGTGGCGGCTTCGGTGGCGGTGCCGAAGGCAGCGGCGGTGGTGGCTCCGGTAGGCGGTCTTGCGGACGGCGCTGACGCGCCGCCCGCTGCTCGATGGCGTTCCGCCGTCGCGGCGGTCGAGGCCGACAGCCCCACGCTGGGCTCCGCCCTGAAGCAGGCCACGCTCGTCGCGCTCGGCTCCCCGGAGGTGCGCATCCGCTTCCCGGCCGGCACGCGCTACCCCGACATGGTGGAGCGCAAGCGGGCCCAGGTGGAGAAGGTCTTCACCTCCTTCCTCGGTCGCCCGGTGAAGCTCGCCATCGAGGTCGGTCCGGCCGCCCCGGCAACGCCCGAGGCCGCGGCGCCGGTGGCCTCCATCGCCTCGGTGGAACGGGCCGAGCGCGAGACCCGGGTCGCCAAGGTGAGGGACGAGGCGCGCTCCCACCCCAACATCCAGGAAGCGGCGAAGCTGCTCGGCGCCGACATCGAAGGCACGGACGAGCTGTAGGGCCTCCTCGGCCCGGGAGCAGACATGGACATCCAGTTCCTCATGCGGCAGGCGAAGAAGATCGAGAAGGCGGTCGAGCACGCCAAGGAGCAGCTCGGCGAGCTCGAGGTGGACGCCGAGGCCGGAGGCGGCCTGGTGCAGGTGAAGATGAACGGGCGCTTCGAGATCCGCCGCGTCACCATCGACCCCAAGGCCATCGACCCGGCCGGCAAGGAGATGCTCGAGGACCTGGTGGCGGCCGCCGCCAACGCCGCGCTCGAGAAGGCCCGCAAGCTCTCCGACGAGACCATGGAGAAGGCCACCGGCGGCCTGCGCATCCCCGGACTGGGAGTCTAGGACGGTGGCCGTCGCCGACCCCATCGCGCGCCTGGTGAGGGAGCTGGCGCGCCTGCCCGGCATCGGCGAGAAGACCGCCCAGCGGCTGGCCTTCCACGTGCTCGCGGCCGGCCCGGCCTACGCCGAGTCCCTGGCCGCGGCGGTGACCGGCGTGGTGCGCGACGTGCGCTGCTGCACGAGCTGCCAGACCCTCACCGACAAGGACCCCTGCGCCATCTGCTCCGACGGGCGGCGCGATCCGCGGCTGCTCTGCGTCGTCGAGGGGGTTCCAGACCTGGTGGCCGTCGAGCGCACCCACGAGTACCGGGGGCGCTACCACGTGCTGCACGGCGCCCTCTCCCCCCTCGATGGGGTGGGACCCTCCGATCTCAAGATCCGCGAACTGCTGGTGCGGCTCGAGACCAACCCGCCGGACGAGATCATCATCGCCACCAACCCCGACGTGGAGGGGGAGGCCACCGCCCTCTACCTGGCCCGCCTCCTCAAGCCCATGGGGATGAAGGTGAGCCGCATCGCCCAGGGGGTCCCGATGGGCGGGGATCTCGAGTACGCCGACCAGGTCACCCTGGCCCGCGCCATGTCGGGGCGGCGCGAGCTGTGACGACGCGCGCCCGCCGCGGGCTCCGATATCGGACCGCGCCATTGATCGGGCAGGGAATCCCTGCTATCGCCGGTGGATACGGTCTTTCGACGCGTCGGAGAGGGCGATGAATCCGGGCCTGGTGATGTACGAGGAGGAGTTCCGGAAGATCTCCGGAATCTGCGACCGCCTCATGCGGGACGCGGGCGCGAAGGTCGTCTTCCTGGTGGACAAGAACGGCCAGCTCATCTCCGCCTCCGGAGCCTCCCAGAATCTCGACACCACCTCGCTGGCCTCGCTCACCGCCGGCAACGTCGCCGCCATGGGCGGGCTCGCCAAGCTCATCGGGGAGAACGAGTTCCCCAGCCAGTTCCACGAGGGGGAGCGCGAGTCGATCCACATGTCCATCGTGGGCGGCAAGGTGGTGCTGGTGGTGATCTTCGACGCCCGGAGCTCGCTCGGCCTCGTCCGGCTCCGGGTCAAGAAGGCCAGCGAGGAGCTGGCCCGGGTCTTCGAGCAGCTGTCGCGACGCCAGTCCACCCCCGGCGTGCGCAGCCCGCTCGCCGAGATCACCGACGACGACATCGACAACCTCTTCAGCGCCTAGGACATGAGCTTCATCAACTACAGCTCCCGCGAGATCAACTGCAAGATCGTCTATTACGGTCCCGGACTGTGCGGGAAGACGACGAATCTCCAGTACGTCTACGCCCGCACCTCCCCCGAGGCGAAGGGCAAGATGATCAGCCTCGCCACCGAGACCGAGCGCACCCTCTTCTTCGACTTCCTGCCCCTCTCGCTGGGCGAGATCCGCGGCTTCAAGACCCGCTTCCACCTCTACACGGTGCCCGGCCAGGTTTTCTACGACGCCTCCCGCAAGCTCATCCTGAAGGGGGTGGACGGCGTGGTCTTCGTCGCCGACAGCCAGATCGAGCGCATGGAGGCCAACCTCGAGTCGGTGGAGAACCTCCGGATCAACCTGTCGGAGCAGGGTTACGACCTGAACCGCATCCCCTACGTCGTCCAGTACAACAAGCGCGACCTGCCCAACGTCGCCACCGTGGACGAGCTCCACCGTCTCCTCAATCCGCGGGGCGTCCCCGAGTTCCAGGCCGTGGCGCCCACCGGCGTGGGGGTCTTCGACACGCTGAAGCAGGTGGCGAAGCTGGTCCTCACCGAGCTGAAGCGCGGGGCGTAGCACTTGCCCTCCAGCGCGTCTGGATGTACGACCGCTCCGCCAGAAAAGGGGACCCACATGCATCTTCGCGTCTTCGCCGCTGCCGTCGCGCTCGCCGTCGCCCTCGGGCCGGTCGCCGCCTCGGCCCAGGACCAGAGCCTCTCGTTCGCCCAGGCCGACTTCCGCGAGCCCACCTCGCCGGACGAGGCCATCGACAGCAGGCTCACCACCGACGGAGCCGAGCTGGCCCTCCTGAAGGAGGTCTTCAAGCACATCGATCGGGCGCTGCGCGACCAGCTCTCCGGGAACCTCGACGCGGCCAGCGCCGAGAGCAAGGTCGCGGCGGACGGACTCATCAGCTTCGTGGACAAGTACAAGAACCACCGGCTCCGCATCGGCTTCTACCGGATGGCCGTCGTCCGCTACCTCCAGGCCAAGGAATGGGAGGCCGCGGCCGATACGGCCCAGCGCATGCTCGCCGACCCCAAGGCGCTGCCCGTCACCATGGCCATCGCCGCCCGCTACGGGTCGAGCGCCTGGCAGATGCTCGCCGTCCAGGAGATGCGCGCGGGGAAGATCCCACAGCTCCGGCTCAAGCCCTCCGCCGCCCGCGGCGGCGAGCCGCCCAGCCCTCGCCCGGTGGACCGGTCCTGGAAGATGTTCGTCGAGAACGCCGACATCTACGAGAGGAACCGCGACGCCGACCCGACGAGCAAGCTCACG
>CAIQRS010000179.1 GCA_903874275.1 uncultured Anaeromyxobacter sp.
ACCCACGAGATGCACACGCTGGTCATCGGCGAGGCGGTCACGGGGATCTCGGCCTTTCGCGGGTGAGGGATCCCGGGTACCCGCACCCAACGTCGACCTCCCCGGTCGACTCCCTCAACCCCTCGTGAATACGCCCGCCGTCCCCCCGTGACCCCCGGGGGGGGTCTCCCCGAAGCACCATGCCGTCCGCTTCCCGGAGGCGGATGATGTCACAGGGGGCTCCGGCGAAGGTCTTGATGGTACGAGGCAACCGCCCGCCTTCTGGACTCGGAGGACGCCATGCAGCGCTCGTCACCTTCAGCCCATCCCGCCTGGTTCCGACTCGTCGCCGTCGCCACCCTCCTCGCCTTCTCGTCGGCCTGCTACTCGTGGTCGGTCGTCCCCCTCAAGGAGATCGAGACCGGACAGGTCGTGGACGGGTCGACGCGCCTCCGCTTGGTTCCCAAGGACGGAAGCGCGCCCGTCACCATGGACGTGAAGAAGGTCGATCTCCCCACGGTCACCGGGATCCTGGTCGACGCTCCGGAGGGAGAGCCGAAGGTCGTCACCTTCGACCTCCGGGAGGCCATGACGGTGGAGGTGAAGTCGTTCGACGGCTGGCGCACGACCTTCCTGGTCACCGGCATCGTGCTGGGGACGCTCCTGCTGATCGCCGTGATCGCGGCTCTCACCAAGACCTCCTGCCCGTTCGTCTACGTGGACGGCGGCGACGGGCTCCGCTTCGTCGGGGAGGCTTACTCGGGGGCGACCTCCCGTGCGACCCAGCGGGACGACCTTCTTCCCTTGCCGGCGCTCGGGGCCCGGCCCGAAGTCCTCCTCTCGAACGAGGCCCGGGAGACCCAGTTCACCGACCTCGCCGAGCTCGTCCTGGTCGACCGGGCCCCCGGCCGGCGCACCCTGGCCACGCACGAGGCGCGGCTGATCCTCGTCGGCGACTCCCGGCCCCCGCTCTCGGCCACCGACCTGGAGGGTCGCGACGTCCTGCCGCTGCTCCGCGAGGCCGACGGCCAGGCCTGGCAGACCGACCTCGACGAGGTGTCCCGCCGCCCGTCCCCACCGGTCCGCGAGGGGCTCGTCCTGTCCTTCCCCACGCCGCCCGGCGGCGGCCCGGTGGCGCTCGAGCTCGACGCCGGAAACACCCCCTGGCTGGACGTGGTCTTCGGCCGCTTCTTCGCGCTGCTGGGCGACCAGCTCGAGCCGTACCTCGACGAGACCGACCTGCCCGAGTCGCGCGACTTCTCCCTGGCCTGGCGCGAGCGCGAGGGGGTGGACCTGCGCGTCGAGGTGGAGCGGAACGGGACCTGGGAACGGGTCGCCGTGGTGCCGACGGTGGGTCCTGCCTCGCTCCGGCGCTTCGCCGTTCCACTCCCGGTGACGAGCGCCCCATCGACCCGGGTCCGGCTGAGCGGCGGCGTCGGGTTCCTGGTCGCCGACCGGGTTGCCATCGCGCCCGTCGCGGCGACCGATCCCCCGAGCCGGCGGTTCGCGCCGGCGCGAGCGGTGCAGTCAGACGGGAAGGACGTCCGTCGCCAGCTGGCGGAGACGGACGGGAAATACCAGGTGCTGGCCACGCGCGGCGAGCGGGCGGACCTGACGTTCGAGATCCCGCCCCCGGAGAGGGGCCTGGTCCGCGACGCCTTCCTCCACACCTCCGGGTACTACCGCGTCCACACGCCGCCCCAGTCCGAGCTCTCGGCGGGCACCCTCTACACGCTCCGCGACGAGCCGGGCAGCCTCTCGCTCTTCTCGGTCGAGCTCTACCGCCGGACCCTGGCGATCATGGCCGCGCCGGTTGCGGGGAACCCGTGACCCATTCCGTCCGATCCCCGATGGTTTGGGGCCCACCGGTCTGGGCGGCCCGGGGCGCGACCGCCTTGCGCGCAGCCCGCCTCGCGCTCCGGGACCGCCGTCCGGCGGCGGCGGTCCTCGCGGCCCGCGAGCTGGCCTTCGCCGTCGAGCAGCGGAGGGGCTTCCCGCTCCCGGCACGCTGGGTCCGCGTCGGGGGACGCGCCTTCCTCGACCCGACCATTCCCGGGTCGCCGTCGCCGGCGTTCGACCGCTTCCTCGAGGGGGAGCTCGAGCGCATCTCGCCCACCGGGTCCGGCCGGCCTCCGCTGCACCTGGCCATCCTGGCGGTGACACGCCGCTGCCCCCTGCGCTGCCAGCACTGCTCCGACTGGGACCTGCTCGGCGCCGAGGAGGCGCTGCCGGTCGGGGAGATCGTCGGGATCGCCCAGGCGCTCTCCGGGCTCGGGGTCTGCCACCTGGAGCTGACCGGCGGCGAGCCGATGCTGCGGCTGGACGCGGTCGAGGCGGTGGCGCGCTCCCTCGGACCCCGGGTGGACGTCTGGGTGCTGACGAGCGGCGTCGGCCTCGACCCGCGCTCCGCCGGCCGGCTGCGGGAGGCGGGCGTGGTCGGGACCATGGTCAGCCTCGACCACTGGGACCCGGCGCGCCACGATGCCTTCCGGGGAGTGAAGGGGACGTTCGCGCGAGCCACCGAGGGGGCGCGGGCCGCGGCAGCAGCCGGTCTGGTGGTGGCGCTGTCGCTCACCGCGACGCGGGGAATCCATGCCGACGACCTCGCCCGTCTCGTCCGGCTGGGGCGGGACCTCGGCGTGGGATTCCTCCGGATCCTCGAGCCGCGCGCGGTGGGGCGCTGGGCAGGCCAGGACGTCACGCTGCGCCCGCAGGAGGTGGACCTCCTCATGCGGTTCGCCCGGACCACGAACTCCCGGGCCTCGGATCTCCCGATCGTCGAGCTGCCGGCGCTGACCCAGCGAACCGTGGGCTGCTTCGGGGCGGGCGACCGCTACCTGTTCGTGGACGCGGAGGGCGCCGTCCACGCCTGCCCGTTCTGCCGCGCGCCGGCCGGCTCCGCGCTGGGAGGCGGCCTCCCCGATGCCGTCGCGAGGCTGCGCGCCCGGGGATGCCACGCCTTCCCGGACGCGTCTCCGGTCCGGATCGGGTGGGCGGCGGCAGGAGCCGTCGCGGCTACCCCTTCCGCTCCTTCACCGACAGTCCCATCGTGAAGCGGGCCATTCAACCGCCCCATCGCCGGATTCCCGCTCACCCAGGAGAAGCTCGCCTGGATGGTGACCGAGCTGGCCATGCGCCACATGGCGAACCTCGAGAGCGTCCACACCTGCGAGGGGACCCGCGAGATGCACGCGCTGGTCATCGGCGAGGCGGTCACGGAGATCGGCGCGTTCCGGTAACGGCGCCGTCTTCAGCCGGGGCAATTCCCTCGTACGCCCTCCCCCACCGCCCCGTCACGCCTTCCCGATCCACCTGGCGATCGCCCGCAAGACCTCCTGCGTCGGTCCCGGCGGAAGCCCCTCGTATTCGGAGATCGACCCGGTGCCGGCGGCCTGGAAGAGGTGGTTCGCCTCGTCGAACAGGAGCACGTCCGCCCGCGGATTCCCGCGGACCGCCCGCAGGAAGGCCTCCCGGTTCTCGGGACCCTGCACCTGCGTGTCCCTTCCGCCGTACACGGCGAGCACCGGCGCCTCGACTGCGGCGAGGATCCGCTCCGGGTCCTGCCGCAGCAGCGACCGGTATGCCGGCGCGCAGACGATCGCCGCCATCGTCTCCGCGCTCTGGGAGATGGTCCCGGCGTCGAACGGCGCCACCCCGGGCCAGGTCTCGAGGAACCGGCCGTAGACGGCACTGGCCTCCCGGAGCGCCTCCGCCTCTGGCGCCGGTCCCAGCGCCACCTCGAACGCCGCCCGGTTCATCCTCCGCTCGTGGGCCACCTGCCCCTCGGTCGCGCCGGCCTCGATCGAGAGGTTCCGTGCCTGCAGGTGGAGAAGGGACTCGATCGGGACCGCCGGGGCCGCCAGCAGGACGATCGACCGGACCGGAAGCCCGGCCGAGGCCGCGGCCGCCACGAGCCCTCCCTCGCTGTGGCCGAGGAGGGAGACGCGCGCGCCGTCGATCCCCGCCTCGGACCGCAGCGCCCGGAACGCCGCCCCCGCATCGTCGACGGCGTCCTGGAAGTCGGCGCGCTCCGCATCCCCGGACGACCCGCCGACCCCCCGACCGTCGAAACGGAGCACCGCGAACCCCGACCGGGCCAGGCCGTCGGAGAGGACCCGGAACGGCCGGTGCCCGCACACCGTCTCGTCGCGATCGTGCGCCCCGGATCCGGAGAGCAGGACGACGGCGGGAGCGGAACCCTCGCCGGGGGTGCGGGCGATCGTGCCGGCGAGGCGCAGGTCGCCGCTCCGGAACGCGAACTCCTGCTCGACGATCGAGGCGGGCATGACGGCCCTGCTACTCCTTCCTCTTCTTCACGGACAGTCCCATGGTGAACCTGGCCACCGGCTCGTCCCCGTAGCGGTCCGGCACGGTCGCCACCACCTCCACCGGGAGCGTGACCCGCTGCCCGGTGCGGGCGGTCTCCTCCATGGCCTCGGCGATGCGCCGCCCCTGCCGGGTGCGGAAGACCGTGTAGCCGTCGGCGCGCTTCAGGAACTCCATGTTGGCGAACTTGAAGACCGGCACGACCCTCCGGTACCTGGATCGGATGAGCGAGAAGGCGTTCATCCCGCTGGCCAGGTCCGCGGCGGCGGCCATCACCCCCACGTACATCGAGCCCACGTGGTTCTTCGTGCGCCAGCCGAGCGGCACCCCCACGGCCGCGCCCTCGTCGTCGAGCTCGAGGACCCGGGGGCCGACGAAGAGGAGGAGCGGGATCCGCAGGCTGAGGAGCCGGACCGCGGCGGTTTCCTTCCAGAGCATGGCGGGCAACCTACCCCGGCGGCGGCCGTGGGCGCGATCGGATTGTGGCCGTCGCCAGGCAGCGACCGGGGACCGGGCCCGTACGGCGCGACGTCCTCCCGCGCCAGCGGGGCGGGGCCCGGGGCTTCACCATGGGTGAACAGGTCCATGTGCGCGTCACCGTAGGCCTGGCGGGCGGCTTCGAGGTTGTGGGATCTGCATTATTCCGCGTGGCGTTTTATGCCGCGTCGCGATCCGGAAGCGCTGCGGCACTGGCAATCGCGCATCGAGGACGCGGCATAATCCGGAGGCCTGCGGTAGGGCATCCTTGCCTCTTCACGGCATAGCGCCGTCGAG
>CAIQRS010000180.1 GCA_903874275.1 uncultured Anaeromyxobacter sp.
AGGAGCCGGAGAAGGCCGAGGAGGTGAAGGGCGAGGAGGGCTCCAACGAGATCGACTGGGACCAGTACCTCGACCACTACCAGCTGCAGGGCCACACCGCCCCGTCCAACAAGAACATGGGGGACGAGGACCTCCCCGGCTTCGAGGCCACGCTCACCCGCAAGGGCGACCTGGGCGACCACCTGGTCTGGCAGATGCGCCTCTCCGCGTTCACGCCGGAGGAGGAGCAGGTGGCCATGCTCATCATCGGCAACCTGGACGCCGATGGCTACTTCCGCATGCCCGCCGTGGAGGGCGAGGCCGACGACTCGGCGGTGCGGGACCCGCTGGTGCGCGTGGCCTTCGAGGCCGGGGTGGGCATCGAGTTCGCCCAGCACGTGCTCGACAAGGTGCAGTCGCTCGACCCGCCCGGCGTGGCCGCCCGCGACCTGCGCGAGTGCCTGCTCCTCCAGGCCAGGGCCCTCAACGCCGACCTGCCCGAGGTGGTGGCCATCCTCGAGCACCACCTGAAGCACCTCGAGTCGAAGAACTACGCGGCCATCGCCCGCGACCTCAAGATCTCCATCGACGAGGTGGTGAAGGCGGTGAAGGTCATCGCCGCCTTCGAGCCCAAGCCTGGCCGCGCCTACACCAGCGAGGAGGCGCAGTACATCACCCCGGACGTCACCGTGCAGAAGGTGGGGGACCGCTACATCACCGTGCTGAACGACGACGGGCTCTCCAAGCTGCGCATCTCCGGGATGTACCGCCAGGCCCTCAAGAACGGCAGCGCCGGCGCGGCCAAGGAGTACATCCAGGACAAGCTGCGCAGCGCGGTGTGGCTCATCCGCTCCATCCACCAGCGGCAGCGCACCATCTACAAGGTCACCGAGTCGATCGTGAAGTTCCAGAAGGACTTCTTCGACAAGGGCATCGCCTACCTGAAGCCCCTCATCCTCCGGGACGTCGCCGAGGACATCGGCATGCACGAGTCCACCGTGTCGCGCGTCACCACCAACAAGTACGTGCACACGCCGCAGGGAATCTACGAGCTCAAGTTCTTCTTCAACTCGGCCATCGCCCGCACCGGCGGCGACGAGATCGCCAGCGAGGCGGTGAAGAACCACATCAAGCAGATCGTGGCGGCGGAGGATCCGAAGCGGCCCCACTCGGATCAGAAGATCGTCGAGCTCCTGAAGGGGCAGAAGATCGAGATCGCTCGCAGGACGGTTGCCAAGTACAGGGAAGTGCTGGGGATTCTTCCCAGCTCGAAGCGGAAGAAGTTCTTCTGATCTGCTATGATGGCGGTAGAACGCGTGACGCTTTCGGCGACATGCAGTTCGTCGGCCGCGAACCTGCCGGTCCTCCTCGTCAGGGGGATCCCGGAGTGTCGCGGCCGATTCATTTTCGCATCCAGCGCCGCACCCAGGAGGACACGATGCAGGTGAACATCACGTTCCGGCACATCGAGCCTACCGAAGCACTGAAGGATCACGTGAAGGACAAGGTGGCCCACATCCAGCGGTACGTGGACCGGCCCGGCGAGGCCCACGCCGTGCTGCACCTGGAGAACCTCTCGCACCACGCAGAGATCACCATGAAGGCCGGGCCGTTCTCGGTGCGCGGGCGTGGCAAGTCCGACGACATGTACGCGTCCATCGACGCCGCGGCCGACAAGATCGAGCGGCAGCTGAAGAAGCACAAGGAGCGGGTGCGCAACCACAAGGCCACCCTCATTCCGAAGGACTGGGCCCCGGTGGACATCCGGCACGACGTCATCGACGAGCCCAGGGACGTCCCCTCGGCCCGGGTGGTCTCGACCTCGAAGTTCCAGGCCAAGCCCATGTCGCTCGACGAGGCCATCATGCAGATGGACCTCCTGAACAGCCGCTTCTACGTCTTCCAGGACGAGAAGACCCGCGGCATCAACGTGGTCTACCGTCGCGACGACGGGAAGCTGGGCGTCATCGAGGCGCGGCCGGCATAGGCGGCTCGCGCGAAGGTCCGGCGGCCGCCCGCGTTCCTTGAATCGCGCGGGCGGCCGTGTTAGCCGGTGACTGGTGCACATCTCCGACATCCTGCGGCCCGACTGCGTGATCGCCGACCTCTCCGGCGCCACCGTCGCGTCGGTCCTGGCCGAGCTGGCGAGGCCGGTGGCGGCGGCGGGCGGCCTCGACGCCGGGGCGCTCTCGGCGGGGCTCCTGGCCCGGGAGCGGCTCGGCTCAACCGGGATCGGGGAAGGGGTCGCCGTCCCGCACTGCAAGGCGCCGGGGCTCGCCGCGCTCCAGTGCGCCCTGGGGCGGAGCGGGGAGGGGATCGACTTCCGCGCCCTCGACGGGAAACCCACCCGCATCTTCGTGGCCCTCTTCGCGCCGGAACGGGCCGGAGCCGAGCACCTGCAGGCGCTCGCCCGGGTGAGCCGGCTCCTCAAGAGGCCGGAGTTCCGGAGGGCGCTGCTCGAGGCGCCGGACGCGGCGGCCATGTACCGGCTCATCGTCGACGAGGACGGGCGGCTGTAGAGCGACCGCGGCCGCCTCGCGGATCCGCTCCGTGGTGCCGGCGCCGCGTGGGTGCGCCTCGTCGCAGGGGGCGCTGGTCCTCGCGGCGATCACAGCGGGGGAGGGGAAAGATCGGGTCGCCGCTGCGGAGGCGCCCCGCGCCGAGGCCACCCCGGGCGCCTGGCGGAAGGGCGGTCCCGCGAGGCGCGGCGGGCGGGATGCATCACGCCGCCCGTCGTCGTCACCGCCCTCGATCGGGGGGACCGCAGGCGAGTCATCGCCCGCGAGTCATCGCCCGCGAGCCATCGCCCGCGAGCCATCACCCGCGAGTCGCCGCACGGTGCGCGAGCGCCCGGATCTCCCCACGAGGAGCGCCGTTCGCGTCGCCTTCGGCCCGGGCCGTCCCAGCCGGCGCGGGCGCCACTCCGAGCATCGCCTCCGCAGGAGGCGCCGGGCCCGGCGATGCTCGGGCGCGGTGTGCCCCGGCGCCATTCACCCGAAGTACCCCCTCGCTCCGAGGACCAGCGATGCGGAGAGTGGCGTCCCAGCGCCCGGCGGCAGACGTGATGACGGAACGAAGGCGATCCGCCGGACCCGCGTCCGCCCTCAGGTGGCGACCTCCGCCGCCCGTTGCCGGTACGCGCACTCCAGGTGATGCCCGCTCTTCAACCCGCACCCGGCGCAGGCGGCCCGCCCCCGTCCGTGGCGCTCGCGGATGCGCGCGTCCAGCCAGGCTGCACGGGCCGCGTCCTCCTCGGCGTAGCGCGCGGCGATCGACTCGAGGAGCCCCGATCGTCCCGAGTCGTTTCCAACCTCCGGCGGCTGTCGGTACATGCGTGACCTCCTGAACGATCCGTATCGCGGTCCGGGGGGCCGTGGGTGGGGAACGGCGGGCTGCCTCGAAGGAAGCCGCTACCTCCACCGCCGGTGAGGGCGGGCGCCTACACGTCGGGACCGGCGAGGCGCCGCGCGACCAGGAGGAAGACGTCCGGCGAGAAGGCCAGCCCCAGGTGGGTGGAGGTTACCTCGAGGTGTTGCACGCACGCATTGCGCTCGTCCACGCAGGCCTGCCAGGCCACCACGCGATCCCGGCGGGAGTAGATGGCGGAGACGGGGCGGGTGAGGGGCACCTCCTCGCGCGCGGCGACGGCGGCCTCGATGGCGTCCAGGTCCATGCCGCGGCGCCGGAAGGCGTGTGCCGAGAGCGTGTACTTGGGGCCACCCACCACCGGCGAACCGAGGGTCACCACCCGGTCCACGTCGGCGGGGACGTCCCTGGAGATCTCCCTCGCCAGGTAGCCGCCCAGGCTCCAGCCGACGAGCCGGACCGGGCGCCCGGTCGCACGGCGGAGCGCACCGACGCGCGAGACGAGCAGCGGCAGGAGCCTGCGGACGCGGCCGTCGTTGCGGCCGAGCCCCCACGGGTGGACGTCGTGGCCGAGGAAGGAGAGGTAGCCACGGAGCAGCGCCGTGGCCGGGTCGCCGGTCGCGAAGCCGGGCAGGACCATCACCGGCCCGCCGTCGCCGCGGGGCGCCCGCGCCAGCGCCGGGGCGCGCAGGAGGAGGCGCGGGAACTCGAGAAGGCCCGCGACCTCGCCCCATGCGGCGCGACGGTCCGGGGGGCGGATCGGCTCCCGCGAACCCGACGCCGGGCTCAACCGTCGCTCCGGGAGGCGGGGCTGGAGATCACGCATCCAAGCCTAAGTCCGTCGCCGTTGGGCGCAAACGCCGGCCGCCCCGCATCACCCACGCCTTGACCCGCGCCGGTGCAGGCGACATATGACCCCGGTGAGCTTCGCGGTCCCCGGAGACGCCTACGATCGCTTCGTCGGGAGGTACTCCCGCCAGCTGGCGCCGCGCTTCCTCGACTTCGCCGGCGTGGAGCGCGGGCCGGTCCTCGAGGTGGGGTGTGGCCCAGGCGCCCTCACCGCCGTCCTGGCCGCCCGGTTCGGCCCGGCCGACGTCGCGGCGGTCGAACCCTCCGACTCCTTCGCGGCCGCCTGCCGGGCCCGCGTGCCCGGCGCCGACGTCCGTGCCGCCGGGGCTGAGTCCCTCCCTTTCCCGGACGACGCCTTCGGCGCCGTGCTCTCGCAGCTCGTCCTCTCCTTCGTCGGCGACGCCCCGCGGGCCATGGCGGAGATGCTGCGGGTGGTCCGCCCCGGCGGCGCCGTCGCGGCCTGCACCTTCGCAGCCGACGGCTTCGCCCTCGTCGGCACGTTCTGGCGCGCCGCCCTCCGGCTCGACCCGGCCGCCCCCGACGACGCGAGCCTCCCATTCCGCGACGAGGAGTCGCTCCTCGCCCTGTGGCGGCAAGCCGGGCTCCGCGACATCTCCCTGGGGCGGATCGAGCTCGAGGCCCGCTACGAGGACTTCGACGACTGCTGGCAGCCGCTCGCCGTCGGCATCGGCCCCACCGGTGCCTACCTGCTTCGCCAGTCGCCCGCACGGCGGGACGAGCTCCGCGAGGGATGCCGCGAGCTGCTCGGACGCCCCACGGGCCCCTTTCGCGGTGCCGGCGGGGTCCGGGTGGCCGGTCGTCGCTGGGGGCGCCGGCTTCGCGGTGAGAGCTCGCCCGGCTGGACGGCGCCGCGGACACCGTGGACGGAGCGACGCCGGGTCGGCGCCCGCTCAGATGCGCCCCGCGCCGAGGCCACCCGTCCCGCCTGGCGGAAAGGCGGGTCCCGCGGCGAGGCCGCTCGACGGGTGGCGACCCGCAGTTCCCCACGAGGCGCGCTGTTCGCGTCGCCTTCGGCCCGGGCTTCCCCAGCCGGCGCGGGCGTCCCTCATAGCGGCGCCTCCGCAAGGGGCGACGGGAACAGGCGACGCTCTGGCCCAGTGTGACCCGGCGCCATTCACCCGCAGTACACCCTCACCCTGAGGACCAGCGCCGCGGAGAGGGATGTCCCAGCGCCCGGCGGCATCCGCCCTCCCGGAACGAAGGCGACTCGCGGTCAGTGCGACACGCTGTGCGCCACCCGGTTCGTCCGGAACCCGCCCGGCCCCCACGAGAAGAGCGCGTTCCATGCACGCCCCTTCACGCGGTCCACCGGCACCGGCCCGAAGACCCGGCTGTCGGCGCTGTGGTCCCGGTGGTCGCCCACCAGGAAGACCGTCCCGGCCGGCACCACGGTGGGCGGGATGTCCCCGCAGTCGACGCCGGGCGTGCAGTAGGTGAGGTAGGTATGGCTCCCCAGCCGCTCCTCGACCGCGGTGCACCGCTCGGTGCGCCAGGGGCCGCCCTCCAGCCGGTTCTCGTAGGTGCACGGACCGTCGAGGGGGCGCCGCGGCACCGCCTGCCCGTTCAGCCAGAGCGCCCCGTTCCGGACCTCGACGGTGTCGCCGCCCACCGCCACCACCCGCTTGATCAGGTCGTCGTTGCGGGGGTTTCCGGGGGGAGCCAGCAGCACCACGATGTCGCCCCGCTCCGGGGACGACCACATCACCTGTGCACGATCCGTGAAAGGGAAGCGCAGGCCGTAGGCCCACTTCTCCACCACCACGTAGTCGCCGATCTGCAGGGTCGGGATCATCGACCCCGACGGGATGTAGACCGCCTCGTAGAGCAACGTCCGGAACGCGAGCACGGCCAGGATGGTGATCGTCCAGCCCCGGATCTCGCGCTTGACCTTCGCCTTGTCCACGATCGCCGTCGGCCCCTTCCCTCACTCCGTGCGCATGGCCTCGACCGGGTCGAGGCGGCTGGCGCGGATGGCCGGGTAGATGCCGAACACGACGCCTGCTCCCGACGCGGAAAGCAGGGAGAGTAGCACCGCCCAGGCCGGGACGCTCGACGGAATGCCCCACACCTCGCGGGCCAGGATGGCGCCCCCGGCGCCGAGCAGCACGCCCAGGATGCCGCCCAGGAGCGAGAGGGTGACCGCCTCGATGACGAACTGGGACAGGATGCGGCGGCGCCGGGCCCCCAGCGCCATGCGGACGCCGATCTCCCGGGTCCGCTCGGCCACCGAGACCAGCATGATGTTCATGACCCCGATGCCGCCCACCACGAGGGCGAGCAAGGTCACCGCGAAGGTAGCCGCGGCCACCACCGCGGCGAACTGGTTGAAGGTCCCGGTCATGGTCTCGTTGCTGAAGAGCTCGAAGTTGTTCTCCTGGATCCCCCGAAGCCCACGCAGGGACCGGAGCCGCGCGATCACCTCGTCCTGGGCCTTCTGGAAGTCCTCCGGTGAGGTGGCCTGGATGGCGATGTGGTGGTCGGTGACCCGGCCCAGCACCTGGTAGTAGGGGTCGAGCGGGATGGTCACCCATCCGTCCCGGCTGCCCCCCAGCGTGCTGCCGCGCCGCTCGGCGACGCCCACCACGGTGAAGGGCGCCGACCGGATGCGGATCTCCTTGCCCACCGCGCTTTCGCCGGGGAAGAGCACGTCGGCCACGTCGGCCCCGATGACGGCTACCCGGCCGCCCACGGCGATGTCGGTATCGGTGAAGAACCGGCCGTCGGCGATCTCGATGGCGTTGGCGGGGGCGTAGTCGGGCAGGCCGCCGCCCACCTGGATGCTGGGCTTGGTGGCCCGCTCCCGGGTGGCGATCCGCTCCGGCCTTCCCTGGTGGTACGCCTCGATCGAGACGTACCGGACGTGGGGCAGGCTGCGGAGGGCCTCTCCCTGCTCGCGGGTCAGATCCGGCCGCTTGGCGTACTTGGCCCGGTCGACGTGGCCAAACGCCATCGGGATCTTCTGGACCTGGAATCCCCCCGCCCCGAACCACTCGAGGTCCTTGTTCACGCTGATGCGGAACCCCTCGACGAGCGACATCATCGCGACGACCGTCGCGGCGCCGATGACGATCCCGAGCAGCGTCAGCATCGAGCGCAGCGGGTTGCCGCGCAGCGTGTCGAGGGCGAGCGCCAGGTTGTCGAGGAAGGCCCTCATTCGTAGCGCAGCGCCTCCACCGGGTCGAGGTTGGCGGCCCGCCATGCGGGCCAGATGCCGAAGAGGAGGCCGGTCGCCGTGGAGAAGGCGATGCCGAAGACGATGGCCGACGGCGTGGCCGCCGCGGCGAGCGGCGAGAGCAGCGCCACGAGCTGCGCCACCCCGAGCCCCACCGCCGTCCCGACCGCACCGCCCAGCGCCGCCACCGCCGCCGACTCGATGAGGAACTGCATCAGGATGGTGCTGCGCCGCGCGCCGAGCGCCCGCCGCACCCCGATCTCCCGGGTCCGTTCGTGCACCGAGACCAGCATGATGTTCATGATGCCGATGCCGCCCACGATGAGGGTGATGAGCCCCACCCCCACCGCCATGCCGTAGAGGGCGCCGGTGAGCTGCTTGTAAAGCTTGAGGAACTGGTCCTGCCGGTTGAAGGCGAAGTCGTCCGGCCTTCCCGGCTGGACGTTGCGCGCTCGGCGCAGGATCGGGGTCAGCTCGCTCTCCAGCTCGGACACCTTGCCCGGAGGCGCCGCCACCGACAGCGTGAGATTGCGCTGGGTCCCGAAGATCCGCCCGAAGGTGGGCCAGGGCATGATGGCCACGTTGTCGAGCGGCATGCCGAGCATCTGCCCCTGGCGCTCCAGCACGCCCACGACCTGGAACGGCCGCCCGGCCACGAGCACCTTCTTGCCCACCGCCGCGGCGACGGGCTCGTCGGGGAAGAGCCGGTCCACCACGTCGGTGCCCAGCACCACCGACGGCCGCGCCAGCTCGACGTCTCCCGCCACCAGGAACCGACCGGCCTGCACGCCGCCACCGTTGGCGTTCAGGTACTCCTCGCTGGTGCCCCGGATGTTCACGGTCTCCAGCTCGATGTTGCCCCGGGAAATCTTGCCCCGCGTGCCTGCCATGGGGGCCACCGCCACCGCCAGCGTCGATTCGCGCTGGACCGCCCGCAACTCCTCGACGGTGATCTTCTTGCGGTTGCGGTACATCCACCAGGTGTTGTCGCTCTGGATCCACGGGTGGCGGTCCACGTAGAGCGTGTGCGCGCCCAGGAACTGGATCTGCTCCTCGAAGCTCCGGTCGAGCCCCTGGATGATGGCCACGATGGCGATCACCGTCGAGACGCCGATGACGATGCCCAGGGTGGTGAGGAAGGTGCGCAGGCGCGCTCCCACCAGCGCCCCGAAGGCGATGCGGAAGCCCTCCAGGAGCTCCGCCCATGCGCGGCGAGCCCTCTTCACGCGACCGCCCCGTGGTGCGGCGCCTGGAGCGGTGGCGCGCCGATGGTCGCCACCTCCGCGCCGGGGCCGTCGGCCACCACCTTGCCGTCGGAGAGCCGGATGGCGCGCGGGCAGCGGGCGGCGAGGCGCGGCTCGTGGGTGACGAGCAGGATGGTGTGGCCGCGCTGGTTCAGCTCTCCGAAGAGCCGGATGATGTCCTCGCCGGTGGCGCTGTCCAGGTTGCCGGTGGGCTCGTCGGCGAGCAGCAAGGACGGGTTTCCCACCAGCGCCCGGGCGATGGCCACGCGCTGCCGCTGCCCTCCCGAGAGCTCGTTGGGCTTGTGGTGCATGCGGTTTCCCAGGCCCACCGACTCGAGCGCCTGCACCGCCTTCTCCTTCCGCTCCTTGCGGGGGAGGCCGCGGTAGACCAGAGGCAGCTCCACGTTGGCGAGCGCGGTGGAGCGGGAGAGCAGCTGGAAGGTCTGGAAGACGAAGCCGATCTCGGTGTTGCGCAGGTCGGCGAGCTGGTCGTCGCTCATCTTCTCGACGTCGTTGCCGTTGATCCGGTAGGAGCCGCCCGTCGGGGTGTCGAGCGCGCCGATGAGGTTCATGAGCGTGGACTTGCCGGAGCCCGACTGCCCCACCACCGCCACCCACTCGCCGCGCCGGACGTCGAAGGAGACGCCGTCGAGGGCGCGGACCTCCTCCTCCCCGACCTTGTAGTGGCGGGTCAGGTTCTCCACGGAGATGAGGGGGGCCTCGGTCACGACCCGCTCGCTTCCTTCTTGGTCTCGCCCGACACCTTGGGCACGGCCTTCTCCTTCTCCTTCTCCGGCTTCTCGGTCTTGACGGGCTTGCCGTCGGCGAGGTCGCGGGAGAGCAGCTTGTAGGGTCCCTCCACGATCACCTCGCCCTCCTTCACGCCCGACACGAGCTCGATGTCGTTCTCGCTGGCCAGGCCGGTCTCCACCCGGCGGACCCGGGCCTTGCCGTCCTCGACCACGAAGACCACCTTCTGCTGCGGTTCACGCAGCGTCTTCCGGGCGGCGGTGCCGCCCGGTTCCGGCGCCGGGGGCCCGCCTTCCTTGGGCTCCTTGCCGGCGGCCAGCTGCTTCTCGGTGCGCACGGTGACCGCCTGGAGTGGGACGATGAGGGCCAGGTCGTGGGTCTCGGTGGAGATGGTGGCCTGGCCGCTCATGCCCGGCAGCACGCCCGGGACGGGCACGGTGAGCGCGATGCGGACCGGGAAGGTGGTGACCTCGGCGTCGGTCCCGGCGTTCTTCACCGTGGCGTTCTTGGCGATCTCGATGACCTGAGCCGGGAACTTGCGGTCAGGAAAGGCATCGACCTCGATCTCGGCGGGGTCGCCCTCGTGCAGGTGGACCACCTCGTGCTCGCCCACCTCGACCTTCATCTCCATGCTGGAGAGGGTGGCGATGATGACGATGGGGTCCTCGTTGAAGTCGGAGCCGCGCACCCGCTCGCCCACCTGCTTCAGGCGGGAGGTGAGGATCCCGTCGATGGGGGCGGTGAGGGTGGTGAAGGAGAGCAGGAAGCGGGCCTCCGACAGGCTCGCGCTGGCGTTCTTGATGCGGTCCTTGGCCGACTGCACGCGGGCCGCGGCGCCGTCGCGCTCGGCGACGACCTTCTCCAGCTCGGCGGCGCTGGCGCTGTCCTGCTTGACGAGCTTCTCCACGCGCTTCACGTCGGCGTCGAGCCTGGCGAGGTTGACCTCCTCCATCGACAGCTCCGACCGCGCGCTCTGCTCCATGGCCTCGCGCTGGTGCAGCTGCGCCTCGTAGCGCCGCGCGTCGATGCGCCCGATGTACTGCCCCTTCTTGATCTTGTCCCCCTCGCGCACCGGCAGGTCGAGGAGGTCGCCGGAGAGGTTGGAGGAGAGCTTCACCTGGGTGGCGGCCTGGAGCTTCCCGGCGGCCGAGACCTTGCGGGTGATGGGCCCCTTGCGGACCGTGGAGGTCTGCACGGTGACCGGCGGGTCCTTCTTGGGGGCGAGCGACGCGCCCACGACGCCGATCACGGCGAGCACGAAGACGGCGACGATGATGCGCTTGGTCCAGGACATGGGACGGGTTTCCTTTCGGCTACAGCGCGCCGCCCACGGCGCGGTTCAGGTCGGCGCGGGCGATGATGGCGTCGATGCGGGCCTGGAGCAGGACGAGCTCGGCCCGGGTGAGGTTGAGAAGCGCGTCGCGGACCTCGACCTGGGTCCCGGCGCCGGCGTCGTAGCGCCGCTCGGCGAGGGTCATGTTCTCCCGGGCCGATCGGAGGTTCTCCTCCGCCAGCACGGCCGAGGCGGAGAGGGTCTGGTAGCCGACGCGGGACCGGGCGATCTCGCTCGTGACCGTCAGCAGATTCTGCTCGGAGACCAGCCGGATCCTCTGGTCGTTCAGGTTGGCGCGCTGGACGTTCGCGCTCGTGACCCGCCCCTCGAAGAGGTTCCAGTTCACCGCGATCCCGAAGGTGGCCACGTACTGGCGGGTGGGGTCGCCGTAGACGCCCTGCGTGCCGGCGATGTAGGGCCCCTGCCGGTTGTAGCTGGCCTGCGCCGAGACGCTGGGGTAGTAGCCGGCCTGGGCGGAGCGAATCTCCTCGGCGGCCGCCTGGATCTTCTGCTCGTTGGCGTTGAGGAGTGGACGCTTGCGCTGGGCCAGGTCCACCAGGGTCGCCTGCACGGGAGGCTCCTGGAAGGCCACCTTGTCGAGATCGACCGGCGTGACCACCCGCAGCTCGGGATCCGCGCCGCGCCCCAGCGCGAGGGAGAGCGCCACCCGGGCGTCGCTGACCCGGGCCAGCTGCTGCTCGGCGGAGATGCGGTCGTTCCCCAGCGTGACCCGCGCCGCCCAGGTCTCGCTGCGGGGAGCCCGGCCGGCCTCGTAGAGGGCGTCGGTCCGGCGAACCAGGATCTCGCTGCGTTGCACCGCCTCCAGGAGCACCTTGAGGCTGCGCTCGGCCCGGACCACCTCGTAGAAGCGCTTCGTCACATCGAAGGCCACGTTGAGCGAGGCCTCGTCGTAGGTCTTGTCGGCGGCGCGCAGGAGCGCCTTGGCCCGGGCGATGTTGGCCCAGTTCCGCATGCCGTCGAAGATGGGGACCTTGAGCGTGAGGCCGAGGGAGTACTGCTCGACGCCGTCGGCCGGCACGCTCTCCAGCGAGTAGCGGTAGGCGATGGTCGGGTCCTGGCCGGGCGGCGTGACGATGTAGGGGGTCGCGATGTTCTGCGTGCTCGGCGCGGTGTACTGATTCCCGAAGCCGGCCGCCAGGTCGAGCCGCGGCAGCACGCCGGCCCAGCTGGCGTACTCCTCCACTCCCACCAGCGCCCGGTCGACCCCGGCGATCTGGAGGTCCACGTTGGAGCGGGCGGCCGAGGCCAGCGCCTCGTCGAGCGTGATGGGCCCGGTGTCGGCCGCGGCGATCGCCAGGGAAAGCAGGAGCAGGGTCGAGTGCATTTCTACCTCGCGCCCCCCAGGGTGGGGAGCGCCACCTGGAAGACCGCCACGTAGGAGAGCCAGAGGACGACCACGGTCACGAGCGCGCGCCGGAGCGGGACGTGCGCCACGCCGGCCATGCCGGCGGCGACGATCCAGATCGACCAGATCGCGAACAGGTCCATCGCCGCGAGGAACGAGGCGACCGGGCCGGTCATGCCCGCCGGCAGGAGCACGCCCAGGTTGCCCGGCAGGATGGAGGCGAGCTGCTCGACCGGGATGGTCTTGCGCAGGAGCAGCGCGGGCACGCTCAGGATCCCCTCGATGGCCCCGGGCAGGAGCGCCCAGCAGGCCACCGTGAAGGTCTGCGGGAAGCCGGGCTTGTCGCCGACCACCCGGAAGGCGAGCCAGAGCCCGAACGCGGCCAGGACCGCGGAGAACCCGGTGCCGAAGGCGGCCCCGGTGTAGGCCGCCAGCGCGCCCACCTTGCGCCCCTGGTCCAGCTTGACCTCCCGATCGTGGGGCGTCATCTGGGCTGCGCCCTCGCTCCGGTCGAGCGCGTCGGCGACGGCCCGCTCGAAGTCGATGCGCGGCACGGCCACGATGGCGAAGATCAGCGCGGCGGCCGTGGCGAGCAGGAGCGGCACCCAGTACTGCCGCTGCTCCGCGGCGCGGGGGAGCTGGGTGGTGGGGTGGAGGAGTGGGGACTGGGCGAATCGTTCGGCGGACATTGGTCTCCCGTCTGGGCCCGACGCTCCAACGGATGGGGCGCGACCTTATTTCAGAGGGAAGGTCGAGGTGGGGGTGAAAGGGTGGGCGTCCTCTACCGCGAAAGCGGTCGTCGCGCCACGATTCCGGGAGGTTAGCCCCTACCGGCGCGCCGCGATCTCCAGCCGTCGGCCGAAGACCTTCCGAAACAGGGGCCCCTCCCGCTCCGCATCCCAGATCTCCAGGTCGATCGGCCCGCGAGACCGGAGCGAGAGCCGGACCGCCCCCCCGGAACCCTGGACGCGGACCCCCTTCACGAGCTGGTGGTGGCTGCGGTCGCAGGAGTCGGCCAGGCGGAGCAGGGTGGCGAGCTTGCGGACGGTGCGGAAATCGGCCGGGGCGAGCACGGCCAGATCGGGGCGGTCCCGGTCCGGCGGGCTGCGCCGGTGGTAGCGGGCCACGAGCGCCACGATCTCCCGCTCCTTGTCGGAGAAGCCCGGGATGTCGCCGTTCGCGATCAGGTAGAAGGTGTGCTTGTGGTGCTTGGAGTAACTGACGGCGCTCCCCACGTCGTGGAGCAGCGCCGCAGCCTCCATGACCGGGCGGGCCGAGGCGGGCAGGGCGTGCAGGCTGGCCAGCTCGTCGAAGAGCGTGAGCGCCACCCGAGCCACCTGATCGGCGTGGGCCTCGTCGAAGGCGAAGCGGCGTCCCAGCGCCCGGGCGGCCTCGCCCGTGCTGGCGTCGGGCGCGTGGCGCACCTGCCGCTCCAGCATGTCCACGAGCAGCCCCTGCCGGAGCCCGGTCTCGACCGCGGTCACGCTCTCCAGGCCGAGCGCGCCCATGAGCGCTTCCAGCACCACCGCGCCGGCCACGACGATCTCGCCGCGGCGGGCGTCGAAGATGCGCCGCCGCTCGTCGAGCCCCATCCCGGCGAGCACATCGACGGCGCGCCGGATCCGCTTGCGGGTGGCCACCTTCCCCCCGCCCTCGGCGGCGAAGGAGACGATGGTGCCGATGGTCCCCGAGCTGCCCAGCGCTCGGTGGGGGTGGGCGAAGCGCGGGAGCGAGCGCTGGAAGGCCTCGGTCGCGAAGGTGCGCATGAGCTCGAGCCGCTTCGGCGTCACCTTCCCCATCGAGTCGAAGGTCTCGGTGAGCCGCACCGATCCGATGGCCACGCTGTGGAGGCTGGTGGGGTGGTCGCCCACCGCGACCGCGATCTCGGTGGAGCCGCCGCCGATGTCCACGACCAGGTTCCGGGCCCGCGGGGGCTGGCCGCGCAGCACGCCGAGCGCGATGAGGCGCGCCTCCTCCTTGCCGGAGATGACCTCGAGCTCGAGCCCGGTGGCGGCGCGCACCCGGGCCACCACGTCGGGTCCGTTCTTGGCCTCGCGGACGGCGCTCGTCGCCACCGCCCGGACCAGCGCCCGGTGGCGGCGGGCCAGCGCCGCGTAGCGCCGGAGGGTGGAGAGGAGACGCTGCTCGACCTCCTTCGGGATGCGGCCGGTCTTGAAGACCCCCTCGCCGGGGCGGATGGGGTCGCGCTCGGTGTGGACGAAGTCGAAGGAGCCGTCGGGGAGCGGCCGGGCCAGCTCGAGCCGGACGGCGTTCGTGCCCACGTCGATGGCGCCGAGGATCCGGGAGTGGGCCCCGCGGGAAGGGGAGGCGCTGCGCGAGGTGGGCACGGGGTTCCAAGTTACCGCGCCGACGCCCGAGATGCCTTCCGAATCCGGGAATGGCTCGGGAAGGCCGGCGATCCTCCGCCCCGGATGGGCCTCCCATGGTCGGTGGTCGAGCAACAGCCCATTCTTGCCCGTGCCGGGGAGGGCCCGGGTGAACATCCCGCGGCAGCTGCATGAACATTTCGTGTCGGCGGACGTTCCAGCACTCGGTTAGGATCGTCGCGTGCGCCTCGCCGTCGCCGTCGCCGCCTGGGCGCTCGTCTCCACCTTCCCCCAGGGAAAGCTCTACCGGATGGAGCGCGAGGAGAGCGACCTCGTCGCGCTCCGGGCCGAGGGGCGCATCCAGGCTCCGGCCTGGGCGGTCCGGGACGTGCTTCGCCACGGCTTCGAGAGCGATCGGATCTCCCCCTACCTGGCCCAGCGCAGGGTGCTCCACGCCGAGGGCTGCCGGCCGGGGGCGAAGGACGTCCCCGGCTGCAAGAAGGTCTGGGTCTACGAGCGGTACGAGCCTCCGCTCATGAGCGCCCGCGACTACGCCTTCCTCATGGAGGTCGCGGTGGACGACGTGGACGACGGCGGGGACTTCGAGCTCCGCTGGCAGATCGACGAGCGCCACGGCGCGCCGCCCGAGGGGGCCGTCCACATGCGCCGGAACACCGGCGCCTGGGAGATCTCCCCGGCCGGCAAGGACGAGAGCAAGTTCACCTACCGGATCGACATCGACCCGGGCGGAAGCGTGGCCAGCTGGATCGTCAACATGGCGAACAAGTCGCAGGTGCCCTCGGTGATCGCGGCCGTCGAGGACGAGGCCCGGAAGCGGGTCGCGGACCGGGCCAGGAAGTAGGAGAGGTCATGCGCATCGCCGTCGTCGGAACCGGGGCAGTGGGCGGAGTCTTCGGTGGGCTGCTGGCCCACGCCGGGCACGAGGTCGCGTTCGTGGCCCGTGGCGAACACCTCGAGGCCATCCGGTCCGGGGGGCTCAAGGTCCACGGCCCCTGGGGAACGCACGTGGTCCATCCGCGGGCCGCCGCCGAGCCCGCCGGCCTGACGTCCGCGGGCCCCTTCGACGTCGTGCTGGTCTGCGTGAAGGCCGGGCAGGTGGCGGAGATCGCCCCGGCGCTCCGCCCGCTGGTCGGGGAGGGCACGGTGGTCATCCCCCTGCAGAATGGGGTCGAGGCCGCCGGGGTGCTCGCCGCGGTGCTCGGTGCGGATCGGGTGGCGGGAGGGCTGTGCCACGTCTTCGCCTGGCGGGAGGGGCCGGGCGAGGTGCGGACCACGGGCACCCCGCTCCAGGTCACCATTGGTGAAATTGGCCGCCCCCCGGGGCCGAGGCTCGCGCGGCTGGCCGAGGCGATCCGCGAATCCGGCGCCGGGGCGGTGCTGGCCGCCGACGTCGAGGCCGCGGCCTGGGAGAAGTTCCTCTTCATCGACCCCTTCGGGAGCGTCGGCGCCGTCACCCGCGCGCCGCTGGGGGTGACCCGGTCCGAGCCCAGGACCCGGGCGCTGCTCGTCGCCGCGGTCGAGGAGGTGGCGGCGGTCGCCAGGGCGCGGGGCGTGGCCCTCCCGGCCGACGCGGTGGCGCGGACCCTGGCCCGTTACGACGAGCTGCCGGCGGAGGCCACCGCCTCCATGCAGCGGGACGTGGCCGCCGGGCGTCCGTCCGAGCTGCACGAGCAGACCGGCGCGGTGGTCCGGCTCGGGGAGGGCGCCTCGGCCGCGGTCCCCGTCCACCGGTTTCTCTACGCCGCCCTGCTCCCCCAGGAGGCAGCGGCGCGCCGCGCCCGGTCGGGGTAGAGTCGCCGGATGTCCCGGACGACCCTCCGGGTGGCCAGCCTGGCTGCCCTCGTCACCCTCGCCACCGCCTGCGATCAGGCGCCGCCCCCCCCGACCGTCGTCGTCTCGGTGTCGCCGGGGGTGGCGGCCGTCGATCCCGGGAAGACGCAGCAGTTCGTGGCCACGGTCTCCGGCATCGCCAACCAGTCGGTGGGCTGGTCGGTGAAGGAGTCGGGCGGGGGAACCGTCACCGCCGCCGGCCTGTACACCGCCCCGGCGGCCGGCGGGACCTACCACGTGGTGGCGACGAGCCAGGTGGACCGGACCAGCCAGGCCACCGCCACGGTCCACGTGGGGGGCACCGGGACCTGCCTCCTCAACTCTCCCCAGCCGAGCGCGCTCCCCGCGGCGCAGGTGCTCTCCTTCGGCACGCGCGGGGTCGGCGACACCGTGACCTTCGCCATCCCCGCCGGGACCGGGAGCGTGACCATCCTGCAGCAGGGGGTGGAGGAGCTGGCGGCCGGGTGGGTGACCTGGAGCGGGGTGCGGCTCGAGAACACCGTCGTTCCACTCACGGTGAGCGTTGAGGGGGTGAAGTACTTCGACGACGGCGTCATCCCCCCCGACGACCCGGCCCAGTGGGGACCGCCCGACGGCACCGGGATGGGCGCCATCTACTCCCTCATCCCATCCCCCTGGACCGGGGCCATGACGGTTCCCAACACCTCGAGCGCCCTCCAGTACGCGGCGGACCACGGCGGCGTGCCCTCCGGCACCTGGTCGGTGGTGGTGAACGACTACGCCGCGGAGTGCAAGGCGATCGGCCCGCCCGGCTGCGTGGTGGGGGACGGGACGACCGCCTACCCGGACGGCCGGTACGACGTGAAGGTGCTGGTGAAGCCCGGCGCGGTGGCCTCCACCGGGACCATGGACGTGAACCTCCACCTGGTGACCAACCGCTACACGGCGGCCAGCGCCGCGGCCGACCCCTCGATGGCCCGGATGCGCGAGACGCTGGCGACCTACCTGGCCCGCGCCGGGATCGCGCTGGGGGCGGTGAACTTCGTGGACGAGCCCGCCACGGTGAAGGCCCGCTACGCCTCCGGCGTGAGCATCGACGACCTCGGCCCCTGCGGCGAGGTGGCCACCGTGCTGCGCCTGGCGGCGCCCGGGAACGCCATGAGCCTCTTCCTGGTGAACAGCCTGACCTCCACGCAGGGCGGCTACACCGTGGTCGGCCAGGACGGGACCATCCCCGGGCCGGCCTCGGTGGGGGGGACGGGGGCCAGCGGCGCGCTGGTCTCGATCGCCAACCTGACGTTCACCAGCAGTCCAACGTCCTGCCAGGGCGTCATCGACCTCAAGGCCTGCGGGGCCGACATGACCGCCTACGTCGGCGCCCACGAGACCGGCCACTACCTCGGCCTCTACCACGTCACCGAGGGCTCCGGCACGCTCTTCGACCCGGTCAAGGACACGCCCATCTGCCAGGTCTCGGTGTGCGCTCCCGGGCAGGTGGACGTGGTGAACTCCGAGTGCACGAAGCAGCTGGTGGACCCGGCCAGCACCTGCGGCGGCGGCGACAACCTCATGTTCTGGCTGGTGGACCAGGTGCTCTCCACCGGGACCATCTCGGCCCAGCAGGCCAGCATTCTCCGGGCCAGCCCGGCCGTCCGATAGGAGCCAGCCATGCACGCCGCCACCGCTCTCCTCGCCGTCGTCCTCCAGGCCGCTCCCGCCATGACCGACGCCGAGGTGAGGGGGCGCGTCGAGGCCCTGCTCGGCGCCATCGACCGTCCCGTCCGCGCCGCGCAGTGGAGGGCGCTCGGCCCCGCGGCCCTCCCCGTGCTGGCGGAGGTGGCGGCCGGGGACGATCGCATGCCGTCCATGCGTTCCATGGCGCTCGGGGCGCTCGCCGCCGTGGACCCGGGCCAGGCCGAGACGCTGGCCCGCGCGCTCGCCGACGCCGAGGGCGCACCGCTCACCGTCCGCGAGACGGCGGTGCGGGTGCTGGGACGGATGCTCCCCCCGGCGCGGCTCCGCGCGGCGCTGGCTCCGGTGCTGCGGGCTGCGCCCGACGCGGGGCTGCGGGCGGTGGCCGCCGAGACCCTGGCGCGCCACGCGCCAGGGATGGCCTGCGGCGAGGTGATGGATCAGGCCTCGCTCGAGACGGCCGGAGAGCGGGCCGCGTTCGAGCGGGCCGCGACGCTCTGCGCCGGACGCTAGCCGGCAGGGCGCCGGGTCAGATGGTGTCCCAGGTGTAGCCTTCCTTCTCGAAGGCGTGGTCGGCCACCAGCTTCACCAGCTCGTCGTCGTTGTCGTCGATGCGGTTCAGGTTGCTGCGCATGCGGCGGCGGGCCCGGCCGGCGAAGATCTCCAGGATGGCGAGCTCCTGCGCCGCCCCCTCCTCCCCCCTGGCCTCGACGGCGGAGTTGACCCGCGAGAGCACGGTGGAGAGGACGAAGAGGTCGATGAGGATGTCGGCCAGCCGGTGGGTGGCGAACTGCTTGCCCACCACCTTGCCCCCGTGCTTGCGGAGGATCCGGTCGGCGGCCAGCGCCACGTCGCGGGTGCCCTCCTCGACCACGGCTGCCGCCTTCTTCACCGCCGGTACGAGCAGGGTGAAGCTGCGCCGCTGGCCCACCAGCCCGGTGGCCAGCGAGGCCCGCTTGCGGGCGTAGCCGGAGAGGACGCCGAAGCCCTTGATGGGGTCGGCCACGCCGCTCTTCACCACCCCGGCGATCTCCTTCAGCTGCTGCCCCACGTCGTTCATCGCCATGAGCGCGATGAAGAGGCGCAGGATCTCGTTGGTCCCCTCGAAGATGCGGTTGATGCGGCTGTCGCGCAGCGCCTTCTCGTAGGGGAACTCCCGCATGTAGCCGTTGCCGCCGGCGACCTGGAGGGCCTCGTCGGAGACCCGCCAGAGGGCCTCGGTGGCGAAGACCTTGGAGATGGCCGCCTCCACCGCGTAGTCCTCGTACCCCTGGTCGATGAGGCCGGCCACCATGCTCACCACCGACTCGGCGGCGAAGGTGTCCACCACCATGATGCCCACCTTCTCCTTGATCATGCCGAACTCGGAGATGGGGCGGCCGAACTGCTGCCGCTCCACGGCCTGCTTGGCCGAGAGCGAGATGAGCCGCTTCATGCCGCCCACCGCTCCGCCGCCCAGGCCGGTGCGGCCGGAGTTGAGGATGCGCATGGCGGCCTTGAAGCCCTGCCCCACGCCGCCCAGGACGTGGTCGCCGGGAACCCGCACCTCGTCGAGCCGCACGGTGGTGGTCGAGCTGGCCCGGATCCCCATCTTGTCCTCGTGGGGGCCGGTGGAGACCCCGGGCAGGTCGCGGGTGACGACGAAGGCGGTCAGCGCGGCCTTGCCCTTCGACTGCACGTCCGGGGTCTTGGCGAAGACCGTGAAGAAGTCGGCCATCCCGCCGTTGGTGATCCAGATCTTCTCGCCGTTCAGGATCCAGTCGTTGCCGTCGCGCCGCGCCGTGGTGCGGACCGCGGCGGCGTCGGAGCCGGCGCCCGGCTCGGTGAGGCAGAAGGCGGCGATCATCTCGCCGGTGGAGAGCTTCGGCATCCAGCGGGCCTTCTGCGCGTCGGTGCCGAAGAGGAGCAGGCCGCGCATCCCGATCGAGCTATGGGCACCCACGGTGAGGGCCACCGAGCCGTCGAACTTGGCGATCTCCTGGAGGACGCGGGAGTAGGAGGTGGAGCCGAACCCCATGCCGCCGTGGGCCTCCGGGATGACGAGGCCGAAGAGGCCGAACTGGCGCAGCTCCTCGAGGAAGGCGCCGGGCATCTCGGCCTTCGCGTCCCACTCCCGGAACTCCTTCTCGCGCCCTCCGAGCAGTTGCCGCACCGAGGCCAGCACCTGGCCGAGCGTCTCCTTCTCCCCTTCGGCCATCTCCGGGAAGGGGATGATGATCTCTTCCTCGATCTCCCCCATGCAGAGGGACTGGACGTAGCTGGCGGTTTTCCGGTCGGGCACGGGATCCTCCTGATTCGAGAATCAATACTTTGACGCGATGCGGCAGCCGATGCAACAGGGAAACGGGCCGGGTCACATCAGCTTGTAGACGACGACCAGTTCCGTGAAGGTGTCCCAGGGGTTGGCGAGCGGCTGGTAGCCGGGCGCCCAGGAGAACCCGGCGGGAGGGGGCTTGGGCGCCGGCGCGGAGTCGTAGAGGGCGCGGAAGCGGAAGCCCATGCTGCCGTCGCCGAAGATCTTCCAGGTCACGCCGACCTTGCCCACCGCCCGGTTGTCGCCGAACGCGCCGACGCGACCGGTGGGGGTGTTCTGCTCGCTCAGGTTGCCGAGGTACTCGATGCTGGCGTTGTAGGAGAGGTCGGCGGTCGGGTTCCCCACGTAGCCCAGGAAGGCGCGGATCGCGGCGAAGTTGATGGAGTTCGGGTCGCCCACCACGTACCGCTGGTACGAGTAGTCGAGACCGACCTCGCCGACGAGTTCGCTCGTGGCAGTCCGGAGGAGGGCGCGTGAGTAGCCGGCTTGCGCGCTGCCCACGAACTGCTTGCCCGCCGGGATGTCGCCGCCCGCGAGGACCAGGCCGTACACGCCGTTCACCGGGTCGAAGAAGTGGTCGTAGCGGAGCCGCGTGCCCCAGGCCTCGGAGACCGACTGGGTGATGTCCAGGACCTCGTTGGGAGTGATCACCCCGTCGGCGTTGAGGTCGGTGGCGGTCTGCACGGTGCTGCGCTGGAAGGCGACCGTGGCGTCGAAGGCCAGGAGGTCGCTGTCCCCGAAGCGGTGCGAGACCATCCCCGCGCCGGTGAAGTTGACGCTCTGGGCGTTTCCCGTGGTCATGCCGAAGCCGGCCGTCACCGAGGCCGCCCAGGGCGGGAGCTTCGTGACCTCCCCGGCCTTTCCGTAGGCGAACTTGGGGTCGTCGGCCCGCGCGGGCGCAGCGGCGAGCTGGAGCACTGCGACGAGGGCGCCGAGAACGGCCATCCGGCAGCGCCCCGTGGGTGTCTGGATCTGCATCGTGTCATCCCCTTCGAGAAATGAGGCCCACCGATGCTAGTGGGAAGGGGCCGTCACCGCTCCTCGATGTCGATGCGCCAGCCCAGCTGCTCGTCGGCGTCGGGAGGGAGCGCCCGGCCGGGCGGGGCGCCGGCGAGCCCGGCCCGGTCGCGGACCCAGGCCGAGAGCGCCCAGAGCTCCTCCGGGGGAACGGCGGCGTAGGACGGCATCGGGGTCCCGTCGAGGCCGGTGGCGAGCGTGATCCAGAGGTCTTCCATCGAGTTCCCGCGCAGGAAGCGCCCGGCCGAGAAGGGCAGCGGCCGGACGGGGGAGCCCCCGTCGCGGCGCAGCGTCGCGGCCGAGGGTCCGTCCCCCTCGCCGGTCTCCCCGTGGCACTTCCCGCACCCGTTCCGGACCCAGGCTGTCGCCCCGAGCGCGACGAGCGCAGGGGTCTCGTCCGGCGCCGGCGGGACCAGCACCGGATCTCCCGCCCCCTCCTCCCGGAAGCGCGGCGAGAAGGACTTCACGTGCTCCACCACCGCCCAGCGCTCGGCGTCCCCGAGCCAGTTCCAGGGGATCATGGCCGTGCCGTGCACGCCCCGGGAGACGGTGCGGAAGAGGTCCAGGTCGGTGGGCAGGGTGCCGGTCGGGGTGGAGCGGAACTCGTATACACCCCTGGTGAAGTCGCGGGACGGGACGGAGAGGCGCGCGGCGTGGATGCCCTTGCCGTTGCCGTTCACCCCGTGGCAGGGGATGCAGCGGAGCCGGTAGACCTCCGCGCCCAGCGCCAGGAAGCCCCGGTCCACCGGGGGGCGCGGCGTGGCCGGCGTGCCGTCGGGGGTGGCCCCGGCGAGCCAGCGGCGCACGCCGTCGGCGGCGGCGGGGGGGATCCCGCGGGTGGCCGGGGGAGGCCGCTGGCAGGCGCAGAGGGCCGCGGAGAGCAGGATGGGGATGGCGAGCGGTCTGCGCACGCACCGACTCTAACCGGCCGCGTCGCACCGCGCGCGCAGGGCGTCCCAGGCCTCGGGGGTGGGCAGCACCGCCGCGCCGGGCGGCCCGAGGAACCGCTCCGGGTCCTCGATCACGTCCTGGGCGATGCGCAGGGAGCGGCCGGCGTAGAAGCCGTCGTTCACCCGCTCGTCGAGGGTCCAGCGCACCGAGAGCATCTCCCGCACCTCGGTCCCGCCCCGCACCGGGACCACCGTCGGGCGCACCGTCCCCACCACCCCGAAGATGCTCACCGTCCCGTACTCGTACAGATGGTGAAAGGTGTCGGAGAGCCCGACCGACCCCAGGTTGGCCAGGAAGAGGCTCGCGAAGAACGGGTCGTCCCGCATCAGGAAGCCGGGGAGCAGGTTCCAGCGGTCGAGCCAGCCGGCCAGCGCCGTCAGCCCCGACACCGCGAAGCCGGGCAACCGCATGAGCAGCGCCGCCTCCTCGTCGATGCGCCGCCCCGGGGCGAAGCGCCCCTCGTCCACCGACTCGGCCAGCCTCCGGACCGTCTCCTCGAAGTGCTCCTCGGCGGCGAAGCGGAGCTTCACCGTGGCGAAGGGGGCGGGGTCGCGCATCTCCTTCTTGGCCGCGAAGGCGATGGAGACCTCGCGACGCTGGTAGACCCGGCCGCCGGAGGTGAAGCGGTTCAGGCCAGGGCGGAGGTGGAGGGCCCGCGCCGACGCGTAGAGGACCAGCTGGAAGAGGGTGGCCCGGTGCTGGTGGGAGCGGTTGTAGGCCCGGAGCCAGCTCCGGGCGCGGCCGACGTCGTAGAGGGCCTCGTGGTAGACGGCGCTCTCGTTCCGACGCCGCATGAGATAGGGGACGATCCCGCGCACCGGGGGGAGGTCCCGGACCAGGTCCCCGTCGGGGCGCCGGAAGAGGGGCATGGGGGGCCAGACTGGCCAGCCCGGGACTGGGGTGTCAACCCCGATCGGGGGTGCCGTTTTGGGGGGCGCTCCACGATGGGAGGCGCTACATTTCGCAACATGCGTCCTGCCCGCCGCCTCATCAAGACGGAGATCGATCTCCCGAAGTCGCCGGCGGGGCGGGCCCTGGTCATCGGCGGGCTCGTCGTCGGGGGCACGGTGGCGGTGATGATGGTCGCCCTCTTCACGGCCTTCATCTTCGAAACGGTTCGTACCTACAGGTAGCGGACCGTTCCTCTGGCGGGCCATCGCAGCGGCCTGCTAGTGTCCCGGGACCGAGGGGAGCGTCTTCGTGTCGAGCGTCGGTGCCTTCGTCCAAAATCCGCGCAAGTTTCCGAGGGTCCAGGCCAGGTACCGCGTGGTGGTGAGCCACGCGGGCGCCGGGTGGTCCGCGGAGACCTTCGACATCTCGGCCACCGGTTGCCAGATCGTCACTCCCCGTCTCCTCCAGGTCGGCTCGGTGGCCAAGCTGGTCATCGAGGTCCCGAACCTCCCTCCTCCGCTCTCGGTCTTCGGATCGGTGGCCTGGGTGGCCGACCAGGGGCGCATCCGCGCGGGGATCGTCTTCGCCGAGCGGCAGCCCGACGGGGATCCCTCGGCGTGGTTCAAGAAGCTGCTTTCCAGCCAGCCCGGCATCGAGGGGGCGATGCGGAGGCTGCCCGAGCGGCTCCCCATGGAGACGAAGCTCTTCCTCCGGCCGCCTCCGCAGTTCATCTTCGACTTCGGTCCGGACGAGGTGGGCCTCCTCAGGGCGCTCGGCGACGGGATCACCATCGCCAACCTGGTCCGCAAGGGTCCCTTCACCGCGACCCAGGTGGCGCGGATGGTCTACGCGCTGCTGGAGCAGAAGGTCATCACCCTCTCCCTCGGCGAGGCGGCCCCGGCCTGGAAGTGGAAGGCGGCGCTCGCCGACTTCGAGTCCCAGGGTGGCGAGCGGCAGCCCGCGCGGGCGCCTGCCGCGCCTCCGGCCCCGCCGGTTCCTGCGGCCGCCCCACCGGTGGCGGTTCCCGTCCGGGCCGCTCCCGCGGCTCCCGCCCGGGCCACTCCCCCAGCCCCCGCCGCACCGTCACGCCCCCCGGTGGTCCGCAGCCCGGAGGCCCAGGAGTGCTTCGACCTGGCCGTCTCCGCGGTCTCGATGGGAGAGATCTCGACCGCCATCGGGCTGCTGCGCCGGGGCCTCCAGCTCTCGCCGCGCGACCCGGAGATCTCGGCCCTGCTCGGCCAGCTCGCCTTCCGCGACCGTCAGGTGGAGCAGAAGTAGCCCCGTCCGGCATGCCATCCCTCCCCTTCGACGCCACCTGGCGCCGGGCCTGGGCCGATCCAGGGTTCCGCTTTCGGCTGCTGCTCACCCCGCCGGCGCTCGTGGCCACGCTCTCCGCGCTGGCCGCGCTGGTGAAGTGGGTGGAGCGGAGGCCGGGCGCGGTCCTGGCCGACCCGGTGCTGGCGCTGCTCGCCCCCCGCGACGTCACCTGGCCCATCTTCACCCTGATCTACGTGGGCATCCTGCTCGCGGTCTCCCTCCTGGTCCGGATGCCGGTGCGCCTCCTCCTGGGCGTGCAGGCCTACGTCGTGATGGCGCTGCTCCGGATCGTCGTGATGTGGGCCACCCCGCTCGACCCCCCTCCCGGGATGATCGTGCTCGAGGACCCGCTGGTGCAGATCTTCGGGGGTGCCTCCCTTCCGCTCACCCGCGACCTCTTCTTCTCCGGCCACACCTCCACGATGTTCCTGCTCTTCCTCGCCGTTCCCGGGCGGCCCGCCAAGGCCTTCTTCCTGGCCTGCACCGTGAGCGTGGCCCTCCTCGTCCTGGTGCAGCACGTCCACTACGCGGTGGACGTCCTCGCCGCCCCGGCGTTCGCCTATGCGGCCTGGCGGATCGCCAGGAAGGGATGGCCGTCGGCGGGGGGCACCCGGAAGTGAAGTTCCCCCGCGGCCCCTCTCCGCGTAGGATTCGGGGATGCCAGAGGTTTCGACGCCTGTCCCGGGTTCCCGGCCCCGCGTCCTCGTCGTGGACGACGAGAAGGTCGTGCGCCGGGCGCTGCAAAGGATCCTGGAGCGGGACGGCCACCTGGTGACGCTGGCCGAGTGCGGCCAGGAGGCCATCGACCTCTACAGCGCGCACTGGAAGGAGCTCGACGTGGTGGTGCTCGACGTCATGATGCCCGACGTCGACGGCCGCGAGGTGCTCCGCCGCATGCGCGAGCTGAACCCGGACGTCCGGGCCATCCTCTCCTCCGGCTTCACGGTCGAGAGCGATCCGTCCCTCTCGGTGGCCGGGACCTGGGTCCTGCAGAAGCCGTACACGCCCGACCAGGTGCGGACCGCCGTCGCCGACGCCGCCGCCGGGACGAAATAGGCCGGAGGGGCGCGGCGCGGTTACAATCCGCCGCCCATGAGCACGACACCGGACGGGCGGCGGCAGTTCGCGAGCGACAACTACGCAGGCATCTGCCCCGAGGCCTGGGAGGCGATGGCCCGCGCCAACGCGGGGCACGTGCAGTCCTACGGCGACGACCCCTGGACGGCCCGGGCGGCGGACCTGCTGCGCGAGCTCTTCGAGACCGACTGCGAGGTCTTCTTCGTCTTCAACGGCACCGCGGCCAACTCGCTGGCGCTGGCCTCGATGTGCCAGAGCTACCACTCCATCGTCTGCAGCGAGACCGCCCACGTCGAGACCGACGAGTGCGGCGCCCCCGAGTTCTTCTCCAACGGCACCAAGGTCCTCACCGTCGAGGGCAAGCTCGGCAAGATCGACCCCGCCGCGGTGGACTGGGCGGTGCGGCGCCGCACCGACAACCACTACCCCAAGCCGCGGGTGGTGAGCCTCACCCAGGCCACCGAGCTCGGGACGGTCTACGCGCCCGACGAGCTGAAGGCCATCTGGGCCCGGGCCAAGACCCACGACCTGCGCATCCACATGGACGGCGCCCGCTTCGCGAACGCGGTGGCGTCGCTCGGCTGCGCGCCCAAGGAGATCACCTGGCAGGCCGGGGTGGACGTGCTCTGCTTCGGGGGGACGAAGAACGGCATGGCGGTGGGCGACGCGGTGGTCTTCTTCGACCGGAACCTGGCCCGCGAGTTCGACTACCGGTGCAAGCAGGCGGGGCAGCTGTCCTCCAAGATGCGCTTCCTGGCCGCGCCATGGGTGGGCATGCTGGAGGGGGGCGCCTGGCTGCGCAACGCCCGCCACGCCAACGCCATGGCCGAACTGCTGCACGGGCTCGTGAAGGACCTCCCCGGCGTCGAGGTGCTCTACCCCAGGCAGGCCAACAGCATCTTCCTCAGGCTCGCGCCGGCCGTCCGCGACGCCATGCACGCGCGCGGCTGGCACTTCTACGACTTCATCGGCTGGGGCGGGGCGCGGCTCATGTGCTCCTGGGACACCACCGAGGAGGACGTGCGCTCCTTCGCCCGGGACCTCGCCCAGGACGCGGCGAAGAAGCCGTCGGTGCCGTGACGGTGGGGCCAGAGGCGCAGGGGTGAGTCACCCCTGGTGAAGTCAGGCCAGCGCTCCTCGAAGGCCCGCGCCACCTCCTCGTCCTCCTCGCGGCGCAGCGTGCAGGTGGCGTAGACCAGGCGGCCCCCGGATCGGACGTGGCCGGCGGCCCGCTCCAGGATCGAGAGCTGGAGCGCGGGAAGCGCGGCGAACGACGCCGGGTCGATGCGGAAGCGCAGGTCCGGGCCCCGGCGGAGCGTGCCCAGCTCGGAGCAGGGGGCGTCCACCAGGACCCGGTCGGCGAGCAGCCCCCCGGGAGCCTCCGGACCGTGGATGGTCACGGCCGCCCCGGCGCGCCCGGCCCGGGTGCGCAGGCGGGCGAGGCGGGCCGCGTCCGGGTCGCAGGCGTGGACCGCTCCGGTCGGACCGACCGCCGCGGCCAGCTGCAGGGTCTTCCCCCCGGCGCCGGCGCAGAGGTCGAGCACCGTCTCGCCGGGAAGCGCCCCCACGGCCTCGCCGACGAGCTGGCTCCCCTCGTCCTGCACCTCGAGCAGCCCTTCCCGGTAAGCCGGGAGGGCGAGCAGGTTGGGGCGGGGGGAGAGCACCTCCAGGCCGTCCGGGGCGAGGCGGGTGGGCCGGGTCTCGATCCCCTCCGCGGCCAGGCGGGCGGCCAGCGCCTCCGGCGCGATCCGGGCGCGGTTCACCCGCAGGAACACGGGGCCGGGGAGGGAGAGCGCGTCGGCGAGGAGCGGAGCCTCGTCGCCCACCTCGCGGACCAGGATGGCGGCGAGCCAGTCGGGCAGGGAGTGGCGGGTCGCGAGCTCCGTGGGCGGCGCGACGGGTGGCGGCAGCGCGCCGGAGGGGAGGGCGCAGAGCCGCTCGGCGTCGTCTCGACCGGAGAGGTCCCGCAGCAGGGAGGCGAGGAGCAGGAGCGGTGGGGCCGCGTCGCCGGCGTGGAAGCGGAGACGGCGGCGCCAGAGACCGACCCCGAAGATCGCCTCGGCGGCGGCCTGCCGGCCCCGCCCGTCGAGGTCGCGCCGGGAGCGGAGGAAGCGGTCGAGCACCCGTTCGGCGGCCGCGCCGGCGAGCACCTCGCGGAGCGACGCCTCGAGCGCGGGGGCCAGGCCGGCGAGCGCATCCCAGGGGAGGGTGCGCAGGCGGGCGATGGAGCGGTCGGGCACGGGAGGACTCTAGCCGACCTCCTCCGGGTTGCGCCCAGGGCCTGGACTCTGGGACAACGGGAACCATGTCGATCGCGCTCTACGTCGCCGGTGTCGTGCTCCTCGCGGCGGGGGTGGCCGGGCTCGTGCTGCCGATCCTCCCCGGCGCGGTGCTGCTCGTCGCCGGCGTCGTCGCGCTGGCCTGGGCCGGCGACTTCGTCATCCTGGGGTGGGGTACGGTGGCCTTCGCGGGGGGGATGGGGCTCGCCATCACCGCGGTGGACTGGGTCGCGAGCATCCTCGGGGCCAAGGCCTTCGGCGCCTCGAAGTGGGCTGTCATCGGCTCGGCCGTCGGGCTCGTGGTGGGGCTCTTCCTGGGGTTGCCCGGCATCATCCTCGGGCCCGCGGTGGGGGCGCTCGCCTTCGAGTACGCCAAGGACCCGAACTTCGAGCGGGCCCTCAAGGCGGGGGTGGGGGCCTTCCTGGGCTTCGTGGTGGGAAGCGTGCTCAAGGTGACCCTCGCCTTCGCGCTCATCGGCGTCGTGGCGCTGCGCTACCTCTTCCGCTGAAGCCTCCATGGGTCCCTCGCTCCGGGGAAGGGTCGCGCTGGTCACCGGGGCAGCCGGCGGGATCGGCCAGGCGGTGGCCCGGGCGCTCGCTGGCCAGGGTGCGCGGGTCGTGGTCGCCGGGCGGAACGAGGCGGCGCTGCGGGCGGTCGAGCTTCCCGGTGGCGCGGCCATGGTCGTCCCCCTCGACGTGCGAGACGATGCGGGATGGGACCGGGCGATCGCGGCCATCCTCGAGGAGCTCGGCGGGCTCGACGTGCTCGTGCACTGCGCGGGGACGCTGGAGGTCGGGACGCTCGGGTCGCGCACGCCAGCCGCGCTGCGCGCGGTCGTGGACACGAACCTCACCGGCCCATTGCTCGGAACCCGCGCGGCGCTGCCGGCCCTGCACGCGAGCCGCGGCGCGATCGTCCACGTCGCGTCGCTGGGGGGGCTCGTGCCGATGCCCTTCGAGGCGGCCTACGCGGCCACGAAGGCCGGGATCCGGCAGCTCTCCTTCTCGCTGCGGGCCGAGCTCGCGGGCAGCGGCGTGACCGTCTCGGTGGTGAGCCCGGATTCGACGGACACCGCGCAGCTCGCGCAGGAGCTCGGCCACGACGAGGCGTCCCTCTCCTTCGCGAACGCGCCCCTGCACCCCGACGCGGTGGCGCGGGCGGTGCTCCGCGCCCTTCGCACGGGCGCGGCGGAGGTCATGGTTCCGGCCGGCGGCGGGCTGCTGGCGCGGATCGCCGCCGCCTTCCCGCGGCTGATGCTCTGGATCCTGCCCTTCCTGCGCCGCTCGGGGGCGCGGAGGATGGCGCGGATGCGGGCGGCGCGGAAGTTGCCGCCGGGGTGACACCTACCGCTGCACGCCCCTGCCCCTCCCGCCCGCCAGCCCGGCGCGGAGGAGGGCCCCGCCCCCGGCTCCGATGGCGACGACGAAGCCGGTGAACCCCGCCAGCTGGACGATCGAGGCCCAGGTGTTCGGGTGCAGCGTATCGGCCAGGCCGATGGCCAGCTTGACCACGTGGGGTGCGGGCACGGCGGCCCAGACGATGAGCGCGGCCGGCCACCCCGAAAAGCCCCAGAGCGCGCCGATGGCCGCCGACGCCGCGAGCAGCAGGGCGACCACGACCACCGGGCTCACCTCACCCCCGCTGGCGAAGTTGTCCACGAGGGCGATGGCGACCCCGCAGCCGATCCCGAAATCGAGGCGGGTCGGGTGGGAGATGGAGAACCTCATCCCGACGACTCTAGCGCCTTGCGCCCCTCCGCGCCCCCGGGCAGAGTGCGCCCGTGCGCGACACCCTCTACGACAGCGTCCCGTACCGCGTCCCCGAGATCGAGCATCGCTACGGGGCCAACGTCCACCTGCTCGCCGATCCGTTCCTGCTCGACCTGCTCGCCAAGCTCGCGGCCAAGGAGACCGAGCAGCCCACGGTGAACAACCTGGTGGTGGACATCTACCGCAGCCTGGCGCGGGTGGTGGTGAACGCCGAGTTCCCGCGGCGGGTGGTCGAGGTTCCCACCCGGATGATCGACCACACCCCCGAGGGCGTGTGGCGCGGCCAGACGCTGGAGCCCAACACCCGCGCGGTCACCGTGAACATCGCCCGGGCCGGCGCCGTGCCTTCACACACCGTGTACGACATGCTCAACACGGTGCTCATCCCCAGGCTGGTCCGGCAGGACCACATCATCATGAGCCGCATGCTGGGCGACGCCGAGCAGGTGGTGGGGGCCGGCATCGGCGGGATGAAGATCGGCGGAGACGTGGACGGGGCCTTCCTGCTCTTCCCCGATCCCATGGGGGCGACCGGGTCGTCCCTCTCGATGGCGCTCGACACCTACAAGAAGAAGGTGCCGGGCACGCCGCGGAAGATCATCGCGCTGCACCTCGTGGTCACGCCCGAGTACCTGAAGCGCATGCGGAAGGACCACCCGGAGATGGTGGTCTACGCGGTGCGGCTCGACCGCGGCCTCTCGCCGGAGAAGGTGAAGGGGACGGCGCCCGGGACGTACTGGGACGAGGAGAAGGGGCTGAACGACCACGACTACATCGTCCCCGGGGCCGGCGGCCTCGGCGAGGTGATGAACAACGCGTGGGTGTAGCAGCGCCGGCTTCAGCCGGCGCAAGAACCACTCACGGAACGGTCTCCGGGATCACGAAGCTCCCGCCCCGGCTCTCCGGCCAGCCCTGCTTCCACTCCCGCGCGCCGGGGCCTACAATCCGATCGTGCGTCGTGCCGATGCCATCGAGTTCTTCGCCTCCCACCGGGACGACCTTCGCCGGCTCGGAATCAGCTCGCTCCTCCTCTTCGGTTCCGTCGCCCGCGATCAGGCCCAGCCCGACAGCGACCTCGACCTCATCGCCGAGTTCGACCACCCTGTCGGCTACCTCGGTCTTGCCCGGGTCCAGCACGAGCTCGAGCGGCTCCTCGGCTGCAGCATCGACCTGGCCACGCCCGGAATGATCCGCCCGGAATTCCGTGACCGGATCTACGGTGAGGCCGTGCGTGCCGCCTAGAGAATGGCAGGTCCGGCTCGGCGACATGATCGCGGCCGCCGAGCGCGCCCGCGGGTACGTCCACGGGCTCACCTTCGAGCAGTTTGCCGCCGACCAAAGGACGGTCGATGCCGTCAGCTACGCGATCGTCGTCATCGGCGAGGCGGCCAATGCACTGAAGGACGTGGGTCCCAGGCTGGCGCCCGAGATTCCCTGGCCCGACATCCGTGGGATGCGGAACCAGGTCGCGCACGAGTACTTTGGAGTCGACGTGAAGGTCCTCTGGCAGACCGTGCGGGAGGACCTGCCGCCGCTGCTCGCAGCCCTTCGAGCTCTCGCCGCGCGTTCCGATCCGGCTTGAACGACCACGACTACATCGTCCCCGGGGCCGGCGGCCTCGGGGAGGTGATGAACAACGCGTGGGTCTGAGCAGCGCCGGCTTCAGCCGGCGCAAGAACCACTCAGGCAACCGTCTCCGGGATCACGAGGACCCCGGAGCTTGACCGACTGTAGTCGTTCGATTACAGTCCTTCGGTGTGGTCGATCCGGCCGCTTCCG
>CAIQRS010000181.1 GCA_903874275.1 uncultured Anaeromyxobacter sp.
TCGAGAAGTCCGGCGGGCGGACCGGGCGATGGGTGCGGCCGCGCTCCGCAGCCCGGCCGGCTCGAGCCCCAGCGCCGCGAGCGCGTTCCTCCCGCACACGCGGCGGATGACCGCCCCGGACAGGCCCAGGCGCGCCATGCGATCGGCGGCGCGCGGCAGGGCCAGCAGGTCCCCCGTCCCGTCGCCGGCGTGCGAGGCCAGCGCGATGCCCTCGGGCCCCAGCGACCGGACCAGGCGGGCCGCGTCGTCGAGGGCGCCCGGGCCGGTGGAGAGGGAGAGCACCGCGCAGTAGCCCACGGCCCGCAGGATGCGGACGGTGCGGGCGTCGGCCCCGTCCACCAGCACCCGCTCCGGCGCCACGCCGCTCTCCCGCAGCACCGCCACCGCCCGGCGGGTGGCCCGCACCGGGTCGCGGGCCGGCGCGGCCAGGAGCACCGGGCGACGCAGCAGGGCGGCCATCTCGAGCTGGCGGGAGAAGAGCTCCTCCTCGCGCGGGGATCCGCCCCCCGGGCCGACGGGGCCGAGGGCGGCCACGCCCCTCCGCGAGAGCCACTCCGGAAGCTCGGCCAGCAGGGCCTCGGCGCCGCGGGCCGGGATCCGCCCGGGCGGGATGGAGAGCGCCGCGAAGATGCCCAGGCCGGCCCGGCGCAGCCTCGTCACCCCGAGTGAAGCCTCCTCCCAGCCTCGCCGCAGGTCGGCGGCGCCGACCGGGCCGCCGCGGCCGGCCAGCGGCCAGAGCGCTCCCACCACGCCGAAGAAGCGCAGGTCGGCCACGTCCCGGGTGGAGAGGGCGTCGCCGCGCAGGTGGGCGTCGAAGAGCACCCCCCGAGTCTAGTCCGTCGTCGCGATCCACTCCCGGACGGTCGCATGCAGGGCAGGGGACGAGGCGAGCTCCCTGTCGGTGAAGGCCAGGAGCTGCTCCCGGGACGCGCCGGCCCGCCGCAGTGCGAGGAGCTGGTCCACCGCGGGGCGCGGTGGCCGTCCGGTCGACCGCGCGATGCGGGCCCGGAGGTCGAGCTCCTTCTCCGTGTACCTGCCGAGCTCGTCGAGGACCCGGGTGCTGGCCGGGTGCTGGAGGTTCCGGGCCCGGGCGACCGCCCGGTCTCCCGCCTCGGCCGCCGAGGGTGGCACCGGGGCCGTGCCTGGACCGGGAACGGCAGGCGACGACGGGCCGTCCGCGACCCCGGGGGCTTGCCCTTCCGGACCGGCGGCGGGGAGGACCGCGACGGGTGGCGACGCGAGCGCCCGGATGCCCTCCTGGCCGGCCGGATCCCCGGGATCCGACCGAAGGACGAGGATCGCGCCGGTGGCGACGACGCCGGCCGCAAGCGCGAGGAGCATGCGGCGGGACGAGGTCATGGGACGATGAGCGGGTTCTGCGCCCACTTCCCGCTCTCGTTGCCCCAGACGTCTCGGACGTTCACACCGAACTTGTAGGTGCCCTTCCCGGGGGCGCGCTTCACGGTCTTCAGTCCGGCCACGCTCACGTCCGATGCGTCGGGGATGGTGAACTTCTTTCCGACCAGCCTCGACTCGCCGCTGGTGGACGCCAGGATGGGCGCCAGCTGCCAGTCCCTGAAGTAGACGAGGTCCTTCACCGACCAGGAACCCTCCCAGATCTGGAGGCCCACGAGAAGGCCCGACTGGGAGTCCACCAGCGCGTAGGCGTCCTGCGCCTTGCTCCCGTCCTTCGCCGAGATCCGCACCGGAATCCGGGAAAGCACCGGCCCTTGCGGCGTGACGACGAGGGGTTCCACGTTGGCGTAGTCCCAATCGGCGCCGTTCGTCAGCACGAGCAGCTTTCCGTCCCAGGTCGCGGTGGTCTCCGTCCCGGTCGTCAACGGGCCGCTCCAGATCACCCCGGAGAGGAAGTCGTGCTGCCTCTCGTCGATCCAGGCGACGAACGCGCGCCCCTCGAACGCGTCCGGGGACGTGGCCTTCACCTTGAGCCACGCCGTCCCGTCCGCGGCCACTCCGTTGCTCCCGTCGAACTCGGGGGCCGTCCCCTTGTCCATCTTGGCGAGCCGGTCGAGGACCGCGCTCCAGCGCACCTCCGCGTCCCAGGGCAGGCGCGCGTACCCCTCCCTGTTCTCCTCCGACCACTGTGCCTTGAGGTTCAACGCCAGGTGCATGCCCGACTGTCCGGCCGAGGTGCGCGCGGTCCCCATCACCTTGGCGAGCGTCATGTCCGCCAGCGAGCCTGCCGCCTTCCGGGCCGCCGCCGCCACCGAGGCGTCGCTCGACGCCTGGCCGAGGAGTGTCAGGAACTGGCCGGCGTCGTAGTAGCTGCTCTCCATCGAGGCCCCCAGGGCCCCGTACTGCGGATGCGTGCGCGCGCGTATCCTGCCGGCCTCGCCCCAGATCACCTCGCTGGCGACGAGCGCATCGGCGAGCGCCTTCATGTCCACCTGGTACCGACCCACCTTCGACAGGTCGAACGCCGCGTGCGAGCGGAGGATCCGGTCGTCCGCGTCCTTCGCGAGGTGCAGCTTGTCCCAGTACTCGACCTCCTTCAACCCGACCTCCGTCGCCGAGGCCTCCGGATACCTGGCGATCCAGGTGAGGATCTCGCCGTAGGCCCAGCCCGACCCGAAGTCGAGCTCGGCGTTGGCGATGTAGACCCTGGCCACGTTCCGGAAGTCCCAGATCACCTCGTTCGCGGCCATGAGGCAGGTGTCGAAGCCGACGAACTCGAGCTTCCGGTCCGGCGGCAGCCCGGCGTCCCGCATCGCGGCCGCGAGCCGGGTGGAGAGCTCCGGCGCGAGGATGGCCCCGGGCCTGGCGACGGTCCCGTCCGCGCGGTCCCCGCCGAACCCGCCGTCCCAGGACGCTCCATGATCCCACAGGACGACTGCCTGGCGTCGTGCCGGGTAGGCCTTGAACGCGAGGCCCGCCCAGCGCTGCAGCACTGCCGGGTCGTCGAGGTTCTCCTCCGGCATGGTGCCCACCAGCACCGGCTTCTGGTCGCCCCCCTGGATGCGGAGGAACTGGGTGCCGCGGGCCACCTTCTTCCCCCCGGCGGGGTCCAGGACATCCCGGGTGGGGTCGGCGCACGCGTTGCCCGCACAGTAGTCTGCCACCACGAGCACGTTCACGTCGGCGCCGAGGGTGGCCGACCCCATCTTGGAGATGTCCACGACCAGTGACTCGGTGAGGCTGTGGTCCCCGTGGCCGTACACGAAGATCGTCCACTGGGCGGCGGGCAGGCCCGTTCTCGGCGTGCACGCGCCGACCGAGCCGTCCGTGCAGACCGTCCCGTCGATCCACGTGGCGAGCCCGAGGACCGCGCCCGTCAGGATGGCGCCCGTCTGCGCGCTTCCCCGGAGGTTCGAGGCGAAGAGGTTCGCCCCCGACAGGTCCGCCTTGGCCAGGTTCGCGCCGTCGAGGGATGCGAAGGTCAGGTTCGCCCCCTTCAGGTTCGCCCCCGAGAGGTCCGCGCCGCTCAGCCGTGCATCCGCCAGGTTCGCCCCGTGCAGGTCCACGCCGGCCAGCTTGCAGGTGCCGGCGCAGGCGATCTCGGTCAACAGCGTGACGGTTCGCTCGAAGGCGGCTGCCGAGGTCGCGGCGGCGGAGCCCGCTGCCCTGCCCTCCCGGAGGAAGATGGTCCGGGGACCGGCGTCCGGCTGCTGCGCCGTGGTGTAGCCGGACGTGACCACCAGACCGTAGTCACCCGGCTCGAGGCTCACCGTTGCGGTGGGCGAACCGGGCGTCAGCGTGAACGCGACGGTCCCGTCCGCGCTCCTCATCTCCGCCTGGGCGACCGTGCTGGCCCGGTTCGCCGCGTCGAGTGCGTAGGTGATCGTGGTGGGCGTCGAGACCCGGATCGGGAACTCGTCGGAGCCGCGGGTCCCGGTGTCGATCGCCCCCGGACCCTCTCCGTCCGCCGGCTCGAGGAAGGTCACACCGACCTGGCCGGGCTCGAGCCGCAGCGCCGGGTCGGCCGCGAAGTCGTACTCGGTCAGCGCCTCGGCGGGCGCGCCGCTCGAACCCGAGCCGCACCCCGTGAACCCGACCGCCAGCACCGCCACCAGGCTCCATTTCCGCATCATCACGCGCCTCCCGGAAGACGTGCGTGACCCCCCGGCGCGCACCGATGTGAGCGCCATCGTCCTCCGGCGGCAGCCCCGGTGGAGCTCTCTCTTGGGGCCCTACCCCGACGCCCGGATGCGAGGTGGGACCCTCGACCACCGGCCCCTCCCGGGACCTCGATCAGGGCACGGCGGCCCGGCCGTCGCCGCGTGACTCGCTCGCCCCCTCCCGCCAGCCGGTGGCGGGGTCCACCCGGACGGCCTGCGGGTTGCCGAAGGGCTCGGCCCGATCCTGGATCCGGTGCCCGCGCGCCTCCAGGGCCTTCCGGGTGGCTTCCTGGAGGGCGCCCGGTTCGGCCAGGATCACGTCCGGCCTCCACTGGTGGTGGATGCGGGGCGTGCCCAGCGCCTGGTCGAGCGCCATCCTTCCGTCGATGGCGCGCAGGATGGCCCAGGCCACGGTGGACGGGATCGTGCTGCCCCCGGGCGACCCCACGGCGAGGAGGATCTTCCCGTCCAGGCCGAAGACCAGGGTCGGCGACATCGAGGAGAGGGGCCGCTTGCCCGGGGCCGGCAGGTTCAGGTCCCCACCCTCGAGCCCGAAGGCGTTGCGCGCGCCCGGGGCGGCGTCGAAGTCGTCCATCTCGTCGTTGAGCAGGATGCCGGTCCCCGGGACCACCACGCCCGACCCGAACCACAGGTTCTCGGTGGTGGTGAGCGCGACCGCGTTCCCCTCCGCGTCGATGACCGACACGTGCGTGGTGTGCCCGTCCGGGACCTCGCCAGGGGGCCCCGACGGAGTCGCGCGCTCCCCCATGGCCGCGCGCGACCGGGTCGCGAAGGCCTGCGAACTCATCTCCCGGGCCACCTCGTCGGCGCCCGGCGCGAAGTCCGGGTCGGCCAGCGCGTCGCCCCTCCTCTCGAAGAGCCGCTTCTCGGCCTCGACGAAGACGTGGAGGTACCGCTCCGGGAGCCGGGCCGCGTCCTCCGGCCGCTCCCCCTCCATCGCTCGGAGCAGGCCGAGGACGACGGCGCCGCCGGCCGAGGGCGGCGGGAAGGTGGCCACCCGGTGCCCCCGGAACTCGCCCCACAGCACCTCGCGGGTCCGGGTGCGGTAGGCGGCCAGGTCGCGGGCGGTCAGCAGGCCGCCGCGGGCCCGGACGGCCGCCGCGATCCGCTCGGCGAGCGGACCGCGATAGAAGGCCTCCGGGTCCTTCCCCAGGAGACGAAGGGTCGCCGCCAGCTCCTTCTGGACCAGCAGGCTGCCGGGCACGGGCGGTTCGCCCCGGACCAGGAAGGTGGAAGCCCCGGTGGGATCCTGGAGGAGGCAGGACCGCTCGGCGCTCGCCGCGCGCGCGGTGAGGCGCCCGACCGGGACCCCTTCCCGCGCCAGCTTCACCGCCGGCGCGACCAGCTGCGGGAGCGGCTTCCGTCCGAACCGGCGCGCGATCTCCGCGTAGCCCTTCACCGCGCCGGGGACGGCCACCGCGAGCCCGCCGCAGCGGGAACGCAGCGGGTCGGGCTTGCCGTCCACGAGGAACATGTCCTTCGTGGCTGCCGCCGGGGCGGTCTCGCGGAAATCCACGGCGTACACCCGGTCCTCCTGGGCCACGTAGACGAGGGCCAGGCCGCCCCCCCCGATCCCGGAGCTCTGCGGCTCGGCGACCGAGAGGGCGAAGGCGGCGGCCACGGCCGCGTCGGCGGCGTTCCCCCCGGCCCGCAGGACGGCCGCCCCGGCCTCGCTCGCCGCCGGGTGGGCGGTGGCCACGGCGCCGCGTGGCGAGACGGCCACGTGGGCGAGGAGGAGCGCTGCCAGGAGGGGTGCGGCGGGCATGCCCCCATGGGTAGCACGACCGGGCGGAAGGGTACCTGGGGGGCGGTTCTTGATTCCCGGGCCCCGCGGACCTAGCCTCGACCGCATGCCAACGCCCTCGAAGAAGCGGAAGGGAAGCTCCCCGCTCGCCGCCATCGTCCTCGCCGCCGGGAAGGGCACGCGCATGAAGACGGTGCGCGCCAAGGTCCTGCACCGGGTGTGCGGGCGGCCGATGGTCTACTTCCCGGTGAAGCGGGCCCTCGAGGCCGGCGCCGACCCGGTGGTGGTGGTGGTCGGGCACCAGGGGGACGAGGTGGAGGCCGCGCTCCGCGCCGCCCTGCCCGGCGCGCCGCTGCACTTCGCCCGCCAGGAGAAGCAGCTCGGGACCGCCCACGCCGTGCTGGCGGCCAAGGCCTCCCTGCGCGGCTACCGCGGCCCGGTGGTGATCCTTTCGGGCGACACGCCGCTCCTCACCACCCACACGCTGGCCTCGGTGGTGGGCGCGCGCACCGGCCCGCAGTCGCTGGCCTTCGCCACCATGGACCTCGAGAACCCGGCCGGCTACGGGCGGGTGGTCCACGCCCCCGGGAAGGGGCCGGCGCTCATCGTCGAGGAGAAGGACGCCACGCCGGAGGAGCGGCAGATCCGCGAGGTCAACGCCGGCCTCTACGTCGCCGACGCGGAGTTCCTCTGGACCACGCTGGCGCAGGTGGACGCCAAGAACGCCCAGCGCGAGTTCTACCTGACCGACCTGGTGGCGCTGGCCGCCGACGGCCCGGGGGCGGTGGCGGTGCGGGTCTCCCCGCTGGAAGCCCAGGGGGTGAACGACCTGGAGGACCTGTCGCTCGCCATCCGCGCCATGACCCGGCGCATCGCCTCCGCGCTCATGAAGTCGGGCGTCACGCTCGAGGACCCGGAGCGGTTCGACGCCGACGACGGGGTGGAGGTCGGGCCGGATACGATCATCGAGCCCAGCGTGCGGCTGCGCGGGACGACCCGCATCGGCTCGGGCTGCGTCATCGGCCAGGGGAGCATCCTCGCGGACACGGTGGTTGGCGACCGCGTGGAGATGCTGCCCTACTGCCACCTCGACCGTGCCCGGGTGGGCGACGGCTGCCGGGTCGGGCCCTTCTCGCGGCTGCGCCCCGAGGCCTCGCTCGCCGAGGGAGTCCATGTGGGCAACTTCGTGGAGCTCAAGAAGACCTCCATGGGCAAGCGCTCCAAGGCGAACCACCTCGCCTACCTGGGAGACGCCACCATCGGAGCCGACGTGAACGTGGGATGCGGGACCATCACCTGCAACTACGACGGCGAGAAGAAGCACCCCACCCGCATCGGCGATGGGGTCTTCGTGGGGTCCGACTCCATCCTGGTGGCCCCCATCTCCATCGGCAAGGGGGCCTACCTGGCCGCCGGATCGACCCTGACCGAGAACGTGGCCGCCGGCGCGCTGGCGCTGGGCCGTGCACGGCAGGTGAACAAGAACGGCTGGGCCCGCAAGCGGGCGGCCATGAAGAAGTCCGGAAAGGGAACCTAACCGATGTGCGGAATCGTTGGATACGTGGGTCCTCGCCCCTGCGTGGACCTGATCGTGGGAGGGTTGCGCCGCCTCGAGTACCGTGGATACGACTCGGCCGGCGTCGCCGCGGTGGGTCCGGCCGGGCTCGACATCCGGCGCAGCAAGGGCAAGCTGCAAAACCTGGTGGAGCGGCTCAAGGGAGAGCCGGTGGCCGGGAGCACCGGCATCGGCCACACCCGCTGGGCCACCCACGGCCGTCCCTCCGACGAGAACGCCCACCCGCACCGCTTCGGCGGGGTGGCGGTGGTGCACAACGGCATCATCGAGAATCACCTGGAGCTGAAGGCCGCCCTGCAGGGGCGCGGTCACAAGTTCTCCTCCGAGACCGACACCGAGATCTTCGCGCACCTCATCTCGGACGCGCTCGAGAGGCCGGCCCGGGGCGACCTGCGCGCGGCGGTCCGCGAGGCGCTCGGCCAGGTCCGCGGCACCTACGCCATCGCCGTGGTCTCGGAGAAGTCGCCGCGCACCATCGTGGCCGCCAAGAACGCCAGCCCGCTCGTGGTGGGCTACGGCGAGGGGGAGAGCTTCCTGGCCTCCGACGTCCCGGCCATCCTCGAGCATACACGGATCGTGAACTACCTGGAGGAGGGCGAGCTGGCCGTCCTCACCCCGGAGGGCATCGCCATCGAGGACGCCAGCGGGAGCCCGGTGACCCGGCCCCCGCGCCGCATCGAGTGGAGCGCGGTGGCCGCCGAGAAGGACGGCCACAAGCACTTCATGCACAAGGAGATCTTCGAGCAGCCCCGGGCGGTGACCGACACCATCCGCGGCCGCATCTCCCTCGAGGAGGGGGACGTGGTCCTCGACGGGATGGATCTCGACCCGGCCTGGGTGAAGGAGATCGACCGGGTGGTGGTGGCCTGCGGCACCAGCTGGCACGCCGGCCTCTCCGGGCGGCTCATGATCGAGCAGCTGGCGCGGCTGGCGGTGGACGTCGAGCTGGCCAGCGAGTTCCGCCACCGCGACCCGGTGGTGGGCCCGCGGACCTTCGTGCTGGCCATCTCCCAGTCGGGCGAGACCGCCGACACGCTGGCCGCCGTGAAGGAGGCCAAGAAGCGGGGCGCCCGGGCATACGCCATCTGCAACGTGCTCGGCTCGGCCATCCCCCGCGAGTGCCTGGGCACCCTCTACACCCACGCCGGGCCGGAGATCGGCGTCGCCTCCACCAAGGCCTTCACCACCCAGCTGGCGGCCCTCTTCCTGCTGGCGGTGCGGCTCGGGAGGATGCGCGGGACCCTCACCGCCGAGGCGGCCCGGGAGCAGCTCGAGGCCCTGGTGAAGATCCCGGCGCAGATGGAGCACGTGCTGCGGCAGGAGCCCACCGTCCTCCCGGTGGCCAGGCGCTGCGCCGCGGCGCGGGACGTGCTCTTCCTGGGGCGCGGATCGCAGTTCCCGGTGGCGCTCGAGGGGGCCCTCAAGCTGAAGGAGATCTCCTACATCCACGCCGAGGGCTACGCCGCCGGCGAGATGAAGCACGGCCCCATCGCCCTCATCGACGAGAACCTGCCGGTGGTGGTGCTGGCGGTGAAGGAGCCGAGCTACGAGAAGACGCTGGGCAACGTCGAGGAGGTGCGGGCCCGCGGCGGGCAGGTCATCGCCGTGGTCGCCGAGGGGGACACCCACGCCGCCAGCCTGGCCACCGTGGCGCTCGTGGTCCCGCAGAGCCCGCCGCTGCTCGCCCCCCTGCTCACCATCCTGCCGCTCCAGTTCCTGGCCTACCACGTGGCCGATCTCAAGGGGACCGACGTGGACCAGCCGCGGAACCTGGCCAAGAGCGTCACCGTCGAGTGAACCTGGGCCTGCCGTCCATTCCCTTGCCTTTGTACGGATGTTCAGTATTCTTCCGTTCAGGTCCGCTGTCGGACCCCCCTGCTATGAGGCGGGTCGTCGGAACGAACGAACGGACGTACGAGGGGGCGCGGCGCGCCCCGACAAGGAGCGGTGAAGATGCCCGTGGCACCGGAGAAGGAAAAGGCGATCGAGCTGGCGGTCTCCTCCATCGAGAAGGCCTTCGGCAAGGGTTCCATCATGCGCCTCGGCAACGAGGAGGCGATGGTGAAGGACGTGGAGGCCATCTCCACGGGTTCCACCTCCCTCGACATCGCGCTCGGCGTGGGGGGCCTCCCGCGCGGCCGCATCATCGAGATCTACGGGCCGGAGTCCTCCGGCAAGACCACCCTGGCGCTCCATGCGGTGGCCGAGGCCCAGAAGAAGGGGGGCATCGCCGCCTTCGTGGACGCCGAGCACGCCCTCGACGTGGGCTACGCCCGCAAGCTGGGCGTCCGCACCGACGACCTGCTCATCTCCCAGCCCGACACCGGCGAGCAGGCGCTGGAGATCACCGAGACCCTGGTCCGCTCCGGCGCCATCGACGTGCTGGTCATCGACTCGGTGGCGGCGCTCGTGCCCCGCGCCGAGCTCGAGGGCGAGATGGGCGACGCCCACATGGGCGTGCAGGCCCGGCTCATGAGCCAGGCGCTGCGCAAGCTCACCGGCACCATCTCCAAGTCGTCCACCATCGTCATCTTCATCAACCAGATCCGCATGAAGATCGGCGTGATGTTCGGCAACCCGGAGACCACCACCGGTGGCAACGCGCTCAAGTTCTACGCCACCCAGCGGCTCGACATCCGGCGCATCGGCGCCATCAAGGACGGCGAGCAGGTCATCGGCAACCGCACCCGCGTCAAGGTGGTGAAGAACAAGGTGGCGCCTCCCTTCAAGGAGGTCGAGTTCGACATCATGTACGGCGTGGGCATCTCCAAGGAGGGGGACCTCCTCGACCTGGCCTCGAACGAGAACATCGTCGAGAAGAGCGGCGCCTGGTACAGCTTCGACGGCGAGCGCATCGGCCAGGGGCGCGAGCAGGCCAAGACCTTCCTGCGCGAGCACCCCGCCATCCTCCAGAAGATCGAGGGCATGGTGCTCGAGAAGTTCGGCATCCACCGCGCCCCGGTGGCGGTCCCGGCCGAGGAGCCGGCCGAGGAGGGCAAGCGGGCCAAGGTGAAGGCGGTCAAGTAGGGCCGTCCGGGAGGTGGAGTCCCGCGCCGCCCCGGCGCACGGTACACTCGGCGTCTCATGGGCGGCCCCCTCGACTCCAAGGACTGGCTCTCGGCAGCCATCGACGCGCACCTCGACGGGCACGATCCCGCCGTGGTGCGCGGCCGCCTGCCCCGCGAGCTCCGCGACGCCGACCCGGAGGGGCCCGACGCCGAGGCCCGCGCGCGCATGCTGGTGGCCCGGTCGCTGCGCCACCGGCTGCTCGACCGGCAGTCCATGGACGACGAGACCTCGGTGGGCACGGTGGACGGCCACCTCGTCATGCTCCTCGACCTGGCCGCCCTCCTCGAGGTTCCCTTCGATCCGGCCGTCCGCCGCGCCGAGATCGCAACCGTCCTGGCCGCGGCAACCGGCGACGTGGACGGCGCCCTCGCGGTCGCGCCCAGGAAGGGCGTTCCCCCCTCCGCCGCCGAGGTGCGGCGCACCCTGGCCCGAGCGGGGCAGCGGCTGCTCCGGGTGCACTTCCCGCCCGGCGATCCCGGGAAGGGGCTCCCGCTCTACGCCGGCACGGTCGCCATCCAGCGCCGGCTCATGGCGCGCCTGGCCCTGAACTACCTCCCGGCCGGCGAGCTCGACCCCGGCGCTGCCGGCGCCGACCTGGAGCAGGCCCGCGACGAGGAGCTGCTGCTCGTCGAGGCGCTCTCCGGCCTGGCCACGGCCGACCCGCTCGCCCCCCGCCCCGACCGGCGGGTGGTCTCCCGGCAACTGGAGCGCATCGGGCTCGACCGGGAGCGGGTCCAGGCCGCGCGCGCCGCCGCCGCCGCGCCGCGGGAGCCGGAGCAGATCGTCGCCGACACGCCTCCCCGGCTGCGCCACTTCCTGGTCGAGCAGCTGCTCCTCGCCTCCCTGGGGATGCCCGCCGGGTCCACGCCCCGCGCCGAGTACCTGGCCCGCTTCGCCGGCGCCGCCGACATCGCGCCCGACCGGCTGGCGTCCATGCAGGTGGAGGCCGCCGCCTTCCACGCCGACCACCAGGCCTGGTTCCGGGCCTTCGGCCTCCCGGAGGATGCGGGGTGGAGCGAGCTCACCGACGAGTGGAACGAGTTCGGGGAGCGCATGGTGGACAAGGTCGCCACCGTGATCACCGAGAACCTCGACGCCATCGCCCTCGAGCTGCGGGAGACCGGCGAGCTCGGGACCCTGCTGGCCAAGGCGGCCGCTGGCCAGCCGCTCGACGCCGCCGAGCGGCGCAAGGTGAAGGAGCAGCTCATCGACGTCGCCAAGGCGGTCCCGGCGCTGGCCATCTTCGCGGCTCCCGGGGGCATGGTCCTGCTCCCGCTGCTGGCCAAGCTCCTCCCCTTCGACGTCCTCCCGTCGTCCTTCAGCCAGAAGGGGCGGGACGCGGCGCGCGCCAAGGGGCGCCGGGGCGGGGGCTAGCCATGCGCATCGCCTTCCTCGGCACGCCGGCCTTCGCCGTCCCGGCCCTCGACGCGCTGGTCGCGGCGGGGCACGAGATCGCCGTCGTCGTGGCCCAGCCCGACAAGCCGGTCGGGCGCCACCAGGAACTGCACGAACCGGCCACCAAGCGCTGGGCCCGGGAGCGCGCCGTTCCGGTGCTCCAGCCCACCAAGGTGCGGGACGGCGTGCTGGCCGGGCTGCTCGGCGCCCTCTCCCCCGACCTGCTGGTGGTCGTGGCCTACGGGCGCATCCTCGGCGAGGACCTGCTCGGGCTCGCCCCGCAGGGCGCGGTGAACGTCCACGCCTCGCTCCTCCCGCGCCACCGGGGCGCGGCCCCCATCCAGTGGGCCATCGCCGAGGGGGATGGCGAGACCGGGGTCACCATCATGCAGATGGACGCCGGGCTCGACACCGGCGACATCCTCCTCCAGCGGGCCATCGCCATCGGCGACGACGACGCCGAGGCCCTCTTCCCGCGCCTGGCGGCGCTGGGCGGCGCGGCGCTCTGCGAGACGCTCCGCCTGCTCGAGGCGGGCGCGGTGGTCCCGGTCCGGCAGGACGGGGCCAGGGCCACCCTCGCCCCGGTGATCGAGAAGGATCACGGCCGGCTCGACTTCCGGATGCCGGCCGCGCGGCTCACCGCCCGCATGCGGGGCTTCCGCCCCTGGCCGGGCTCGTTCACCTCCCTGGGTGGGCGGGGGCTCAAGGTCCACGCCGCCGCCGCGGGGGGCGACGCGGGGCTCGCCCCGGGCGCCGCCCGCGCCGTCCCCGGGGGCATCCTGGTGGGCTGCGGCGAGGGCTCGTCCCTGCTCGTCACCGAGGTCCAGCTGGAGGGGAAGCGGCGCGTCCCGGCCGCCGACTTCCTCATGGGCCACCCGCTCCCGGAAGGCACGGTTCTCGGACAGTGAACGCCAGGGAGATCGCCTTCGAGGTCCTGCGCCGGGTCGAGGAGGGCGGCGCCTACGCCTCCCGCGCGCTCGACGCGGCGCTCGACCAGGCCGGCGTCATCGACCCGCGCGAGTCGGCGCTGGCCACGGAGCTCGTCTACGGGACGCTTCGCCGCGCCCTGCAGCTCGACGCCGCCCTGGCGCCCCACTCGAAGCGCGCCCTCGACCGGGTGGACCCGGCCGCGCGCGTGGCGCTGCGCCTGGGCGCCTACCAGCTCCTCTTCCTGCGCACCCCGGCCCACGCGGCGGTCGGCGAGGCGGTCGCGCTCGCCAAGGGGGTGGACCACGGACGCGCCGCCGGCTACGTGAACGCCGTCCTGCGCTCCCTCTCGCGGGCGCCCTCGCCCCCTTCCCCACCCCCGGCCGACCTCGACCCGGTGGCCAACCTGGCCGTCTCCGAGTCGCTCCCGGGCTGGCTCGCCGCCGAGTGGATCGCCTGGCTCGGCGAGGCGCGGGCCCGCTCGCTGGCCGCCGCCATGAACCGTCCGGCGCCGCTGGTGCTGCGCTCGCCCCGGCGAGACGAGCTCCTGGCCGCGCTCCGGGCGGGCGGGGTCGAGGCGCGCGCCACCCAGCGCTCGCCCCACGGCGTCGAGGTAGGCGGGGGCTCGGTGGAGCAGGTGACGCGGGCGGCCCCGGGAATCGTCTTCCAGGTGCAGGACGAGTCGGCCCAGCTCGTCACCCTCTTCGCGGTGGGTGGCCTCGGCGACCGGCCGCTCCGCGTCCTCGACCTCTGCGCCGCTCCGGGAGGCAAGGCCTTCCACCTCGCCGAGATCCTGCCGGCCGGGTCCGAGGTGGTGGCGGTGGAGATCCACCCGCGCAAGGCCGATGCGCTGCGGCGCGAGGCGGAGCGGCGCGGGCTCCCGGCGGTGCGGGTGATCTGCGCCGACGGCTCGAAGCCCATCCCCGGGCTGGAAGCCGCGACCTTCGACGCCGTCCTGGTGGACGCGCCCTGCTCCGGGCTGGGCACGCTGCGCCGCCACCCCGAGCTGAAGCTTCGCCGCACCGCCGCCGACCTGCCCCGCTTCGCCGACCTCCAGGAGGCCATCCTGCGAAACGCGCTCGCCTACGCCAGGGACGGGGCGCCGGTGACCTACTCGGTCTGCTCCCTCTCCCGGGCCGAGGGGCCCGGGGTGGTGGCCCGGCTCGCCGGTTCCGTCCGCCGCGCCCCCGCGCCTCCGGGCTTCCCCGAGGACGCCCTCACCGCCGAGGGCGACCTCCTCACCCTCCCCGACCTGCACGGCGGCGACGGCTTCTACGCCGCGCGGCTGGTGAAATAGGATGGCCCCATGAAGATGCCCATCCGCATCGCCCCCTCCATCCTCTCCGCCGACTTCGGGCGGCTCGCCGAGGAGGTGCGGGCCGTCGAGGCCGCCGGCGCCGACTGGATCCACGTCGACGTGATGGACGGCCGGTTCGTGCCCAACATCACCATCGGCCCGCTGGTGGTCGAGGCGGTGCGCAAGGTCACCCGGCTCCCGGTGGACGTGCACCTCATGATCGTGGAGCCGGAGCGGTACGTGGAGCCCTTCGTGAAGGCCGGCGCCGACATCCTGACCGTCCACGCCGAGGTATCGCCCCACCTGCACCGCACCCTGCAGGCCATCCGCGCCGCGGGCGCCCGGGCCGGCGTGGTGCTCAACCCCGGGACGCCGCTCGACGCGCTCGAGTACGTCCTCGGCGACGTCTCGCTCGTGCTCCTCATGTCGGTCAATCCGGGCTTCGGCGGCCAGAGCTACATCCCGGCGGTCACCGAGAAGGTGCGGCGGCTGCGGCGCATGGCCGACGAGCGCGGCCTCGAGCTCGACATCGAGGTGGACGGCGGGATCAAGGCCTCCACGGTGGGCGCGGTGGCGGAGGCCGGCGCCAACGCCTTCGTGGCCGGCACGGCGGTCTTCGGAGCGCCCGACTACCGCGCGGCGATCTCGGGCATCCGCGAGGCGGCCGAGAAGGCGCGCGGATAGCGCGCGCGTGTAGCGCTACGGAAAGGCGCGGCGGATCTCCGGGTGGCTCGCCAGCCGGTGCAGCGCGCCGTCGAGCAGCGTCCGGCCCGGCTCCACCTTGAACCAGGTCGAGGCCCCGCTGGGATGGGGCAGCGGGATCACGTCCACCTTCAGTCCGTGATACTCCTGGTGAATCATCCGGCCCACCACCTGGTCGAGCTTCGGGCCGCGCCCCAGCACCTGCTCGATGGCGAGCCTCCCCACCGGCAGCACCAGGCGCGGGCGCAGGATGGCCACCTCGCGCGCCAGGAAGCCCCGGCTGGCCTCGATCTCGGCCGGCGAGGGAACCCGGTCGCCGCCGCCGCTGGTCTTGCCGGGGAAGGCCCGCACCACCGCGGCCATGTAGACCCGGGCGCGGAACTCCTCCTCGGTGGCCCCGAACGACCGGGCCATCCAGGCGAAGAGGGTCTTGCCGGCGGTCCAGGCGAAGGGGCGCCCGAACTTCGCCTCGTGCGGCCCGGGAGCCTGTCCGAGGAGGAAGACGCGGGAGGGGACCGGGGGGCCGTGCACCGGAGGCCCGGCGAAGCCCGGCATCCGAAGCGCCCGGATGTCGCGCTGCACCTCCTCGAGCGCCGCGACCTGGGCCTTGCGGCTCAGCGCCGCCACGGTTCCTCGGGGACCGAGTAGATCCATCCCTCGCTGCGCGGGACGTCGTGCGGAACCTGGTGGAAGTGCCCCTGGCTCGCCGACGCCGCCGCCACCGCGCCCAGGACGGCGTCGAGGGTGGCCCCCGTGCCGTCGCCCACGATCTCGGCCGCCTCCTCCATCTCGAAGCGGAGGTGGACCACGCTCCGGAGGGTGCGCAGGATGGCGGCGCGCAGCGCGGGGCGCCCCTGCCCCTCGCCGTCGCGGTAGCCGCAGATCCCGGCCAGCACCCGCGGGACGTGGGGCGGGTGGACCTCGACCACGGTGGGCTTGCCCACCTCGGGCCGGTCCCAGGGGAGCACGGCCGCGTCGGCTCCGGAGAGCGCCACCACGCCGAGGAGGGCGCGGCGCAGGCTGGTGGCCCGCCCGGGGAGCGGGACCACCGCGCGGTAGCAGTCGGCGGAGCGGGGCTGGTCCCGCCCGAGCTCGGCGCGGACCGCGTCGGCCGCCGCGCCGACGTCGGCGCCGGGGGGCAGGTAGCGCTCGGCGAGGGCCTTCCCCAGCGCGGCCGGCCCGGAGATGGCCTGCCGGAGGACGCCCAGCTGGCGCAGGTGGGTCTCGGCCAGGCTGAACGGAAAGTCGAAGCCGACGGTGAGGCGGCGGTCGGCCTCGCGGGTCTCCTCGGCGAGCCAGCCGGCCATCCCCTCGATCACGTTGCGCCGGGTGGGGGCCTGCTGGAACGGGCGCCACAGGCGGGAGAGGCGGACCCGTTCCGGCTCGCACTGGAGCCGGGCGGCCACGATCTGGTTGCCGGCCCCCTGCGCGGCGTTCCAGGCCACGCCCACGAACGTTCCCCGCTCCGGCATTTTCACCTTCGGTGCGGGACAGCGCCCGGGAGCGGCGACGCGCTCGGCTTCGGAGGTGCGGGGCATCGGTGCCCTTCTCTATCCGTCCCGGGCGCTCCGGGCAAACGTCACCCGGGTTCGTCCCCGGACGGGCCTCGTGAACCGCCCGGGAGGGGCGTACCATCGCCTCCGTGCCCGAGGGGACCGGAGCGGGGAATCGCGGCGGGGCCCTCCACCGCCTGGTGGACCGCGTGGCCATGGCCTTCGAGGACCGGGTGGCGCGCCGCCCGTCGCCCTGGAGGCCGGGACCCGACCTGCCCCTCGACCCGTCCGGGCCGCCCCTCCTGCTCCCGCCGCTGCGCAGGAGCCCCGCCCACGGGGCGAGGCGCGGGACCGCGGTGCTCGTGCCTCCCTGGAAGATCCGCTCCACCGGGATCCTGCGGGGGTGGGTGCGGACGCTCGCCGCGGCGGGACTCGAGGTCTGGATCCCGGTGCCCCCGCTTCACCTGGAGCGAACGCCGCCCGGGGAGCGCAGCGGCGAGGGGATGGTCGGCCCCGACCTGGCGCGGACCCGCGACCTGCTCCGGACCTCCGTCCTCGAGGTCCGGGGCTGCCTGGCGCGCGCCGGCGACGAGGGCGGCCGGGTGGTCCTGGTCGGGCTGTCGCTGGGGGGGCTCGTGGCGGCCTGGGCGGCCACCGGGCCCGAGCGGGTGGACGCGGCGGCGCTGGTGGCGCCCCCCGCCGACCTGGCCGCGGTCTTCCGGGAGACGGCCATCGGCCGGCGCTACGCCGCGCTGGCCGCGCGGGCCGGCGCGCCGGTGCCGGGCGGGGAGGAGCTCGACCGCCAGCTCGGCTGGCTCGCGCCCACCCTCCTGACCCCGACGGCGGGGCGCCTCCTCGTGGCCGGAGGGCTGCACGACGCCATCGCGGTGGGCGGGGCCGCCCTGCTGGCCCGGGCCTGGAACACGCCGCTTCGCAGCTACCCGCGCGGCCACCTGACCCTGCTCCTCGCCTGCGCGGACGTGCGCCGCGACGTGGCCGACCTCGCCGCGGACCGCGGCCCCGCGGACTGAAGCTACTTCTTCCCGGCCCGCTGCGCGTCCCTGAGGGCCTTCACCTCGTCGAAGAAGGCCGCCGGAACCACCTCGCCGCGCACCACCGGCCAGGACTTCTCGGCCATGACCCGCCAGGCCGCGGCGTCGACCTTCACCACCTTGAGCCCCTGCTTCTCCATGGCGGTGACCGCCTCGGTGTTGAGCCGGGCCACCTCGACGTCCACCTTCTTGCCGAGCTCGCGGGCGATGGCGAGCAGCTTGGGGCGCAGGTCGGCCGGGATCTTCTCCCAGGCGTCCTTGCGCACCACGGTGGCCCCGATCAGCCAGCCCCAGTTCACGTCGATCATGTACGGCGCCTTCTCGAAGAGGCGCGCCGTCAGGACGTAGAGCGGCACGTTGGGGATGCACTCGATCATGCCGGTCTGCAGCGAGGTGATGACGTCGGTGGAGGAGAGCACCACCGGGTTGAACCCCGCCGCCTTCCAGGCCTTGACGCTGCCCGGGTCGCCCTCCCAGGCGAAGATCTTGGCGCCGGCCGCCTCGGCCGGCGTCTTGAAGGGCTTGGTGCAGAAGAGCTTGATGGCCCCGATGGCGCCCCAGGTGAGCGGCACGTAGCCCTTCTTCTCGAGGATCACGTCGAGCTTGGGCTCGAGGATGGGCAGGGCCTTCTGCAGCTCGGCGGCCGAGTCGAACATGAGCGGGACGGTGAGGGCCTGGGGCTCGGCGGCGATGTCGTGGAGGCCGACCGTGGTGACGGCGGCGCCCTGCAGCTGCCCCACCGCCATCTTGCGGACCATCTCCCCCTCGTTGCCCTGGGTCCCGCCGGCGTAGATGCGCAGCTTCACGCCGTCCTTGGAGGCCTCGCCCCACCGCACCGCCATCTCCTTCAGGAGCTCGTGCCAGGTGGATCCGTTGGGGGCCAGCGTGCCGAGCTTGATCTGGACCTGCTGCTGGGCGAGCGCCGGAGAGGCGAGGGCGAGCAGCGCGGCCGCGAGGAGGGTCTTCTTCACTTTGGGTCTCTCCTGGTTCAGGCGAAGAGGTCGTCGAGGTAGGCCAGCAGCAGGCGGGCCCTCCGCTGGGCGATGATGTTGGCGAGCCGGTACTCGGGTGCCCCATCGACGTCGAAGGCGA
>CAIQRS010000182.1 GCA_903874275.1 uncultured Anaeromyxobacter sp.
GCTCCTGGAACTTTCGCGCCAATAGCAGCAGACGCCGCATCAATTGGCAGTTCACCACCGCCGATGCACGGCGCGTCTTTGGCTACAAGCAGGGCGCTATGCATGGGGCGAAGCACTAGGGCGACCTGTCCCGGCGTTCAAGGTGAGGCGCCACCGCACGCCGGCTGCCTGGCCCCCTGGCCACGTACGAACAGAACGGCTATTCTGTTCGTACAATGCCCAAGAAGCTCGCGCGCACCGGCAACAGCCTCGCCCTCGTCCTCGATCGCCAGATCCTCGCTGCGACGGGGATCGACGCGACCACCCCGCTCGAGATCTCGACGGACGGCGACGTCATCGTGGTCTCGCCGGTCCGGTCCATCAAGCGGACCGAGCGGCTCCGGAAGGTGATGGGTCGGGCCCACGATCGGTACGCGGGGACGTTCAAGCGGCTGGCCGAATGACCTCGCGGCGGAAGCCCGTCTTCCTGTCCCTCGACGAGGTCCTGGCCCTTCACGGCGAGCAGATCGATCGGTACGGTGGCGCGACGGGGCTTCGGGACCTGGGGCTTCTCGAGTCCGCTCTCGCCGCCCCTCGGGCGACGTTCGGCCGCGAGTACCTCCACGGCACCCTCCCGGAGATGGCGGCAGCCTACCTCTTCCACGTGGTTCGCAATCACCCGTTCCTGGACGGGAACAAGCGCACCGGGCTCGCGGCGTCCATCGCCTTCCTGGGCATGAACGGCCTCTGGCTGGAGTCCGATCCGGAGGTGCTGGCGAACCTCGTCCTCGGCGTGGCGGAAGGAAGGACCGCGCGCGCCGAGGTCGCCGAGTTCATCCGGATGAACACCGTCCCGTGGGACGGCTGATCCATCACCGCACGGTTCCGCTCACCACCGGAACCAGCCATGCGGCGTACGACCCCGGATCGCGGATGGTCTCGATCTGATCGTCGAAGCGGGCCGTCACCTCGGCCGGCGTCATCCCCACGTGTCCGGCGATGGTGTCGGCGTATCCGTCGCGCCATGCCAGCCAGATGCGCGCGAAGGTCTCGCGTGGAACCCGCAGCGTGTCCACGGCCACGTAGTCCACCGTGACGTCGCGGAGGCCGAGCCCCTCGAGGATGGTGGGCGCGCGCCGGCCGATGAACATGTCGGTCCCGGTGGCGGCGCCGAAGGCCCTGGGAGCCTCGGGCCAGAGCCGCATCGGATCGAAGCGGCGGGTCGGGAAGAAGATCATCCCGTAGTCCTCGGCGACGAGGTGCACGGTGCCGCCGGGCCGGGTCGCCCGCACCAGCTCGGCGATGGCCCGCTCGGCGTGGGGGATCGACTGGAGCACGTGGCGGCAGACGACGAGGTCGAAGGACGCGGAGGGGAGACCCAGCTCGAAGATGGACCGGTTCTCGAAGCGAACCCGCTCGCCGAACCGCGCCGACTTCTCCCGCGCCCGGCCCAGGGAGCCATCGAGAACGTCCACGCCGAGAAGCGTCGCGCCGGGGAAGGCCTCGGCGAGCCGCCAGCTCGCCTCTCCCGTCCCGCAGCCGGCATCGAGGATGCGTGGTGCGGCCGGGAGCAGGTGCCGGCGCAGGAGGGGGAGCTCCTGCGGCCACACCGCCTCGGCCTGGGCGGCGAGGTTCCGAACCATCGACTCGTCGGCCATGTGCCGGGCCTGGGGGTTCAGGTCCTTTTCCATGGGCCCTCCGCGCGCACCCGCTCCACCAGCTGCGCCAGGATGGACGCGGCGATTTCACCCGGCGTCACCGCCCCGATGGCGAGCCCCACCGGCCCGTGGATGCGGGCAAGGTCGTCGTCGCCGAACCCCTCCTCCCGCAGCCGCACCAGCCGCGCCGCGTGGGACTTCCGGCTCCCCAGCGCCCCCACGTAGAAGCACCCGGCTCGCAGCCCGGCGGCGAGCGCCGGGTCGTCGATCTTGGGGTCGTGGGCCAGGGTGACCACGGCGGTGCGCCGGTCGATTCCCAGTTCCGCCAGCGCCTCGGCCGGCCACCTGGCCACCACCCGGACCCCCGGGAACCGCTCCGGCGTGGCGAAGGTGCGTCGCGGATCCACCACCACGGTCTCGTAGCCGGCGGCCTGCGCCATCCGGACCAGCGCCTGGGCCACGTGCACGGCGCCGACGACCACCAGCCGGACCGGCGGATCGAACTTCCGCAGGAAGAACCCGTCCCCGGCGGGAAGCACCTCGCCGGGCTCTCCCGGGTGGACGAGCCGCCCGGCTCCGGTGGCCAGGTCGAGCGCGAGCACCACCGGGCGCTTCGCGGCCACGTCGGCGTGCAGCCGCCGGAGCAGGTCCGGGTCGGCCCGCGTCACCGCCATCTCCACGGTTCCCCCGCAGGGAAGCCCGACCTCCCAGGCCCGCTCGTCGGTGACACCGTAGCGGAGCCGGCGGAGCTTTCCGTCGGAGATCGCGCCCCTGGCCTCCGCCGCCACCGCCGACTCGACGCATCCGCCCGAGACCGAGCCGGCGAGATCCCCGCGTTCGTTCACCGCGAGCTGGCTCCCGGCCGGGCGCAGGGACGAACCCCAGGTGGACGTGACCGTGGCGATGGCCACGCCGAGGCCGGCGTCGATCCAGGCCGCGGCCCTCGCCAGGACCTCCCCGTCGCTCGACCCGGCAGCACCGGCGGCCTCCGCTGCGCCAGCCGCGAGCCCACGCAGCCGGTCCAGGTCGGCCGGGACGTCCACGTCGGCGAGCGCGGCGGCCGGCCAGTCGACGCGCAGCACCCGGTCGCCGTGGCGCCGGATCACCTCGCGCCCCGGCCCCTCCCCGGACGCACCGTGAAACTCCGGCAGGACGGATCGGTGGTAGAGCGTGGGGGGTGCCGTGACCTCGCCGTAGCGGCTCGCCACCACGGGCGCCCCCGTCTCCCGGTGACGCGCGGCGACCGCCCGGATCATGTCGGCGGTCACGAGCGGCATGTCGGCGAGGATCACCACCGCGGCCTCGACCTCGTCCGGGACGGCGGCGGCCCCGGCCGCGAGCGACGTCCCCTGCCCCTCCGTCCATCCCGGATTCGGGACGAACCGGCAGGGCAGCCCGGAGAGGGCCTCCCGGACCCGGTCGGCCTCGTGCCCCACCACGACCAGAAGGGGGTCGAGCCCCGCCTCCAGCGCCCGGCGGGCCGCCCGGCGGACCAGCGGCTCCCCTTCCAGGTCGAGGAGGAGCTTGTTCCGCCCCATCCGCGTGGCCGACCCGGCTGCGAGGAGGATCCCGGCGATTGCCATCCGTTGCCTTTACCCCGCCCGCGCCGGTGGTGCTACCGTGTCGGCCCATGAAGGCAGGGCTCGTCGGCTACGCTCAGTCGGGCAAGACCACCCTCTTCAACGCCCTCACCGGCCTGCACAAGGGCGGGGCGGCGGGACGGGGACAGGTGAACCTGGGCGCCATCAAGGTGCCCGACCCCCGCATCGACAAGCTCTCGGCGATGTTCAAGCCGAAGAAGACCACCTTCACCGAGATGCGCTTCGTGGACGTGCCCGGCCCCGCCGGCAAGGGCACCGGGCTCGACTCCGAGTCGCTGCGGGCGCTCGCCGAGGTGGACGCCTTCTGCCTGGTGGTGCGCGGGTTCCCGGCGCTGGACGGCACCCCCGCCGACCCGGCCCGCGAGCTCGCCGACTTCGACGCCGAGCTGGTGCTCCACGACCTGGCCATCGTCGAGAAGCGGCTCGACCGGATGCGCAAGGAGCACGGCAAGGGCACCGGCGAGTTCCTCGAGCTGGAGCGGCTGCACGGCCACCTCGACCAGGGGCTTCCCCTGCGGCTCATGCAGTGGAGCGACGCCGAGGAGAAGGAGCTGGCCCATTACGCCTTCCTCTCCCGCCGTCCCCTGCTCGTCGCGGTGAACGCCGCCGAGGGGGACGCCGCCGCCCTTCCCCCGGCCGCGGCGGAGCGGGGCGCCCGGACGGTCGGCGCCGAGATCATCTCGCTCTGCGCCTCGGTGGAGGCCGAGATCGGAGACCTCGACCCGGCCGAGCAGCCCGAGTTCCTGGCCTCGCTGGGGCTCACCGAGCCGGCCCGGGCCCGCTTCATCCGGGCCGCCTACCATCTCCTCGCGCTGATCTCCTACTTCACGGTGGGTGAAGACGAGGTCCGCGCCTGGACCATCCGCCGCGGCGACAAGGCGCCCCGCGCCGCCGGGCGAATCCACTCCGACCTGGAGCGGGGCTTCATCCGGGCCGAGGTGGTGCACTACGACGACTTCGTGGCCCTGGGCAGCGAGGCCAAGGCGCGCACCGAGGGCAAGCTCCGGCTCGAGGGCAAGGAGTACGTGGTGAAGGACGGCGACATCATGAACATCCGCCACTCCTCGTAGAGGCAGCCGGCGGGCGCTACCCGAGCGCCGCCCACGCCGACACCGCACCGAAGGCGATGAAGATCCCGGCCGCCACGCGGCGGATGGCCTTCATCGACACCCGCTCGGCCAGCTTCTCCCCCAGGAAGACCGCCAGCCCGTCCGACGCCAGCATGCCCAGCGTCGTGCCCACGGTGACGAGCACGATCGACTGGTAGCGCGCCGCCAGCGCCACGGTGGCGAGCTGGGTCTTGTCGGCCATCTCGGCCAGGAAGAAGAGCACGGTGGTGGTGAGGAAGGGGCCCAGGCCGGAGGGCCCCCGCGACTCCTCGAGGGTGTCGGGCCGGAGGGTCCAGAGGCCGAATCCCACGAAGGTGGCGGCCAGGATCCCGGCCATCACCCGGGGTGGAACGTGGGCCGAGACCCAGGAGCCGACCGACGCGGCCAGCGCGTGGTTCAGCACCGTGGCCACGAGGATGCCGGCCATCACCACCCAGGGGCGCCGGTAGCGGGAGGCCAGCGAGAAGGCCAGCAGCTGGGTCTTGTCGCCCATCTCGCTCACGGCGACGAGGACGAAGGAGCTGACGATGGGTTCCATGGGGCGGGAGAAGCTATCCTACCCGGGCATGGCCCGCATCCTCCTCTTCTCCCTCGACGAGCTGCGCCGCCGCCACGGGGGCTCGGCCACGCCCGGCCTGGACCCGCGCCACGACGTGGCCCCCTTCCGCGCCTTCCGCGAGGCCCTGCTCGCGGAGGCGGTCCGGGCCGCCACCGGGCCGGCCGAGCTCTCCATGTGGTGGGAGGGGAGCTTCGACGCCTATTCACTTGCCGTGTCCTGCGAGCCGGCCGGGGCGCTCTCGGCCCTCGACCCTTCGGCCGCCTGCCCGCTCGACGAGGAGCGGGTCGCGCCGCCGCGCGCGGACGGGTATCCTCTGGCCCACGTCGCACCCGGGCGCGCCGAGGTGGCGCGCGACGAGGGCGGCGCCACCCACGAGGCGCCCTTCGGGGCCCCCACCGGGCACTTCGGAGCGCCCGGGATGAGGAGGATGGGATGAAGGCGGTCGTCTTCGCAGGCAAGGGTGGTCCGGAACTGGCCAGCGTCCAGGAGATCCCGGCGCCGGTGGCGCAGCGGGGCGAGGTGCTGGTCCGGGTGCGGGCCGCGGCGCTCAACCGCGCCGACCTGCTGCAGCGGCGCGGCCTCTATCCCCCTCCCCCCGGCTTTCGCGAGGACGTCCCCGGGCTGGAGTTCGCCGGCGAGGTGGCTGCGCTGGGCGACGGGGTGGTCGGCTGGAAGGTGGGCGACCGGGTCATGGCCATCGCCTCGGGCGAGGCCCAGGCCGAGTACGCGATCGCCGACCCGTTCATGCTGCTGCGCATCCCGGACGGCATGTCGTTCCCGCTGGCCGCCGCCCTTCCCGAGGCCGGCATCACCGCCCACGACGCGCTCGTCACCCTGGGTGAGTTCCGCTCCGGAGGAACGGCGCTGGTCCACGCCATCGGCTCGGGCGTGGGGACCATGGCGCTGCAGATCGCCAAGGCCATGGGCGGGACGGTGATCGGGACGGCACGCAGCGCCGACAAGATCGAGAAGGCCAAGGGGCTCGGCCTCGACCACGCCGTCCTGGTCGGGAAGGAGGACCCGAAGTTCGCCGACGAGGTGAAGCGGATCACCTCCCGGCGCGGCGTGCCGGTGGTGGTGGACTTCGTGGGCGCGCCCTACATGGCCGAGAACCTGGCCTCGCTGGCCGCACGGGGGTGCGTCGTCGTGGTCGGGACCATGGGCGGGCCGAAGGCCACCGTGGACCTGGGCGTGCTCATGCGCGCGCGCGGGCGGGTGGTCGGGACGGTGCTGCGCCCCCGGCCCCTCTTCGAGAAGATCCAGGCCACCCAGGCCTTCGCCCGGGACGTGATGCCGCTCGTCGTCGCCGGCAGGGTGAAGCCGGTGCTCGACCGGGCCTGGCCGGTGGCGGAGGTCCGGGCCGCCCACGAGCAGCTCGAGCGGAACGACTCCTTCGGCAAGGTCGTGCTGGAGTTCTGACGGTTGACGCCCGGCGACGACGGATCTGACGCCCTCGTTGGGGCGGGAAGGCCGGGCTTCTTGACGGTTCTCTCGCAGCGCAGATGTGGACGGCTTCGGTCCTCATGAGGAACGTCCCACGGGCGCCCGACGCGCGTCCCGGAAGGGTATCACGATTAGTCAAATGTCTCTTTGACATCGCGTGACCGTGGGCGATGATCTGGCCTTCCTTCACTCTCGGGGGAGGTGCGTCGTTGCCCCCCCTCCGGGATTGACCGTCGAGGTGCCCATGTCCCGTCGAATCCGGATCCGCTCTGCCGTCGTCGCGATTGCGCTGCTCGCCGGCTGCAGTTCTTCCTCCACGCCAAGCCCTAGAGACGCGATCAGCTTAGGGCCTGGACCTGGGGGGATCGACAATCCCGAGCGTTCTTGATCTCTTGGCCCGTGGGCGGGGCCAGGAGGTTGGGAATGGAACGGTGGAGGCTGTCGGCGGAACTGAGCGAGGCGGAGCA
>CAIQRS010000183.1 GCA_903874275.1 uncultured Anaeromyxobacter sp.
GTCGGGATGACACCCGAGGTCATGCGTCACATGTTCGACCCGTTCTTCACCACCCGGGGGGTGGGCCAGGGGATGGGTCTCGGGCTCGCCATCTGCCACGCCATCGTCACCGCGCACGGCGGCGCCATCTCGGCGACGAGCGAGCCCGGCAAGGGGGCGACGATCCGCGTGGAGTTGCCGGTGTCGAGCGGATAGCCGCGCCCGGGGATCGGCGAGGCGACTCCGGTCGGGTCAACCCGAGGAGGTCCGTGGACTGCCGGACGAACAAGGCCGATCATGTGGGTGCAGAGGCTCCGCCCTTCCCTTCGGGGCGTGGCGCCCGCGACGAAGCCGGCTCCGGGCGCCCGCCTCTGCTCTTCTTCTAGGCTGCTGAGCCACGGGACGCCCCTCGTCATCCAGGGCGATGGGAGGGATGAGTCGAACATCGTCACCAAGGAATGCTTCCGGAATCCCACCCGCGGGCGCGGCGGCCCGATGTGCCGCCGCCGCTGAGCATCGAAAGACTCGTCCAGACCGTTCCGAACCCGATCACGTGCATCATCGTTGCCAGCTACCGCACGACCACCACCGTTCGCGAGCCGTGCGGCCGTGTAGCTCACGGACGCGGGCGAGAGGTCCCCGACCACGATTTCCTCGATCCGCTCCTTGGCATTCACGAAGGCGCGGACCTGGCTGTCGGTCATGGAGCCGTTCAGCCAGAGGGTGATACGGACCCGTCCGACGAACTCCAGGTGACGACTCTCCCTGGCAGGACGTTCCCGTTCGCGTCCTTGAGGATCGGGGTCGCCTGGGAGGTCGACCCGACGCCCAGACTGGGGCTGCCGAGCGCCACGACCACGGCCGCTACCGGCGCCAGGGGGCAGTCGCTGCACGCCATGAAGAATTCGGTGCTCGTCAGGGACACGACCCCGCCGTTCGAGAACTCGAAGCGGGGAACCGGGAGCCAGCCTGGGCGACGCCGTCGATCCAGACGCTCGACTGGCTGGCAGACCTGTCGATCAGGAGGCGGAGGTCGGCTTCGGACGAGATCCCGACTTCGGAGGGGATGCCGTCCTTCCTTCCATCATTCACCGTGAGCGTCGCGACGTATCGTCCGGCCCGATCAGGCGTCATGGTTGGCCGCCGGTCCGAGGCGTTGCGGATGACAGCCGTGCTTCCGGCCGGCCTGGTGGTGAGGCTCCACGCGTAGGTCAAGGGATTCCCATCGGCGTCGCTGCTGGCGCCCCCGTCAAGCGTCACGGGTGAACCAACCGGCACGCGCTGGGAGGGTCCTGCGTTGGCGACTGGCCTTGCGTTGGCGGGATCGACCGTGATGCCGAGGATCGTCGTCGCCTGGCCACCAGGGTTCCTGGCGGTGACCGTGTAGCTCGAGAGGGGTGCCGCGATCGTGGGGTTCCCGGTGACGATGCCCGTCGCCGTGCCGAGGCTCAGGCCGGCCGGAAGGGCGGGGGACACGGAGTAGGACTCGACGGCACCGCCGCTGCTGCTCGGGGCATTTGCCGCGATCGCCGTACCAACCGTATAGACGGCCGGATTCACGGAGTACGCAAGTCCGGCCGGGGCAGCGATGCCTGGAGCCTGGGCGGAGTCCCCCCCGCATCCTGCGATGACCACGCTCGCCACGGTGATCGCGAGGACGGGGAGGTGCCTGCCGAGGCTGGGTATCGTCATGGAGATGTCCTTGAAGAAGGTCCGTCATGCACGGGAGCAGCGACCTCGATTCCCCTGCCCTGGCTGCTTGCGCTTCACCGCTAGAGACGCGATCAGCTTAGGGCCTGGACCTGGGGGGATCGACAATCCCGAGCGTTCTTGATCTCTTGGCCCGTGGGCGGGGCCAGGAGGTTGGGAATGGAACGGTGGAGGCTGTCGGCGGAACTGAGCGAGGCGGAGCA
>CAIQRS010000184.1 GCA_903874275.1 uncultured Anaeromyxobacter sp.
CGAGGCGATCATCTCGGGCTGGGAGGAGACCGACTGGGCAGAAGGTCAATCGCCCCCGCTACTCATGACCGACGACTGACGGCGGACCCGGGCCCCGCTGGTTCCGGTGGGAAAGGGACCCAAACTTACCGGTGGCAACAGCCCACCCGTACTCGTAAAGAAATCGGTCCTCCCCCGTTCCGCTGACCTGCAGGCGCGGGATCGGCATCTCGATGAGCTTCCACTCGACGAAGCGAGCGAGCTGCTGCCAGGCCTTCTGATGCCCGACGCGGGCCCGATGCAGGAGGTCTTCAGCGGCGCTTGCACGCTTCAGTCGGAACCTCTCGATGGCTCCGACGATCTCGGCCTGCTCGTCCTTTCCCCCACCCTGCTGAAGCACGCCCTTGTCCGGATACGGAAGGGCATGCGGCCAGTAGAGCTCGATGACGTTCTCTGCCAACTCAGGAGTGGTCAGCGTGGTCGGGGGTACCCCGGTGGCAGACGTCTTCTCGATACACAGGTCGAGAATCGCCGTGAACAGGGCGTACTTGTACGTGGCCGACTGCTTCCCCAGTTCGAGGATGGCGAGGACCTTCTCGGCCAACGTGAGCGCGGCGCGGTCGGCGTTCACGACTCATTCCTCCAGTAGGCGGCGCGAGCGGGGATAACCCAGCGGACACCACCGCGGGGGTCGGGGACGTCCCCCCGGAACCGGGGGATAACGTGGACGTGCGCGTGAGCCACGGTCTGGCCACCCGCCTCGCCGACGTTGAGACCAATGTTGAAGCCATCGGGCCGACGCTCGGCGAGAAGTCGCTCCCGAACGGCCGCGACGAGCCGCCAGACGTTGGCCTGGTCCTCAGCAGAGAGCGCAAAGAGGTCCGCCACGTGCCCGCGAGGAACGACGAGCGTGTGGCCGGGGTTGAGCGGGAACCCATCGGGGATGGCGACAACTGCGCCGTCCTGTTGGAGGGACGGGTCCGAGGCGATGCGCGTGCAGAAGGGGCAGTCGGTCATCGAGGGGGGCGGGTTCGCCATCGCAGGCCGATCTCCTTCCCGGGCATTCTCTCCACGCCGGGGACACGGGCGAGGATGGCGCACACTGCGCTGGAGCGATGCACACGCAGGTCCTCGAGCAATTGACGGGTTGTGATCTCCCCGAATGTCCGCAATCGATCCCATGCGAGGTTGAACATCCAGGCTGGAATCGACTCCGGTCCGCCAGTTCGGGACCGCGACCGCTCGGTTTCGACGTAGACCTCCACAGGTGTGAGATCGACGACTCGGTTCGGGCGCCCCTGGGACAGGGTTCGAAAGATGGGGTCCTTCCGTACCTCGGCTCGTAGAGCGCGATAGAGGTCCGGCTCGAATGGTTCCTCAACCTTCTCGGCCGCCCGTGGCTGCCACGGCTGAACGCGGGGATCCTCCCAGAGCGCTTCCGCCCACGACCATGCGGAACCGATGGGGACGTCGTCGCGCGTCCCGCGAAGGGCAACCGCAGCCTCGAGATTGGTCGCCAGGCCTCCCGTCAGGTTGGCCGACCCGATAACCGCGCTCGCACCCTCCCCTGCCTCGGAGAGGTAGAGCTTCGGATGGAAGGTCTTCCCGGAGCCGGGGTTCAACACCCGGACATCGAGACCCAGCTCGCGTGCCATGGCGAGGGCAGAGCTGGTCGTGGTCTCGAAGGTCGTGGTCACCAGCAGGCGAGACTGGACCTTCCTGCGGCGCAGCTCTTCGAGCTCCTTGCCGAGGAGATGCAGCCCCTTCTCCTGGACGAAAGCCACGCAGAGAAAGGCCCGATCGGCCCCGTCGAGCGTCGCCCGAACGGCGTGCAACAGGGACCGGTCGGAGGTGGTGACGGTCGCGACCTCCACGTCACGCCGCCGATCGCTCGAAGACGTTGTCGTTGTGCCAGCGGAGCAACTCGGAGTCCGGTCGGTCGGCTGGCCGCCCGGGCATGCGGATCTCCCGCCCATCCATCGCGTAGTAGGCCTTCCCGTTCTCCCACTCCTGCGCAAGCCGCCGGCTCACGACGAAGCGTCGATCGGGTGTCACCGTCACGTACCCCGCGTCGAAGAGCCGGTGAATGTCGGCGCGAAGCAGGAGCCCGTTCACGACGTCGTGGGTACCTTCCGCGCCATACGGCCGGATGTGCGCGGCCTCGAGCACGGGCAGCGAGTGCTCCTGGCTAACGGCGCATGCGCCGCCGTAGGCGCCGGTCACGGCCACGCGGAAGGTCCCCTGCCCGAGTCGCGGCCGCACCAGAACGGCTTCACCGTATCGGGCCGCCGGCGGCTCCGCGGCGAGCGCTGGCGCGCCGGGCACCTGGATTCCCGTACCTCGCGCCAGGCATGCCTCCCAGATGCGTCGCCCCTCCCCGACCGAGAGGTCATAGCCAGCACCTGACACGATGTTCGGCTTCCAGTCGGCCGGCTGGGGAATCCACTCCTCCTTCGGGAAGAAAACGGGGGTGGAGACCATGATGCAGCCGATGCGATGGGCGGGTCCTTGGCTCGCCTGGGCGTACCGGGCAACGCGTCTCGCCATCGCCTCCAGGCTCGGGACGCCGTTCTTATCCCCAAAGGCCTCCCAGGCGAGCCGGACCGAGGCCGCCTCGTACCGGGCAAAGATCCCGAAGCCGCCGATGGCGTTGTGCGGGGCCTTCAGCTTGAAGAAGAACGGGGTTCCGGGTGGCGAGTTGAAGCCGTGCGCGGAGGGTTGCCAGAAGTTCACTTCCTCGAGGGGCTGGCGCCCGCTGAGAAAGGTGAACCATTCCTGGTCCGTCGTGGCGACGTATCCCCGCACGGTGGGTCATCGTACACCGGCGGCCCGTGCTAGTACGTGGGTGTCTCCACCCCCGCCCGGAGCGTCCACCGTGTCCATCTGGCGCCGGTCCCCCAACCTCCTGCAGCCAGGTGTGTACGACGAGGTCGTGTCCCAGGCCCTCGAGGCGCGGCTCGATCGGCTCGAGGGGACACACGCCGTCGACGTCGCCGATGTCACCCGGGACTCGGACGTCGATGAGCAGTTGATCACCCTGGTCCGGGATGCCGCCCGCCTCGTCATCGAGTCGAAGGGCAGCGCCCAGGAGAAGATCGGCGCCGCGAGTGCGATGCTGGCGTCGCTGGAGACCGAGGGACTCTTCCGGCCCGGCGAGGCGGTTCTCCGGGAGCGCATCCTCCACGGAATCGCCGCCGCGACTCCGGAAGTCGCCGCGAGGCCCATCGCGCCACCGCGTGGTTCTCTCCTCTCCTCCGGCCTCGTCACCAACGCCCATGGCGAGAGTGTCCTCTCCCACCTGGCGAGCGAGTTCGAGAGCGCGGACCGGGTCGACCTTCTCTGTTCCTTCATCAAGCTGAGCGGCCTCGACGCCTTCCGCCGGCAGATCGAGCGCCACGTCTCCCGCGGCAGGTCCGTTCGCGTCCTCACCACCACGTACATGCAAGCCACCGAGGTGAAGGCGGTCCAGCTCCTGCACCACCTGGGCGCCGAGGTCCGCATCTCCTACGACGAGGGAACGACCCGGCTTCACGCCAAGGCGTGGCTCTTCCATCGCGAAAGTGGCTACTCCACGGCCTACGTCGGCTCCTCCAACCTGTCGCATGCCGCCCAGACGGAGGGACTCGAGTGGAACGTCCGCATCTCGCAGATCGACCAGCCCGATCTGCTCGCCGAGATGAGTGACGTCTTCGAAAGCTACTGGGCTGACGCCGACAAGTTCGAGCCCTTCGACGGCACCGACGCGGCATCCCAGCGCCTCGCCCGCGCGCTCACTGAACCGGATCGTGGCGAAGCCTTCCTAGGCCTCCAGCCCGAGCCAAGAGACTGGCAGAAACCGATCTTGCGCGAGCTCGAGGAGGCGCGCGCGGTGGGCCGGACGCGAAATCTCGTCGTGTCTGCCACCGGCACCGGCAAGACCCTCGTCGCGGCCTTCGACTACCAGACGTTAAGGCTACGCGGGGAGGTCGACTCGCTTCTCTTCGTTGCGCATCGCAGGGAAATCCTGGAGCAGTCGCGGCGCGTATTCCGGGAGGTCCTCGACCTGCGGGACTTCGGTGAGCTCTGGGTCGACGGGCTACGGCCCTCCGACGGACGACACGTGTTCGCCTCCATTCAGTCCCTCGACGCTGCCCGGGACCTCTCCCCCGAGCACTTCCACCACGTGATCGTGGACGAGGTTCATCACGCTGCCGCGAAGAGCTACGACGATTTCCTGACGCGGATACAGCCTCGGCAACTCGTCGGGCTCACGGCGACGCCGGAGCGGATGGACAGGCGCCTCTACGAGGAGCACTTCCCGCGGCCATACGTGGGGAATCTTCGAGTTTGGGACGCCATCCAGCAACAGGTGCTGGTCCCCTTTCGCTACTTCGTCCTGGACGTAGACGGGTTGGATCTCGCCGACGTTCGGTGGACCGGCCGCTATGACGAGTCGGACCTCTCCAGTCGGCTCATCCGGGCGAAGGACTTCTGGGTTCGCGCTCTCGCACGCGCCATCGCCGACCACGTAGCGCGGCCTGGGGAGATTCGGGCGCTGGCCTTCTGCGTCGACCAGGCTCATGCCCAGGTCGTGGCGGAGCAGCTCTCCCTCCTGGGGCTTGCTGCGCGCGCTCTCACCGCCAACACGCCGGGCGAGGAACGCAGCCGCGCAAAGAGTGACCTCTCGGGCGGGCGCGTCCAGGTCCTCTGCGTGGTCGACCTCTTCAACGAGGGTGTCGACATCCCGGACGTGAACACACTCTTCTTCTTCCGCCCCACCGAGAGCTCGACGGTCTTTCTCCAGCAGCTCGGGCGTGGCCTCCGGCGCGCCCGGGACAAGGGCATTCTCACCGTTCTCGACGTCACGGGCCGTCAGCACCCTAGCTTCCGCTTCGACCGCCACCTGCGCGAGCTTCTCGGCCATACACCGCGGGAGCTCCGGGAGTTCCTTCAAACGGGCGTAGGGCGCCTTCCTTCCGGATGTGTCCTCCAGTTCGATGAGCGCGCCCAGCAAGACATCCTCGAGCGGGTGAAGCGCTCGATCCCCTCGCAACTGGACGGGCTACGCGCGCTGCTGGGTTCGCACCGCGATCAGGGGTGGGACCTCACGACGTTCCTTCGGGAGACCGAGGTCGACCTGCTGGACGTTTACCGTCAGCATCGGTCATGGACCTCCTTGAGGGCCGAGGTGGGCCTGACGGATTCGCCACGTGACGAGGACGAACGCGATGCGCTGGGGAACGTGCAGAACCTGCTGCACGTGGCCGATCCCTTGCGACTCTCGTCCTGGAAGAGGCTCCTCGCCTTGGACGAGCCCCGGACCGAACAGGAGCGGCGCCTGGCCGCGATGCTGTTCGTGGTGCTCTACGGCCCGTTCGAGGCTTCGCGGTTCGGAGAGCAGATGGCGAGGTGGCGACAGCAGCCTGCCCTTCGCGAGGAACTGAGGCAGGTTGTCCCTGTCCTGGAGGCTCGGGCCGACGCGTTGCCGCGTGCGCAGACCCTCGAGGCCGATGTTCCCCTCGTGGTTCACGGCCGCTACCTCGACGTGGAACTCGCGGTCGCGTTGGGCGCCATCGCTCGGACGAGCGGGCAGTACCGACGGTTCTACACGGGCGTGGAGAAGGTGGCGGACGGGCGCTACGACCTCTTGCTCGCGACGCTCGACAAGGGAGATCAGAAGCACGAGCACCTCCAGTACAAGGATTTCCCGCTGACCGAGTGGCTCTTCCAGTGGCAGTCCAAGTCGAGCACGCGCGCCGACGAGGAACCGGGGCTGCGGCTCGTCCAGCCCCGGTCTCGAGGTTCGACCCCGCTGCTCTTCGTGCGCGAGACGAAGAAGGACGCCCGCCAGGTCACTTGCGCGTTCCGTTATCTGGGCCCCGTGGAACCGGTGAAGCACTCTGGAGAGCGACCGATCACCATCGAGTGGAGGCTCGGGACGCCACTCTTGCCGGAGTGGGTCAGGCGCTGGGGGACGGTGGCCTAGTCGGTCTCGACCATACAGGGCACGGGTCGACGGGACAGGCAGTCTGCGTTAGGCTGGAGCCGTCATGAAGGGCGTCCGTAACGAGAAGGGGCTGTTCGAGAGGCGTTCCGCTGAGAAGCGGAAGAGCCGCAAGGCCGACGCTCGGGCACTCGCGTTGGGCAAGAAGAGCCGGGGCCAGCTCCGACTCGAGAACGGGCTTTTTTCAGGTGTCAGGGTCCGGCTTGTCCTCGAAAAGGCCAAGGCACTCTGCTGAGCGGCCGCGGCCGCTCGCATTCGCCGACGTAAAGCCGATCCTGATCCGGCTCGAGCGGATCGCCGACTCGGTGATCGTGGTCGGTGGCCAGGCCGTGAATTTTTGGGCAGAATTCTATGCGCCCCGCGTGCCGGCCATCGATCGCGAGGCTCCGTTCACGAGCAAGGACATCGACTTCTGTGGAGATGTCCGCGCTGTGCGGATCTGCGCCGAGCGGCTCGGTGGAATCGCGAAGGTCGCCACCATCGACGACCACACACCGAACACCGGCGTCGTGACATTCCTCGACGACCAGGGCGTCGAGCGAACCATCGACTTCCTCGATGCCCCGCTGGGCTTCCGCGCCGAAGCGGTGGACAAGATGGCCATCCCGGCCGAGATCCTCGACGCTGCCGGAAGGTCGACCGGCATCCTGTTCCGGATCATGCACCCCGTGCAGGTCATGGAGAGTCGGGTTCACAACGCGATGACACTGCCGGGATACGACTCGTCCGCGGCACTCAAGCAACTCCGCCTCTCGGTCGCCTGCGCACGAGAGTTCATCCGCGACATGATCGACTCTGACCGCATCAGGGTGGCCCTGACGCTCAACGAGCGGGTCTTCGCCTTCTCCTTCCGAGATCGGAACGGTCGCGCCGTCGACGCCAGGCACGGGGTGGATCCATTCGACGCAGTGGTCGCTGCCGACGACCGCCTCCCGTCCAGATTCCGGGAGACGCGATACCCGCAGATGCAGCAAGAGATTCAGGCCTCGCGAGCGAGGCGGCGCAAGCGATGAACACTCCTGAATCGTGGGATGGGGATCCCCAGGTCCAGGCGCTGCTCACCGCGATGAAGGCAGCGCTCCCGAGTCTCGTAGAGCTGATCGCTCGAGTCGACGATCACTGGGGCGCCGAGGACGGCATCTATCGCTACTACCACCACAGCTACAAGGTCTTCCGATTGCAGGACCTGACGACCGAGATCGTCGAGGCCCTGCAGGCGATCGCACCCGGCAGGTCCCTCAACCCCAAGTTCGTCGAGATCGTCAGGCACGGTACCGGCAAGACCTTCTCGATCGAGGACAACCGTCGCTGGTCCGAAGTGACGCGCCCCATCGTCGAGGCCTTCTTCCACGCGCGCTTCTTCCTGCAGATGGCCGTCAGGTACGGCCACGACCTCGGGTACGCGCCGAGATCCATGCCGAGCGGTTGGGCTCTCCTCCTTCACCTCTATGGCTTGCGTTAGCCGCCGATCCGGCCACCGTTCGGGGACCTCTCGGCCGGGCCCCAGCC
>CAIQRS010000185.1 GCA_903874275.1 uncultured Anaeromyxobacter sp.
CACGACGCATGGTCGGCCTCCTTCGCCGTGGCGGGCCAGCGCATGACGACGATCCGCCCGCAGCCATACGGGCAGTCGCCGCGATTACCGTGCTTGCAGTACACGATCTCAACGCCCGCCCGTGCCGCCTCCTCGATGGCGCGGAGGCGGGCGATCTCGCGGTTCTGCTGGCGGGCCAGTTCGTCGCGGGCGAGGCTGTCCCGGTGCCATTGGTCCATGCGATCCAGCACTTCGGCGTTGAGGGCCACGATGCGGGCGTCGAGTGTCGCGATGCGAGCCTGACCCTGCGCGATGACTTCCTCTACGCCGACGTGCCCGCACCAGTCGGGCGGCAGGGCGGCGAGGATGGCGGCGGCGGCCTGTTCCGGGGTGAACGGCCAGCGGTCTCGCTGGACGGCTGGGAACAGGTCAAGAAGCGCCGCAGCGAGCGGGGCTAGGCGTGGATCGGTGCGGCGGTCCGGCGGCATCGGCCCTTGCTTCTCGGGCGGCAGCCGCAAGTCGGGATGATCCTTCGTCCAGTGGTCGCCACCGCAGACCTTGCACATCTCCCACGGCGGGATCAGCGGATCGGTGGGGGCGAGTCTCGGGTCGTTACTCGTCGTCGCCATAGTCCACCCCCACGGGCTTGATGCCCGTCTGCGTGATGAGGGCGGCGATCGTGCCCGCGGCCCGATCGTTCGCCATGACGGTGCGTGCGAGGTCCACGTAGGAGCGGAACTGCTGCACGCCCTCGACTCCCTCCATCTCGGAGAGGATCTTCCGGAGCGTGGGTGGCGTCAGCTCCTCGCGGATGGCGTTGAAGGCCATCTGCCAGTCGCCGACCTTCTGCGGGATGGTCCGGGTCGCGCTCACTCGTAGACGACCTTCACGGCAACGACGGGAGTCGTGTAGACCACACCGGTCTCAACGTCGTCGAACATGATGCTCGCGCCGGCGATGATGGCGGGCCACTCGACGAGGTGCCCGATGGTCCGACCGCGTCCGTCCGAGGACACGCCGATGATGTCGCGAGTCCCGTGGATGCGCTCCCAGATTAGGTCCGTCCGGTCGAAGGCGTACTGTGCGCCGCTCTTGGTGGTGACGTAGACGATCATGGCTGCTCCTCCCGAAGCTCGTAGGTTGTCGGCTCACCCTGCGTGAGCCCGCCGTTCATGATGGCGAAGATGGGGCGGCCCTCGACGCGGGCCTCCGTGATGTACTCCAGCACCCGCGTCGGCGGGTAGCCGGTCTTCATGCACAGCTCGTTCAGCGTGAGTGGCCCATCGTACAGGGCCTCGATCAGGGTCTGGACGTGGATGGCACTCATGGTTCGCGCAGGATGGTGGTAGCCCGGACGGCCCGAGCCAGTTGCTCGATCAAGATGAGCGCCGACTCCGGGGACAGGACATCGACGGCGATCGGGACGCCCTGCAGGTAGTCCAGGGCCACGACGACCTCGATGTAGGAGTCCTCGCCCCGCCCAGGGTGAACGGGGTGGACGTTGAGCACGGTGACGGTTCTGTTCTTGCTCACTCGGCGGCGCACTTTCGGCAGATGGTCTCGCCGATCGGCAGGTCCCCGATGTCGCGCCCGCACTCCAGGCAGTAGTCGTACGGATACCCGTCCATCAGGCGCTCGGTCTCGTGGTTGAAGCGGGCGATCTCGTGGGCCTCCTCCTCGCCGCACGCGCGGCAGAAGATGCTGTCCGGGGCGACGTTCTCCGTGCCACAGCCGACACAGAGGAGGTCGTTCGACCAGCGGTACGTGGGGAGGGCTCTCTTGGTCATCGCAGGATCCTTCCGCTCGGGTAATGGATGTCCAGCAGCCGGTTCATGAGGACCCAAGCATCCTCCAGGTCGGGAACCCCACGGGTGATCGTGCCCCACATCATCGGGGTCACGTAGCGCGGGTTCTCGATCTTCAGCAGGAACTCGTGGACCTCGGAGTCGGTCGCCTGCTGGCGTAGGCTGGGGATGTCCACGACGCGCCCCGTGTGGTCCTGCCACGCGTGAGCGATCGTGATGAACGCCTCCATCTCGACGCGCACACCGCACGCGCACTCGATGAAGTGCGGTCCGGCGTGCGCGCCCATGTTGCACTCAGACACGACGTGCACCGGGCTCATTGCCGCTTCGCCCTCGCCTCGGTGTAGGCGGTGACGAGGAGCTTGATGATCTCGGCGAACGAGGCCAGCTCGTCGCGCGGGAGCATGAGGAGGCCGTTCTTGGTCGGTGCCCCGATCCCGTCGTCGTCCACGCGCCACCCGAGCAGGTGGTACGCGCCGGCGCGGAACATCTCGAAGCCCTTGTCGGGCTTGGTCTCGGGTGACCCGTCCCCGCTGCGCTTGTGCGACGTGCGGTAGAAGTTGATTTGCGCGATGCGCTCGCGCGCGGCCTTGCTGTGATTGAGCAGGGCCTCGAACTCGTCGTCCGGGTACTGGGCCACGACTCGCCAGTTGTGCGACTGCTTGTGGGAGATGCCGAGTTCGGCGAGAGTGGCCGGAAGGAAGGCGTCCTCGGAGGATGCCTTCTTCTCTTCGGACCACCGGCCCTCCTTCTCGGTCTTGCGCTCCCCAGCCTCGGACATCCGGATCAACTCGGCCCCGAGCTTGCGCTCCGTGCGCAGGATGTACTCGGAGGCCTTGTTCTCGGACTCGATGCCGAGGCCGCGCGACTTGGACCACGTACGGGCCGCCGCGAACTTATCTCGTAGATCGTGCAGGTCCGGGGCGGAGGTCGCCAGCGCAAGGGCCCTGTCGGCCTCGCCCAGCAGGATCAGATCCTTGTCTGTCATCGGGTTCTCCTGTTCATGCAAGTACTGTAGCACATCCGCCGAGGGAACGCCGCACTGCGCCGCGGGCTCATGGGCAGACCCACGTGGCCACGTCAACGAAGCGCATACCGGCCTGCCAGTACCCGCCCGGGCAGTCCGCACCGGTCGGGGTCATGTCCCCGTTCAGGAAGAACAGGAGCGACACGACGAAGATGATGATGATGAGCCAGCCCTCACCGTCGTTGCTACTGCTCTGGTTCATGGCAGTCTCCCTTCGTACCTGAAGCGCGCCCACAGGATGGGCACGAGGTACTCGGCCGCGATCTTCGTGTTCCACGGCCCGTAATGCAGGACGCGATCCCCGTCCACCACGCGGACGTAGTACTCGCGCCAGTAGTACTTGACGACCTCGACGATCGTGACGCTCACTTGGCCTCGCAGTCGTGCCCGGCACCGGTGTCGGGCGGGCCCCCGCACTCGGGGCAGGGCGGCGGACCGAACACGAGGCCGAGGCGGTGGATCTTCACCCAACACCCGCGCCCATGCTCGAAGCCGATGCCCGACGTCGTGTTGGCGTGTCCGTAGCGAGCGCCGCAGGACGGGCACGACCCCCGGTACTGCGGCGGCGTGTTGATCCACTCCCTGGCACGTGACTCCAGCGAGCGGGGCAGGTCCTTCATCCGTACACCAGCTCTCCGAAGCACCCGAGCTGCACGACGCAGTCGGCCTCCGCGCTGTCCATGCAGGCGAAGTCCTCCATGTCGTCGAAGAAGCGGCCGACGAAGCCGCCGGCGCCCGTCAGGAACAACTGGATCCCGCGCCGGATGAGGGTCGGCGTGATGTCGAAGACGCCCGTGCCGCCCTCGTAGGCCTCGCGGATCGTGTAGAAGACGAAGTCCTCGGGAACCTCGGCGCACGCGCCGTAGCCGTCATCGGGATCCTGCCAGCGCTGGAAGTCGTACTTGTCGATGACGCTCCAGTAGCCGATGCCGCCCTCGGCGGCCGTGATGGCGATGTCCCCGCAGTCCGCGGTGGACAGGTCGCGCTCGATCATGACCTTCATGGCTTATCGTCCTCCAGTTCGTCGAAGTCGTCGTCGAAGGGCTCGTCGTCCTCCGGACCGTCCATCTCCTCGTCCCAGTGCTCCATGTCGTACCGGTTCTCCGCGTACCACACGGTCTCGGCCTCCTCATTCCAGTGAGCGTAGTCCGCGACGGTCGGGATGTTGTCGCCGCGCTTCATGACCAGTCCTCCCGCTGCTGCAGGGCGTTCCACGCGTAGAGCACGCTGCCCTTCGTGCCGGACTGCACTTCGTGACGCGAGGGGATGCGGTTCCCCCAGTAGTCGTACGCATGCTCAGGCCCGAGCACGCAGAAGCCGGCCTCGATCGCGGCCATCATGGACCGGCCGATCGAGCCCTCGAAGCGCCACGCGCCGGCGTCAATCAGGTCCTGCAGGCCCACGTCGGACGCGTCCTGCGCCGCGAGCACCTGCGCCAGCATCGCCTTGTGTGTCATTGCCATCGTACACCTGCCTCATTCAGCGCCGGGTGGTGATCCCCGGTCGGACCGGCCGAAGCCGGTTTCGGCTATCCTGATGCGCCCGCAGGGGCTGGTGTACCGAGGCACTGCTGGTAGATACCCATGTAGTTGTCGGGGAGCGCGGTGATGGTCGCCTCGTTGAGGATGGCCTCGGCACGGCGCCCAAAGTCTGTAAGGTCCTCGTTCGGGTAGTCGAGATACGCTGCGTAGAGTTCGACCATGGCGGCGACGGGTCCCGTGGTGGACGTGATGAGGAGGTCGAGGATCTCGGCGCAGGCCGGCGGGGTGACGTAGACGGTGGGCCCGGGGACGTCGCGGGTGATGACCTGCGGCGTGGGCTGAACGACGGGGACCGGCACGGGGCAGGGCGCGGCAGTACACGCCCCCACCACGAGCACGGCCCCAAGGGCGATGGCGGTCAGTTTCACGGCTCGTTCCTTTCACATTCCAGCAGCCACGCCTCGTGCTCGGGCGTGCCGTAGACCTCGATCGGGTCGCGATCGTCGAGGTTGCCCTCGCCGTACACGTCGCCCTCGTAGGCGGCGTCCACGTTCGGGCCCTCGCTCTCGTAGCACTTGTCGCACAGGACGCCCGACTCGCCGGCGTCCCGGTACATGACGGGCCACTTGAAGAACTCGATGACGTGGGCATCGCCCTCGGCGATCCCGTCGTCACAGCCGTGGCAGTACTCGTACGCGCCTTCGCAGATGTGGCCGTACGGGACGTCCTTGCTGCAGTCAGCGCAGTAGTCGAGATCGCACTCTTCGAGATCGTTGTGGACCGTGAGGCACTCGGAGCACTCGACGTCCTCGTACGAGGGGGCGTCGTGACCGGGTGCGCTCGGGTCCTTGACGTACAGGCGAGCGACGATCTGGAACTGGCCCTCCTCGACGATGGCCCAGTAGCCGCCGCCGGCGAGTGCGCAGAAGTCCTCGAACGAGAGGGCGGGTCCGCTCTTGTCCCAGCCCGTCGCGTCCATGAGCAGGTCCACGATGTCGCCCGCGGCCCGGTACCCGAAGCGGACGAGGAGAACGACGGACTGCTCGTACGGCAGGGCGACGTTGCCCTCCTCGTTCAGGTCACGGAAGGTGGCGGGCCGGTAGCCTACCGGGCAGTAGTCTCCGAGGAACGGGAGCTGCCGGCAGTCCTGCTCCTCACTGCCGCGCCACACGGGGAGGGGCTTGCGCTCCTCCTCAGCGGCGCGGTATGCCGCGACGTCGGAGATGTTGCGGATGGTCTCGGGTCCGAGCATGTCAGGCCTCCTTCGGCGGGTTGATGCGATCGTAGATGTCCACGAGTCGGTCGATCAGGTCCGAGGCGGCGCGCTGATCCTCACGAGTGTACCCGTCCTGAGCGGCGTACTTGCCAAAGACGACGGAGGTCTGGATGTCCACGATGGTCGTGTCGATCGCGCGGGTCAGGTCCTCGCGGTCCTGCTCCGTGATGAAGATGGCGGACTTCATGTCAGGCCTCCTGTCGAATGTAGGCGCGGAGCCTAGCCACGAGGGCGGGATCCTTCTGGCCGAGGTAGACGGCGATCTCCACGAGGCTGTCGAGGAGGGCGGCCGAGTCGCTCCGGCGGGCGGCCTTCACGTCGCGCAGGATGGAGTCGGCGAACACCATGGCGATGTTCGCGTAGCCCTCGTCCGTGGGAGTCATGTCGATGTACTCGGGCATGTCAGGCCTCCAGATCCGCGAGCGTGATCGACTCGCCGGCGGCGAAGTCGTAGATGGCGAGCTGATTGCACGAGCGTGCGAGGGAGATCGCGGCGTCACGCTCGTCCGACCAGAGGTACGCGACGGCGTCCACGTAGAGCTGGCCCTCGTCGAGCCACGTGCCGACGTAGTTGCCGCCGAAGTCCTTGTGGACCTGCCGGAACGCGTGACGGAGCCTGAACGCTCCCGTCGTCGCGGGGTCCAGAATGATCCCGCCTACGCCCACGGCATAGCCGGACTCGGGCTCGAACGGGGTGCCGTCCGTAGCGAATGTGCCGCCGCCCTGATCGACGGTCTTGGCGATAGCTGCCTCGAAGGTCTGGATGTCGGGGATCATGGTGCTCCTCTCGATGGGCTGTGGTCGGATCAACGGGGCCACCATACCATGCCTGTCAATGGCACGGGCCGAAGGCCCCGCGATCCCGATGCGCCTACGTTACGTCGAGCAGGCGTCGCACGAAGGCGGGCGTGCCACGCTTGCAGGTCTGGTCGTGACGATTGCGGCGCGTCGAGCCGAGCCCTTCGGACTGTGCGACGAGCCACGTGACGGCCTGGGCCGTGCATGGCGTGACGCCGAGCACGGTCGCGGCCTCGGTATAGGCATGGGCCACTCGGCGATAGACGCCCGTGGACTTGGCTTCGGAGCGTTCGCCGTTCGTCACGACGCGCATGGCCCAGACGTCCACGACGACGGACCACTCGTTACCCATGATCGCCCCAGCGAAGGCACGCACCTTCAGGGCGAGCGAGGCCCACGGCAGTTCGTCGGACGTGAGCGCGGCCCACGCGGCCCGACGGTTCGCGCCGTAGGTCGTGGCGCTCGGCATCTCGCCGCCCTGCCACGTCGCCGAGGCGAAGGCGAACGCGTCCGCCACGTTCCACGCCCACGGGTTACGGGGCGATAGCGCGGCGAGTGCGCAGGCTACGCGCGTCGGGTCGATCGTCGTCTCGGCCGCGATGGCATCGACGATGTTCCGCGCGACGCCGTACCAGTGCTCGCCATCGTAGAGCTGCGCGGCGGTCGCGCGGCGGTACGTGACGACGATGGCGTCCACCATGTCACGATGGGATGGGAGGGGCTGTGTCATCAGTCGGGGTCGTCGATCATGCAGCGCCCGACGAGCCGGAACTCGTCCACCGAGACCTGCTCGCCCATCGAGCCGTCGAGCCCGGTCTCGATCGCCTCACGAGCCGTGCTCCATTCGAGCACGCTTGCGACGGCGTTCTCCAGCCGGTCGAGAGTCGCGCTGCTCACCCAGCCGTCCAAGTCGCCCGAGACCTCGACGGTGAGCGTGATGTCGTACGTTACGTACATGATGCGTCCTCCTGTGCGATGCTGCGCTCGATCTCCTCGGCGACGCTCAGGAAGTCGGCGATCTCGCGGGCCTCCTGATCGCGCCACTGGGCACGCTCCCAGTTCAGAATGTTGCCGTACGATCGGCAGATGGCGTGGCCCATCGCGCGCTTGCGTGACGCGGGGCGGTAGTGCACGGAGCGATCCGTCTTGAAGGGTCGGCGGCTCGTCATCCCTCGTACTCCTCGTCAGGGTCGGGCACGAAGCCCACGATGTTGTCCACGATCAGGTCGGGCTCGGCGTCCTCGGCCTGTTCCAGCGCGTGATCCACGCTCTCGGCCGAGAAGCGGTACTGCTGCCCGTTCGTGAACGTCACGATGTAGTCGGCGAGGAACTCGGTTCGATCGACGGAGACCCCGACCGGAGAGCCGAGTCGCTCCATCATGGCCCTGTCCGCCTCGAATGTGTGCGGGATCCGTGACGCGCAAGCCGAGCGGTCGCAGTCCCGGTCGGTGTGTTTGCCGTGACGAGCGAGCGCGCCCGCCTCGTCGCCCGCCGCAAGAGCCCGCGCGATCTCCTCCAGCGTGTCGATGTAGATGCTCGGCACGCTCCAGTCATCCTCGTGTGACCAGCTCTGCGCGACGTAGACGAGGGCCGCGACCTCCGGCGTGAACCTTGGCTTCGACATGGTGCTACTCCTCGTGATACGCGTGTCAGTTATGCGTCCAGCGTGCGATGGAGGCGCTCGTCACGCGAACGCCCTTCGTGAACTCGATCGCCATGACGATCGGGCCGAGTGCCACGTAGGTCTCGGCGATGGCGCGCGGAAGTCGGGGCGTCCACACTTCGCCCTCGACAGTGCGCAGCCTGATGCGCACGACCTGTGTTGCGTCGAACTGGTCCGTGCTCATGGTCATCTCCTCGTGATATGGGCGCGATCTAGCGCCTCGTTGGACCCGTGAACCTCGTCACGGGCCCAGGCGAGCGGGCTAGAGCGTGGCCCGGATGGCGGCCTCGGCGGCCTCGACGCTGTCGGGATCGACGCCGTAGTCCGTCAGGACCTGCGCGAGGGCCGACGGTCGGCCGAGATCGTAGCTCTCGTCATCCGCGCGAATGAGCGCGTCGGCGACCTCGCGAGCCTCGTTAGGCGAGAGCATGATGTCCGCGATGCCGAAGCCCGAGTGCAGGCAGATCGAGACGACGGGAACCTTCGCGTACCCGCCCGAGGGACGCGAGGGCAGGAACGCCTGCACTTCCACGTAACGAGACGCGTTCTCGTTCACGTCGTCGCCCTTGCGCTGCCAGATCGACGCCGAGAAGTCCTCGTTACGCGCAGCCTCGGCCGCGATGCGGAAGTCCGTGCCGCCCGTGGCGGGAGTGTTCGACGGTCGGATGAGGGTCGCCATGATCGTGCTCCTCGTGTACGTGATGCGAGCCAGTTTGGCCCACCGTTGAGCCCGTCAGCCTCGTGACGGGCTCCCGCGGTCGGGTCAGACGAGCGAGCCGTCGCTGTAGTATGCGCCGTCGGCCCAATCGTCGGGCAGTTCGTCGGGCGCACAGTCCGTGCACTCGAACGTGGCCACGCCCTCGGACGTCACGAGGACGCCGATGTCGTGGTTGACGTGCTCGGCGAGGAAGGCCGCGTCACGCTCGGGCGAGTCGATCGGCTGGTCCGCCTCGGCGTTCCTCGTGACGCCCGTGTACTTGCGCGACGCCATGATCTCGCCGCGGGGCTGGGCCATGATCTCGTGACGGAGGGCGCGCTGCACCCACGGGCTGGTCGGCATCTCGGTCTCCTCGTGACGTGTGAGTGGACGGTGGGCGTCGCTCCAGCTCGCGCTCGTCACGAGACGGCCGGACGGTAGAAGATGGCGGGGGACGTGCCGTCGTGCGTCAGGTTCGGGCACCAGTATGCGCCCGACCGCATGACGAAGGTCCGGCCGTGCCGAGAGTCGGTCGGGCACGGGATGCCGTCCCCCGCGCTGCCGTGACGACGGCGGACGGGGCGCGACAGGGCGGCGAGGGCGGCACGCTGGGCGAGATCGGAAGTCATGGCGCTGTACCTCGTGAGGTGCGGGAGCCCGGCCGAGCGACCGGGCCCGAGTGTGTGACGTGTGTTCAGGCGACGACCGCGGCAACCTTGGCCGACTTCGGGGCGGCAGACTTCGTGACGTACGCGGCCGCCTTGGCGAGGGCCTGTCCGGCGGTAATCTTGCCCGACTCCAGATCGGTCGCGATCTTCGCGAACGCGTCCACGCGGGTCACGCGCTTGACGGAGCGCTTCCCGACACGGCGCTTCGCCGACTTCGGGGCCGACTTCGGCGCCTCGTGCAGCGTGACGCGGCACTCGCCCTTGTGCATGGGGAGGCGCTTGCACGTGAGGCTGCGCTCGCCGCGCTTGTCTTCGTGGGCGAGGCTGAACGCGCTGCAGGACTTCGGGGCGGGGGACTTGACGGCGGGGGCGGCGACGGTGGACTGTGCGATCTCGGCCATTGTGCGATCCTCCGGGAGGCTGGACCGGCCGTTCGGCGGTCTCAACCTAGCCTGCGCGCTACGATCGCGCCTCCGCCAAGCTTGCGCGGGACGCGCTTCGCGCTAGAGGCGCGGGCACGCCCGGCGACGCGCAGAACTGCGCGTGCCGCCCGCGCCGGCGGGCAGGCGGAGGGACGCGCGCGAGGGCCGCCCGCTGCGCTGCGCTGCGCTCGTGCTAGCGTACGTCACGAGGGTTTCGTTTGGTTTCGTTTGGCTTCGAGTGCGAGCGATGCGCAACGATGTGAACGTGGCAGCCTTACGCTGTACGCTTACGCTGTATGCTTACGCTGTATGCTGTGGGCTGGCATGTCCGTCAGGTCAGGGGGCTCGCTCTATTGTCACGCACAGATCCCCACGTGACAATGCATGCATGTGTGCATCATGTGCATGCATGCACGTACATCACATGGGCGCGCGGGCCGCGGATCTGCGCGCGCGTGACCCCCGTCCCCCGTAGGTTTCTGGCGGTTCCGGCGCGCGACGGACAGTCCGCCGGCGTCTCTGGTAGATCCCGTCGCCCAGGACCGACTTTCGGCGGTCTGGGGCCCCGAAACGATGTCGAACAGTGGAGGGTGTGGAGGATTGCCGAGCACGAAATGGAGCAATTGAGCATTTACCTGTAACTTTCTTAGCTGAAATCTCACGTGGGACTTATGGGGAAATGCTCAATCGCTCCATATCCTCCACTTTCTACGGGCCCATGGTCGCCTCGGGGGCAGGCTTACACTGTACTCCTATAGTCTATATGGACTATAGTCTTGGTCGCCCCCCCTCGCGCGCGTGGGCGCCCCGCGGTAGAAGGAAGGCGTACGCGAGGGACGCCTTCCGGTGGACTGTTCCCGGGCCCCGTGCTACATTGATGTCTCCCCGACCGGCAGACAGCCCGGCGGCATAGAGCGCGGCGAAAGCCGCGGGAACGAGGAGAGCCCCATGGGCCTGACCTTCATCGCAACCAGCAAGAGTGCCGACGCGCCCGACATCGAGCCCGGCCTGTACGACGCGCGCTTCGATGGCGTGGCCGTCAAGTTCATCACCGGTGGCCAGTACGGCGACGGGGATCGCTTCGAGTGGAGTTTCACGCTCCTCGACGACGAGGGCGCCGTCATGTACGACGAGGGCGAGCCGATTGAGGTCACGGGCCTCACGTCCACGTCCACGAACGTCCTCAGCAAGACCAAGCCGCGGGCCGTGCGCTACCTGCAGGCCCTCATGACGCCCTCCGAGTACGGCGCCTTCGTGGCCGGCGAGGGCGTGGACGAGAAGGCCCTCCTGAGGCGGACCGTCCAGGTCGAAGTGGCCATCAAGGACAGCGGCTGGCCCGCCGTCGCGAACGTCCTGGCGGCGAGGAAGGCGCGCCCGGCGAAGCGGACCCCGGACCCGAAGTACGACATCCCGGCGGAGGCGTGACATGGCGAAGAAGCAGAACCTCCGCATCGCCGACGAGGGCGAGAACAGGCTCACCCTCTTCCGGCCCAACAAGAACAGCTCCGACGAGTTCCTCCACCTGGAGACCGAGAACGAGGGCTGGAACGGGAGCATCATCACCTGCATGAACCTCGACTTCGTCCAGGCGAGCGAGCTGGCGGACGCCCTCGTCAGGTTCTCCAGGAAGCTGAAGTTCGACATGACGCCGGACCCGCTTGTAGAAGAGGAGAAGGTGCAGGTCACGGAGGAGCCCTGGGGCTGGGGCTGGGCCAACACGCCGAACACCTTCACGGCGCCCACCGACATGAAGTACCGCATCTACAACACCTCCGACGGCTCCTGAGCCACCGCAGGAACCGCAGGAGCCACCCGCCCCCGCCCCAGACGATCCCGTTGTACGGGACGGTGAACTTGGGGCGGGGGCACATCCATCGCCGGCGAGCGACGGTCGTGCTGCGGCCTCCAAACCCGCGTGCCGTGGGTTCGACTCCCACCGCCGGTGCCACTAACGAAGGCGGCTTAGACTAAGGTGGGCATATGAGCAGTGAACTCCGGGCAGCCGCGTGGGGCTACCTCCAGCTCGGCCTGAGTGTCATCGCCCTGACGGGCAAGATGCCGAACGGGAAGGTCCATCCGCACGGCCTGCACGACGCGATCTCGGGTGTGCCCGAGGGCCCGGACGACGATGCCGTCCTCAAAGCCGTCTTCGACCACCCGGACACCACGGGCATCGGGATCCTGACGAACTGGCCCTACATCGTGGTGGACATCGACGGTGAAGACGGCGCAGTGAACTGGCAGTCAATCGTCGGTGATGACTGGATCCCGGACCGTTGGGTGGCCCAGACTGGGCGCGGCCTGCACCTCTGGTTCGCTGACTGGGAGCATCGTAGTACTACGAAGCTCGCTGATAAGCTCGATCTGAAGGGGAACGGGGGCTACGTGGCAGCGCCCCCGAGCATCCACCCGGACGGGCGCAAGTACATCTGGCTCCTGCCCCCGGGGGGCCTGCCCCCGATCGAGGCGCCCCCGGGCCTCGTCAAACTCCTGGACGATAAGGCCTGGGACCAGGAGGGCCGTATCCTGACGCGGGCCGCGTCAAAGCGCGTCCGGCACCAGCAGTTCCAGGACGGGAAGTGGTGGGCGACCTGGGGCTTCGAGGGCCTGCTGAAGGCCGTGGCCGAAGCGGAGCCCGGGCAGCGTAACGCCATCCTGTACTGGGCCGCGTACGCGATGAGCGAGGAAGACGCAGACATAGACGATCTCGAACAGCTCCACCGGGCCGGCCGCGAGGCTGGCCTCACCGAGCAGGAGACACGGCGGACGATCAACTCCGCCCGGAAGGCGGTAGCAGGTGAGTGAAGCACGCGTATTCGGAGAGGGATCCGAGGACTTTCGACAGGCCGAGTGGCTCGCGCGCAAGCTGGCGAGGCAGTGGCGCTTCGACTTCTCGACGAAGCTCTGGCATCACTGGGACGGGACGCGCTGGGCGCCCGACAAGACGAACTCGCTCCTCAATACCGTTGCGACGGCTGCCGCCCTGTCGGTCGGCAGCGCCGAGAACGAGGCCCAGCGCAAGGCCCTCGTCAAGCTCCTCTCGATCGCGCCACTCATGAAGGCCCTGGAGGCCCTCGCCACGTTCGAGGGCTACGGCACGAGCGGCGAGGACTGGGACCAGGATCCGTACACACTCGGCTGCGCGAACGGGATCGTGGATCTGCGGAAGAACGAGCTGATCGCGAAGCCGGACCCGTCCTGCCTCGTCACGAAGTCTACGGGCGTGGACTTCCACCCCGTCCAGGAGCCGACGGACTTCGCGCGCCGGGCGCCGCGCTTCATGCAGTTCCTCCTGGAGATCACGTCGGGCGACATGGGGATGGTCCTCTTCCTGCTCCAGTGGTTCGGGGCGAGCCTCTTCGGCTTCAGTCCCGAGCAGCGCTTCCTCATGATGATCGGCATTGGCCGTAACGGGAAGGGCGTCCTGAAGAACTCTGTCATCCACGCCGCCGGCGAGTACGGGGCCCAGCCCGACGGGAACGTCTACATGCGCGCCAGGCACGGTGGCGTCAGCTCGTCCTCCGCGCGCGCCGAACTGATCGACCTGAAGGGGAAGCGGATCTGCTTCTTCTCGGAGCCCGAGGGCCAGCACTTCAACGAGGAGATGCTGAAGGCGCACACGGGCGGGGACTTCATCACGGCGCGCACGCTCTATAGCGCCAAGATGCTGAAGTGGCAGGCTACGCACAGCATCACTTTCCTTGTGAACGACGCGCCCGAGGTCGAGGACGTGGGCCCCAGCATGGCGAACCGGGTCATGGTCGCCGACTTCCGGGAGCGCTACGACGGGGACAAGGAGGACAAGCGCCTGGAGAAGAAGCTCGAAGGCGAGGCCGAGGGCATCCTGGCCATCCTGTGCTGGGCCGCGAAGCGCTGGTACGACTCGTACGAGTCCGACGGGGGCGGCATCGAGATCCCCAACCGCGTCAAGGAACAGAGCAAGGCCTTCATGGAGAAGAACGACCCGATCGCGCACTGCCTCAACGAGGCCTTCGACACGGGCGGGGACCTGAAGTGGCAGGCGAGCCTGTGCTACCAGGCGTACCTGCAGTGGTTCGCGCGCTCTGGTGAGGAGGGAGAGGCCGTCTCGCAGATCAAGTTCGCCCGGGGGATCGAGAAGAAGGGCTTCAAGAAGGTCTCCAAGAGCAACGGGAACTACTACCTCGGGTTGAAGCCGAAGTCCGCGGTTGACATCGCGGACCGGGAGAGCGAGGACAACGATTGACGAGACGATAGCGGACCAACTGCTCAACGTACTGAGCAAACTACCTCAGCCTATGCACAGACCCGTGGGGGAAACCCTTATGTTTGCCTCCGCCACGACCGATCTGTGGATCCCGAGCGCCCTGGCACTCTGGGTGGGCGTCCTGCTGGGCTGCATCTACACGATCGTGACCCTCATGGAGGGGCCCAAGCGATGAGGATGTACCTGGGCGCCTGCCTGGCCCTCACCTGGGCTCTGCTGACGGCCATAGACCACCTCCGGCGCGCCAAGTGACCGAGCCCTGCCCCCATTGTGGGGTCCGGCACCGGACCCTGAGCCCCGAACAGTGCCTCGATCGGCAGATGAGTGAGCGAACACTGCAGGATAGGGTAGTTGGGCGCGCGAAACGGCGTAACTGGGCTGTCGCGCACGCCGGAAAGGGCTGGGTTGGGGGCAAGGAAGGCGGCGAAGGGCAGTTCGTGACGCCCATGAGCGCAGGGTGGCCGGATTTGACGCTTGCCAGGGCGGGCAGTCGTCTGTTATTCTTCGAGTTGAAGAAAGAGCAGGGTGAGGTGAGCGAAGATCAGTGGTTCTGGCTCAAACTTCTCAACCTATGCGGTGCTCGCGCCGTCGTTATCAGGCCAAGTGACCTGCGTGAGGGCCGCGTGAACGCTATCCTCGACGAAGGAAGCCCAATATGAGTCTCGGATGCAGGATCTGCGACGATCCGGCTGTTAGGAAGCCGATCGACGAGATGCAGTTCAAGAATGACCCAGATGCGTCGATTGCGCGCATCATGAAGTACCGCGGTTTCGACGTTGGAGCCCCTGTCTACAGGCGGCACCGGAGCGAGGCCCACCGGCTCATCTACATGCCCAAGGATGACGAGAAACCTGCTCTCGTGAAGCGGGATCTTGCCATTCTCGTCCGGGACAAGATGTACGACGCGATCGAGGCCCTCCCGGCCGACGCCATGCTCATCAAGGAGTTCCAGCCGGCCCTCGGGAACGCGATCCGGGCCCAGGGCGCGATCGACAAGCGGGAGACGAAGAAGGTGGGCGGGCAGACGTTCATCCTGCAGCTCGCCGCGGCCCTGGGCGAGCGGATCGGCATTACGGCGGGCCCGGAGGTCATCGAGGGCGAGGCTACCGAGCTTGTCTGACGCTGCCGACAAGATCGCGGACTACGAGTTCGACATCCCCGGTTTCGCGCGGGATGTGCTCGGGATTACGAACGGGGTCCACTCCGGGCAGGCCCGTTTCTTCGATGCCGTCTCGGTGCGTCGCGCCGACGGGCAGACGGCCCAGTGGCTGACGATCATGCTCGCCTCGGGGAACCGGGCCGGCAAGACGATGGCCCTCGCCATCGCGATCATCCACGCGTGCATCTACAAGACGAACCTGCAGCGGAACCTGACCACGGAGAAGGGCCGCCAGAAGTGGGCCCGGTCGGAGTTCCACTGGTACCACTTCGGGATCGCGCACGAGGTCGCGGACCTGGTCTGGGCCGAGATCGTGCGCATCCTGGACGGGATGCACCTCGCCCAGGCCGACGGTTGCCCCTTGACGGCGAACGGACCCGCCGCTACGTGGGACGTCAAGGAGTACGGCGACTTCCACTGGATCAAGTTCATCCCCGACCTTGGCGGCGCGCAGATCCACTTCCGGACCACGGGCGAGAAGGCCCTGGGATCCCTGGGCAAGGACATGCACGGGATCAGCTTTGACGAGGCTGGCATCGAGCGGAACCTCGACTTCCTCGTGGACGAGGTCTTCCACCTACGGCGCCTCGGTACGGGCGGCCAGCTCCTGATGGTCTCGACCCCCTCCGAGGACATCGGCTCGATGTTCGCCGATCGGTGGGCCCTCGGGGACCACGAGAACAACCCGGACGCGAAGAAGAGCGCGTTCTCGCTGCGGATGAGCACCCGGGAGAACATCGACTTCGGCCTTACGCGCGAGATGTTCGACATCCTGGTCGCCGACATGGACGAGCGCACCATCCGGCAGAACATCGAGGGCGAGTTCCTCCAGGCGCGCGCCGCGTACTTCAACGGCTGGAACGTAGACAACTGCTTCGTGGACAACCTTCCGGAGCGGGCTCTCGCGCGCAAGGGCCTGCGCTACATCCAGGGCGTGGACCCGGCGAAGACGCAGGACAGCGCCTGGAGCATCGTCCTGGCCGTCGTCCCCAATCCGGCCGTGCCCGAGGACCCCTACCTGGTTGGTGTCAGGGCTGAGCAGAAACGTGGCCAGAAGAGCACGGATACGGTCGTGAACCTCGCCGCGGAGGCCCACAACGCGTACGATGTTGCACGTCTCGGCACGCACTGTTATACTGCGATTGACGCCACCGGTTTCGGGGGCAAGCTCTTTCGCGAACTGCTGGAGCGCGAGGTCCCCAATCTGGTCAACGTCGAGTTCGGGGGGACAGTACAGAAGAAGCGGAAACTGCTAGGTGACCTGCGCACTGTGATTGACTCGGGCCGACTGATCCTCCCGCGCGAGGGCATCTGGCTGCAGGTTCGCCGACAACTACTTGGGTACAAGCTTGACGATCGTGGCATCGAGCAGGACGCGGTGATGGCGCTCGTGTGCGCCGTCTACCTGTTGCGCCGGTCTGCCGATGGCCAGGGCAGTGTTCCCTTTGACCTGGCCGGAGGCTCATGATGGCGCAAGACTTCAGTTCCCTTACCCTTGCCAGCGCGCTGAAGCTCCGGGAGGCCGACAGCGGAGAGGACATCACCCTCGTTCGCGAGCTGAATGACCGCGTCGAGAGCGTCCGCACCGAGATGCAGCTCTTCCGCGAGTTGTGCGACCGCTTCGATGCCCTCTACTACTCCGAGGCCTTCACCCTCGGCGGGGCGGACCTGTGGTCTACGGACCCGAGTGCCAGCACACCCGGCCGATCCCACGTCAGCGTCAACACTCCGGCGACCTACATCGACATCCCCGCCTCCCTGCAGTCCGTGGACCCGATCGAGAACATGATCGCCACCGACACGACGGAGGAGGCCCGCTCCGCGGCGGCCGCGCTGGAGCGCATCTACACTGCGTGGAAGGCCGAGGAAGAGTTCGAGCTGAAGTTCCACAAGGCCTCGACCGTCAAGGCCCTCTACGGGCGGACGGCGAGCCGGATCTACTGGGACAAGGAGGACAAGGCCCCTCACCCGTGCGTGGACGTGGTCGAGCAGCCCCGGAACCTGTACCTCGGGTACAAGACCGACTCCTACGAGGAGGTCGAGTGGGCCGCCTACGTCACCAGGTGGAACCCGAACGCCCTCGCCGAGGAGTACGGCCTGGAGGTTGACGCCCGCGCGCTCGACGAGACTATCGTTCCTTACGTCTCGTCCGTAACGCTCGACAGCATGGCCCCGCGCCCGTGGCTCAACTTCGGGCCCGCCCAGATCGAGGTCTGGGACTACTGGTACCGCCGGCGCTCCTCCGGGAAGCGCGGGAAGATGGAGACCTGGAACGCCGTCGTCGCTGGCGACGCGATCGTCCAGGGTCCCAACAAGTACCCCGAGTACGAGGGAGGGATCCCGTACGTCCCGCTCTTCAACACGTTCATCCCGGGCGTCCCCAACGGGCGGGCCGAGCTGTACGACATGGAGCCCCTCATCCGGGAGAAGTACGAGAAGATCACGGCCGGAAGCCAGATGATCGCGAACGGCGTGGCCGGTGACTACTGGCAGCTCGTCGGCCCGGAGGCGCCCTCCCGCGTTCCGCCCGGCCTGAAGCCCCGCCGGAACGAGCTGATCGGGCCAGGTCCGGGGAACCGCATCGAGACGATCACGCCCTTCATCGCCCAGTTCCAGCTCGAACAGTTCCTCGGACGGATCGACCGCGAGATGGCGACCGTCTCGGGCCTGAACGACCTGCTCCTCGGGCTCGCCCCGGCGCAGGTCCTGTCCAGCTCGAAGGCCATCAACGCCCTGATCGCGAACTACGAGGCGCGACTCAGCATGCGCCGCAAGCTGCTGTACGCGTGGCGCAGGCGCACGTGGGAGCTGGCCGTCAAGGTCTGGGCCGCCAAGGACAAGGACGTCCGGGCCGTCGTCGTTGCCGGCGGCGGGAAGCTCGACATCCAGGATCCGTCCCTCAGCCCTCGCGACGAGATGGAGACCAGCACTCGTGCGTCCAACCTCGTTGCCGCCAAGCTCTGGAGCCAGCGTCGCGGCATGGACGCCGTCGGCGTGGACGACCCGGAGACCGAGCAGGACATGATCCGCGAGGAGCGGACCGACGCCACGATGTTCCCGGAGGAAGTGCAGGTCATGGCCCAACTCATGGGCGCCCTGCAGAGCCTCGGCCTCAACGCGCCGGCGGGCGCGGAGAGCCAGGTCGAGGGTCAGATGGCGAGCGGGCAGGCCGATCTGCGGTCTGCCCTCGGGGCCCGAACGCCCGAGAACACCACCAGTTCGCAGCTCCCCGGGGACCAGGGCATCACGCCCGCGATCCCGGGCGCCCCTCCCGAGGCAGGAGGCGCCCCGCCCCCGTTCGCGGCTGGGCCCGGCGGGGAGGCAACTCCGCCCGTGATGCAGGGGATGCTCCAGGGCGGTAAGACGAAGGGTAGGATCCTAACTCAGTCTTCTCTGGGGAGGCGGTAAGAGATGCCTTACTCCAACATTGAGGACCGGCGCGCGGCCGACCGGAGACGGTATGTCGAGACCCGGGCAGAGCATAACGCGGCATCGCTCGCATACTACCGTCTCCACCGCGCGGACCTGATGGCCGCGATGAATGTTTACGACGCGGCCAATCGCGCCCGGAGGGCTTGGCGCGGGGCAACCAGTCGCTTCGGCGAGGAGGTGGACTTCGCGACATTTGTCGCCGTTTGGTCAGGCCGATGCTTTGGCTGTGGGAAAGAGCCCGCATGCGGCGTGGATCACATCGTCCCGAAGGCGCGCAAGGGCCGGAACATCGAGAGCAATCTCCAGCCTGCCTGCTTGTCTTGCAACCACCGAAAGAGGGCCGCCTAGTGGCCCGGCGTGGGCGTTTCGGTCAGGTCTCCCGGGCCGCCCCATCCCTGACTAGCACGATCATCGCCATCGCTCGCGAGATGGCAGCGCAGCGGGACGCGAACATGAAGGACGCGTGGCTGAACGGCGGTCTCTACGAGGGCAAGAAGGTCACCGACGAGCTGTACCTGGCCCATTGGAAGGAGAAGATCGCGCACGTAGACAAGCATGATCCCCTGTATGACACGTACAACAACGCATACAACCAGCTTGACTACTCGATCAACGAGAGCAAGATGGCCACACTCAACGCGCAGGGCAAGATCAGCGACACCCAGATGGGCCAGTTCTACATCAACTGGTCTAAGAAGATCCCGAAGAACAGCGAGTTCTACCGCGCTCTGCAGCGCGACGGGGCGCAGTGGCTGCGCACGGGCAAGGCAAAGAGCGCCGCTGCCGCCAAGAAGGCCGCCGAGGAGCGCTACCAGAGCCAGCTCCAGGGGATGCACGACAAGGATCAGGTCGTCGGGGAGTACCTGATGGACGTGGTCAACCGCATGGCCGCTTCCGGGAACGCCGACGCCGGCATCTCGCCCCTCATCGGACCCGGGGGGCAGATCGACAACTTCGATCCGAGCGACCCGGAGCAGATGCTGCGCCTCGTGTCTCTCATCAACCTCCCCGGCCACATGGCCGGGCGGCCAGAGACGGGTAATCCGTCCGTCCTGTTCCATGACGAGAACGGAAAGCCAGTCACCGGAACAGACGTCGTTGCCTTCCTGAAGAAGAACGACCCGAAGTTCGCGGGCACGGTCACGCCCTCGTACTTCTCTGGCTCCATCAAGACGTGGCGCGACAGCATTGGGGAGCAGGAGGCGCTGGCCGAGAAGACGGGCCACGCCGACAACGCCGCCTCGTTCAACAAGCAGAAGGGCGTCGTGACTGAATGGGGTCGCGAGGCAAACGCGTGGACGGTTCAGGACGATTATCTCGACGCGAAGCGCGAGTGGGTCGCGGTGCGCCGCAATGGGTTCCTTGCGCCCGGCGTCCTGGACAAGGCCTTCACCAAGTTCCAGAACTCTCTCATCAAGCTCGCCAACGATCCGCGTATCTCCGGGGACGATGCCACCCGGGCCCGACTCATGGCTGAGGCCAATCAGGTCGATGGCCAGCCCACCCTGGCTGAGAGCTTCACCGGGCTAGTGAATGGCGAGCCCACGGAGAACAGCGACATCGCCAAGGACAAGCTGCTGGTCGGGTCCCGCCGGGACGCTATCGACTTGGTCGCCTCTGGCGAAGCGGTCTGGACCCAGGGCTCCTACTCCGCGGACAACGTGTTCACTCCAGAGGTTGGCGGGGCATCCATTGGCGCGGTAACTCGCGAGGATGTTGCCGACCTGTCCCCCGGCGGGAAGAGTGACGTCATGTTCCTACCGGCCGGCGACGGCAAGACGACGATCCCGGTCTACGTGGTGGCTGCCTCGATCACCGTCATGGCCACCGATGCCTACGGCAGGGTTGTCAGCGGCAGCGGTACCGTGGTCGGCACCGTCCGCAACGTCTACGTCAACGGGAAGCTCGTCGAGGAGTACGGCTTTACGGCCTCTGATGGAGTCACCCGCTACACGACGGATCCGTTCTGGGGTCCCGGCCTCGAACACAGCCACTCCGGAGGCGGCCTGGTCCTGGACGCCTCTTCTCTGGTCCCGACTGACACCTCGGCCGTCCCCTACGGCCCGATCCCGGGCTCCCCGGGCTGGACCATCGGCGGGAAGACCGCGGACTCTAAGGACAAGGTGACCGGCGAGACCAGGCCGGGCAACCCAGGATCTTTCGGGATGGACGTCGATGTCATCCTGGAGAACTCTGCCCCGGACCGCTACCGGGCGGGGGCAGATCCGCACACGGACTTCACCTCTCCGACGATCCCTCTCCTCCTTGACGCGCGCGTACCCGACGGGGAGCGGACTCTGGAGCAGTTGAACGGGAACACTGGCTTCAGGCAGCAGACCGAGTACGACAACCGCATCGCGGCCGGGTATCGCCTAGACCCTGCCGATCCGTCTGGGTACTCCGGAGGCGACATCGCGAAGTACAACCAATACAAGGCGGTCAGTGACGCCGGCATCTCCCGCAACACGACAAGTTCGCCAGAGGCGATGCTCGGGGCTATCGACAAGATTAGTAACCTGTGGGATCGCGCAACCACTGGGACCCTCCGCAAGAAGACGCACGAGGACTGGGGTATCGGGTCCGCGGGCGCCTTCTCGGCCTACAACGCGGAGAAGGCCGGCGAGGATCCGTCCAAGCTCCCCCTCGACAAGCTCCGCGGCACGCCCTTCGAGAAGCTTGGGGAGAGCACCATCGACGGGTCGAACCGCCTCTCTCTCGCGGTAAACGCGGCGACCGGCTTCAATATGAAGCTCGGCCAGGGCCTCACCCTTCCGAGCGTTCCCGCGGTCAACGCGGCGACCGGCTTCAAGCCGACCCCGATCCCCACCTCGCCCAACGCGGCGACCGGCTTCACCGTCCCGGGTTCGTCGCTCGCAGGCGGGTCCTCCGGCACCGGGCTGACCGGCTCCGCTGCGGCCCGAGCCGAGAAGGCGAAGCGGGACCGGTACCTGTGAGCAGCTACGGCTACGACAGCCAGCCCAGCACTGCATCGACGGGCTCGCGTAGGCGGACCCTCGACCCGTGGGCGGCGTCGGGCTCCAGTCTCCGGGGCTCCCGGGTCCCGCCCGGCGGGTGGGCCGGGGCTGGGGGCGGGTCCTCTGACAGCCTGAACCCGCCGGGCTCCATCACGATCAACCCGATGGATCCGGCGGGCTCCCTGGGGGAGGCCCAGAAGCAGACGACCGACGTCTTCCAGGGCGTGAAGAACGCCCTCTTCGGCACGTCCGCCGAGGACGCGCGCGGGCAGCACGGGGGCGTACTCGGCGACGTCCCGCTGCTCGGTGCGCTGGTGCGCGGGGGAACCGAGGTCGTCAGCCATGGCGTCGGCGCCGGGGTCACGGCGATCGGTGCCGGAGTGAACGCCGTCGGCGGGGCCCTGGAGCATATCCCCGTTCCCGGCGAGGAGGTTCTCCGGGCCGAGTACGACAAGATCCCGGACTCGTCTCCGGCCAAGATCGCCGCGATGGAGGAGATGAAGGGCGGCGGCCTGGTTGGACCCGCCATCGGGCACATCATGTCTTCAGCAATCCGTGAGCACCAGATGGAGCTGGGTGCGACCAACCCGCAGCTCTACGCGGGGATGTTCTCGCCGGCGGGCTCGATCGCCGACTCGGTCACCAACATCTTCGACAGCCTGGGCTTCCTGCAGCGCGGAACCGAGCGCCTGATCGCGGGAGCGGCGCGTCCTGGTTCGGGGGGCATGAACCAGTTGGAGATGATTATGGCCGTTGGCCGCGGCGAGATGACATGGACTGGGGACTGGGGAGCGGAGGCCGGCGGGCTCAATACGTCCGAGCAGGCCGTGTTTGATCGCGTGACGGCGGGAGACTGGACCGAGACGCAGGCACTCGACTTCATGGCCTCTCACGGTATCGGCCTATCCCACAGCCAGATCGTCGAGATCGCGGGCACGTTCGCAACTGACCCGTTGACGATCGCGTCCCTGGGGATGGGCGCCTACGCGAAGTTGGGCATCACGGCCGGACGGGCCGTCGCCTCGGGCGGGACCACCCTGCGAGGCCTTACTGCGCTCGGGGAACTCAGACCAGCGGCGAGGGCCAATGTTCTAGCCCGGGCCGTCTCCCAGCGGGAGGCCGCCCTCGACATCGCGCGCGTCCTCACATATCCGTACAAGGCGGCCCAGGGGAACGCGCTCGGGAAGTCCGCCAAGATTGTGCGGACCATCATAGACCCGCTCCACGCGATGGATCTCCACCTACCGAGCGCTACGGCGAACGTTGACCTCCTGTCGGACGTGGCCACGAAGGCGGTCGTCGATGTCCACGGTCCGGTTGCGCACCTGGAGCTTCTTACTGACCTCGATGGCATCGTCCCCGAGGCCAGCGACGCCTTCAGCGAGGGCCTTGCTGTCGCTTCGGGCAACTACGCTCGGCAGGTCGTCGCGAACAATCACCGTGCGTCCCTCCTCGCGTCGGCCTCCGGCGGAGAGGAGCTATCCTCCATCGGGGTCCCGACCCCGGGCGCCGTCATCACGCCACTGGTGGCCCAGCAGACGCGCGGCGTGGTTCAGCAGATCGCCGAGCTGTCGAACAACTTCCGTACCCGCGTCTGGGACGAGCCCGCCCTGCAGAACCTGACCGACCGCGTGGTCACGATGATGCACATTCCGGAGGAGGACGCCGCTGCCCTGGTCCGCGGAGCTAACAACGACAAGCGGGCCATGCTCCACCTGAGCACGTACGGCCTGGCGACGCGTCGCCTGCTCGACGGTGTGGCCAACTCTGCGGCTACGATGACGGGCCTCACGCCTGACATGCTCCACCGGCTCGTCCTCATCAACCGGACAACCCTCACCAGGATCGGGGCCGAGGGTATTCTGCAGCGCATGACCGCTGCGACGGGAGACATGGACGCCGTGGTCGCCGAGATGAGGGCAGCGCAGGAGCTGTACCCCAACCTTCGGTACATCGGGCTCGACCTGACGGACCCGGCCAAGTCCGTCGATGACTTCGCCAAGTACCTGAAGCGCCAGATGGATCGCCTGCCGATGCAGGTCACGGACGACGAGATCGCCCAGCTCGACCCGACACTGCAGGGCCTGCACGCCGACATGAAGGGCGAGTTTACCTTGGGATTCCGCCCGAACGACGAGTACCTGTGGGGCCTGGAGCGCACGAACGTGGCCGAGGGCGCGCTTGAAGCGGTTGGCGACGTGTGGATCGACCACGTGGCGGACGGCGCGATGAAGTACCGGGGTGCCCGGGCGCTCGACCTCAACATCGCGGGCCTCCCGATTGTCGGTGGGCTCGTCAAGGCCGTGGTCAAGCCGATCGACTACATCGAGGCCGCCGGGCGCGTCATCAAGCAGCAGGTATCGGGCGGGATGATCGCCTCCTCGGCCCGGGGCAAGTTCGTCGCGACGACGACCGAGCGCTTCCAGCACGCCGGCGTGTCGAAGGCCGTGGCCGAGGACGTCTGGAAGGGGATGCAGGACCTTGTCGGCCCGGGAGTCAACGACGCGGTCGCCAGCCCCCGTGGCCTCAGTGCGGCCTCCCTGTGGCGCGGGGTCGATGACGTCATCCCGATCGAGGCGAAGTTCGCGGGCTTCGACAAGCGGGCCCTTCTGGACCTGATGCTCGACGCGTACGACGGCGACGTGCGCTTCATCGGCCTCACCCAGAAGTTCACGGCCCGGGCCAAGGCCGTTCTTGGCAAGGCCTCGGGCGCCAACTACGCGGGCATGGTGGCCGAGCACGCGTGGCCCCTGATGAAGTTCCGCCTGAACCTGGTCTTCCAGGGCCAGGAGAAGATCGAGCCCTGGATCCTCAACGCTCAGCGCGGCGTGTTCGAGGGCCTCGGCGGAACGAAGAACCTGACCGACGTGCAGGCCGAGGGCATCCTGGAGCGCATGACGAACCTGTCCCTCACGCGCCAGGGCGACATCGACCAGTGGGAGTTCTCCGCCGCGGCCGTCCACGGTGCGGAGGTGCGCGCCGCCGCGAACGTTCCCGGCTCGAAGCTCGGCAGTATCAGGTCCTCGTTGTCCTCGCTCATCGACGTCCAGGGGACCAAGCGCATCGGGATGCTCCGCACGTTCAAGGACGGGCTCGGCGCGGAGATGCGCTCCGTGTGGGAGAAGTCGCACCCGGGCGAGTGGGACCAGATGTATGATGACGCGATGCGCCGCGCCGGCGGCCAGATGTCCGAGGACGACTTCGCCGTCCAGATGATGGCCGATAAGATGCTCGGGAACGACGTTCTCGCGTCGGTTGGGGACTTCAAGGCAGCGATCGAGCCCGGGCAGTGGGCGGCGCCGCAGACGATCGGCGAGCTGAGGGCCCTCGATCTCGACAACGTGGCCCGGTCCCTCGCCTTCCCGGTGGGCAAGGGGAAGACCATCGCGTCACAGGCCGAGCTTCGGGCTGCTATCGCGTCCGGCAAGCTCACCGTAGCTGACGTGTCGAAGGGTCTGCGCCTGCACGGGGCGGACCCGGATTACATCACGCGCGTCGAGAACGCGCTCAACTTCTCGTGGACCGGCTTCTGGGGGGAGGCCACCAGGGCCTTCAACCTGTCGGCCGACGAGGCCACCAGCCTGCAGAACTTCGTCGCTGCCACGGCGCGCATGCGCGGGATGAAGCCAGTGGACTACATGAGCCAGGTCTTCAGCCCTCAGATCGCGGGCGGCACCGAGGCCACACTTGGGGAGTTGGGCAAGACCGTCGAGCTGATGCGCGGCAGCAAGCTCGTCAAGGAGTCCTCCCTGGCCAGGCTCGCCGCCGCCGAGGAGGGGACGGCTGCGGTTGCCTCCACGTACGACGATCTCGTCCGTCAGATGTCGTCCGTATTCAGCGCCCACCTCGACCCGAGCGCCAAGCGGGCCCTTCTCCTGGAGTTCCGGCCCACCCTGAAGGTCGCCATCGCCCGCGGCGACACGGGCATCGACATGAACACGGTGGACGGGATCGGGCGCCTGTGGGATGCGGACGCCGAGGAGCAGCTCGCCAAGCGGATCATCGACTACATGGCCTCGCCCGACCGGGCCGTCCAGCCCGTCCGCGTGAAGACGTTCGAGGAGTTTGAGCAGCTCCACCCGGGAGCGGGACTCGAAGACGTCCACTACGACATCGAGGTTGGCGAGCCAGTTCCCGGGGTCGTCACTCCCACCAAGCCGTACGACACGGGCGGATGGATGGTTGGCCCGGAGCTGCGCAGCGCGCCGGCCGACATCCAGGAGCGAGTCTACACGGCCGTCCATCACGTCTGGTCCCAGTTCCCGGACATCGACTTCGTTCATATCAATCTTGCCGATCTGCACAGCCCGTTGGGGCAGGACTGGCCGAACGTTAGGGCCGTCTCCATTACCCTGAAGAGCGCTCCGGCCAAGAAGGGGTCCCTGCTCCTCGAACAGAAGGGGTACGGAAAGGACAGCAAGGCGTTCTGGGCCGAGAAGTCCAAGCTGCATGAGGAGATGAAGGCTCGGCCGATTGAGGATCGCATCGGGGCCTTCGTTCCTGGCGAGCAGACCTCCGATCTGGGGGTTCCCTTCAACACGAGCGTCTCGATGGAGGGCGACGTCACACATGAGATGGCGCACCTCGTGGATCACTCGCTCCGGTCTGAGACCGTTGGCCGGGTCAAGAACCCGCGCGGCTGGCAGATCGCTCAGGACTGGATGGACAGTTACGAAGACAGTGGCGAAGAGATCATGCGGAAGGTCTCGGACTACTCGTTCTCGGACGACATGGAGGCCTTCGCCGAGCTGTTCGACCTCGCCTTCAACCCGGCGCACGATATGACCAAGCTCCCGCGCGACGTCTTCGACACGGTCGAGAGCTTCAAGAACATGCTCGCCGATACCGGGGTGTGGAAGCGCCCAGCCCAGGCCGGCTACGCCGCCGCGAACGCGGACGTCGCGCGTACCGCGCAGATGTTCGCCAAGTGGAGCACGGGCGCGGTGGCCGACACGATCGTCAGTCGGGGCAGCTCCGTGCACGGCGGGCTCCTCGAACGGCTCGGCCAGATGCCGACGGCCGATGCCGCCCCGTACAACTTCACGGAGGCGGCCCTGCAGGACGCGGCGACGCAGTCGATGCGGGCCAAGTGGTCAGACGCGTACCGGCTCCAGTACTTCAAGCAGAGCCGGAACATGCTGGAGCGTTCGGTCAACCACCCGATGTTCGGCATCTACCCGGCCTCCTATATGTGGGGCAAGATCATGCCCGAGATGGTGCGCTTCATCGCGAAGGAGCCCTTCGGTGTGCGCACCGGGGCCATGGCGTACAGTCTCTACGACATCCAGCGAGCCGTAGCCCTGCAGCGCGAGTTCGACCCGACGTTTGATGCGAAGATCGAGGAGCTGGGCCACAACCAGGCCCTGTCCTTCCTCGGGTACATGCTCCCGTCCGTCCCGTGGGACATTCAGTCGAGCTTCCCGTCGTGGGCCCGCGATCTCGCGGCGCAGGGCATGGAGAACCAGGAGCGGGTTGACGCGGGAGGCGTGAACGAGGGCATCGACCTCATCAAGCCCGCCGTGGATACGGCTAAGAAGCTCTCTCCGTACCAGACGTCCATCCCGTGGGCCGCGCGCGGCCTGGAGGACGTCTTCGGGGGCGGCAATGCACCGGCGATCACGTCGGATGTCAACGGGCCAGTCGCGGGGCTTGACCTCGGGGCGACCCTGGAACAGGTCATGCAGGAACTTGGCTCCGTCCTCGGCGGTTGACAACCTGCACACAGTAGGAGTACCCTCATGGCAGAGATCGACGCAACCGACACGACTGGTACATCTCCCGAGACCGAGGGCACGGAAACGTCCCCGGAGTCGAAGGACACGGACTACGCCGCGCAGGTGGCCTCGGCCCGCAAGCGACAGGCTGGCGCTGAAGCAGCGCGCCAGGCCGCAGAGGCCAAGTACGCAGCCGCGGAGAAGGAACTGAACGCGTTTCGCGTGAAGGACCAGACCGAGCAGCAGAAGGACCTCTCCGAGCTGGCACGGCTTCAGGAGCAACTGAAGTCTGCGGAGGCCCGCGCATCGGAGGCTGAGGCGAAGGCCGAGGCCAGGATCCTCGACGCGAGGTTCCCCAACGCGCGCAAGGAGCTTCCCGAGATCACCGACGAGGTGAGGCTCGCGAAGTACGAGGCGATGCTGGCGGATCCGGGAGACCCGGAACCCCCGACACCGCGCGGCGTCAATCCCCCTCGGAGCGGTCAGCACGAGCCACCGAAGGAAGTCACAAGCGCTGACATCCTCGCGAAGCTCGCTACGATGACCCCCGAATGGTAACCAGTCGCCGGCACTAGCCGGCAGTTAGGAACACACAATGGCAGTCCTCACCCCGGCAATCACCGTCAGTGCGATGACGAACTTCGCAGCGACGGTCGTGACGCTGGTCGAGAAGAAGCTGGAGGAGAACCTTCGTTCCCCCCTCCCCTTCCTCAACCCCGGCAACTACCGCACGGCGAAGTTCGTCAAGGGCACGAACAACACCCTCCGCTACCTGAACATCCCGGACATGGTCGCGACCACGAACAGTGGCTCGTTCTCGGCCGGGACTGCTCCGTGGCTGGAGGAGGGCACTCCGCCCGCGTCTGAAGTCCTCGCCTTCGGGTACGAGGAGTTCAGCGCCTACCAGGCAGGCCGCACGCTGACCGTCAGCGACAAGGCCCTGCAGGAGAACCCGGTCGATCTCATGGCGAACATGGCTGACAAGATCAGCCGGAACGCCATCGAGACCGCGAACCTCTGGGTCCAGGACAAGCTGAAGGCCAGCACCACCAACGTCATGTACGCGAACGGCTCGGCCGGTCTGACTGCCCTCGGGTACGACGACCTGCTCGCCGGCGCCGACGTCAAGGACGCAGTCGCGCTCCTGTCGGCCGCGAACGTCTCCCCCTTCTCGGATGGCTCCTACCACGGGATCATCCACCCGCTCGTCAAGCGCGATCTCATGTCGGACAACGAGGCCGGCGGCTGGATCGACGCCCAGCGCTACCAGGGCAACGTGGCCGGTGGCCTCATGAACGGCGAGCTTGGCTCGTACGGTGGGGTCCGGTTCGTTGAGTCGGCGATCATCACCCCGACCGTTCAGGCCGGGACCGCAGTCAACATCACGGCCGTCTACACGACGGGCGTCTTCACGACGGTCGCTGGCGATCACGGCTTCGTGGTCGGCGACAAGCTCACCTTCGCCACCATCGGCGGGGGCGGCACCCAGTTCACGGCGACGGTTCCGGGCGCTCTCTACGTCCGCACCGTTCCCTCCAGCACGACCTTCACGACCAGCGCGACGCGCGGCGGGACCCTGTTCACGTGGAACACGGCCGACGTCACGTCGAGCCCGGCCGTCAAGGCCAACGCCCTCTACTCGACCTACATTCTGGGCCCGGACTCCTACGCGTTCGGCGACTGGAACGCGATCGAGGTCTTCGTGACGCCTCCGGGCGGCCACACGGACCCGCTGCATCAGTCCGCACTGATCGGCTGGAAGGGCTACTTCGGCGCCAAGCTCCTCGGCGAGGTCTACACGACCACGGCCCCGGTCCCGCGCATGAAGCGGATCGTCTCGACCGCCGCGCTCGCCTGAGCGTAACTGGTCACAGGGGCTCGGTCCTTCGGGGCCGGGCCCCTTTACTGTATCCGCCGGCTGTGGTAATCTTCAGGTGGAGCGACAGACGTTCGCTTGACAGGAGGTAACACCGTGTCTGGTAGAAACGCTGAGGGCCGCGAGGTCCGCGAGTACATTGCCATTGGTCCCAACGGGGGCCCCGTCCAGATCGCCACTGCCGCCGTCGGGCCCGTCCCCATGGGGAAGCTCGGCATGGCCGGCCTCACCAACATCTCGTCCAACACGAAGGCCACCGCGTCCGTCGTCAGCCTCCTTCAGCCCCACGGCCTGACGACCGGGGACACCGTCTTCTTCGCCAGTTCCGACTCCCTGCCCGTCATCGACGGCGCGCGGGTCGCGACCGTCATCGACTCGACGAGCTTCTCCGTCCCGGTGAACACGTCGAACACGAACCCGGCCGCCACGATCGCTGCGGTCTCGCAGGCCAGCCCGGCCGTCATCGACACGGTCGCCGCGCACAACATCGTGAACCTCTCATCCGTCATCATCTCTGGAGCGGACGCAGTCCCCGACATCAACGGGACGATCGTGGCGACCGTCACGGATGGGGACTCCTTCACCATCCCGATCAACACGAACGCGAACCAGTCCTTCGTCATCTCCGAGATCACGAAGGCGAGCCCCGCAATCGTCACCACGACGACGCCCCACCTCCTGAAGGCGGGCTCGACGAACACGGCGGTCACGGGCACGGACTCCGTCCCCGTCATCGACAACGGAGCGCGCGCGTGCACGTACATCGACGCGACGCACTTCAGCGTTGCGGTGGACATTCCCGCGGGGCAGGACTTCAACATCACGTCCGCGAGCGCGGCGAGCCCCTCCGTCTTCGTGACGGCGGCCCACCTGATGAACGCGGGCGACACGACCGTGACCGTCTCGGGGAGCAACCGCTTCCCGGACATCAATGGCGTGAAGGTCGCCACCAAGACTGCCGCGACGGGCTTCACGATCCCGGCCGCCGCGACCGGTTCCGTCGCCATCACGTCGAACACGGCCGCGAACCCGTCCGTCTTCACGACGGCCGCGCATAGCCTGCTCGCCGGCGACACGACCGTCACCGTCGCGGGTACGGACTCCGTCCCGCGCGTCGATGGCGCCAAGAGCGCGACGTACATCGACGCGACCTCGTTCAGCATCCCGTCCACGGCCACGCAGGCCTTCACGATCGCCACCGCGACGGACACGAACCCGTCCATCGTGACGACCACGACTCCCCACCTCCTGAAGGCGGGCACCACGAACGTCGCCATCACGGCCGACGACGCGGTCCCGACCATCACGGATCCCGCCGCCGTGGCCACGTACATCGACGCGACCTCCTTCCGCATCCCCCGTGTCGCGAACCTGCAGGACTTCAACATTGCGTCCTCGACTGCAGCGCCGCTCTCCACGGTCACGACGGCCGCGCACCTGATCGCGTCCGGGACGCGCTCGGTCATCATCGCGGGTTCGGATCAGGTCCCGACGCTCAACGGGGCACACACGGCCACCTACGTCAGCGCGACGGAGGTCACGATCCCGTCCGCCTCGACGCAGTCCTTCACGATCACGAACATCTCGTCCCACGCGAACACCCCCGTCCTCACCGTCCCGGGGGGCCACCTCCTGAAGGCGGGCGCGACGTCCGTCACTCTGATCGACACGCTCGGCAACCATCTGGACGGCGTTACGGATGCCACGTACATCGACGCCACCACGTTCAGCGTCAACCCCTTCAACACGACGGGAGCGGGCGACAACGGAGCAGCCAACGCGACCATGATCTACGGACGCGACGGCACCGGCGTCGGCACCATGACGTGGGGGCAGGGCGCCGCCGCAGGGACCGTGACGTACGGTCGGGCCGGCACCACTGGCACGATCACGTACGGCCGGGCCGGCGGAGCCACGGGCAAGATCAACTACGGGCGGGCCGGGACGACCGGGGCCGCGGCGTACAAGCGGGCCGGCACGACGGGCACCGTCGGCTTCGGGAAGGCGGGTACGGCTGCGACCACCATGCAGCCCGCGATCACGGCCATCGGGCTCGGCGCCTCGCCGCTCATCACGACTGGTGGGCCGCACGGCCTTCGGACTGGGGACACGGTGACGACTGCCGCCACCGACAGCACCCCGGCATGCGACGACACGTACACCGTGACCTACGTGGACGAGCACAGCTTCACGATCACCCCGGCCGCTCCGGTCACGGACGTCGGCACGGCGGGCAAGCTCGTCAAGGTCACGTACAACTCGGACGTCGTCGATCGCGGCGGCGCGTCGGGTGGTGGCGCGATCGTCGTGACGCCAGCCCTGGGCTACAACACGGCGCGCTCCGTGAAGATCAACCTTCAGGGATCCGCCGACGGGACCAACTGGTTCAACATCCCGTACGCCCTGGTCGGCGATCCGCGAACGTTCGTGACGACGGAGATCACGCTCACGTCCGGTCCGCAGACGTACCTCCTTCAGGAGCAGGTCTTCTGGCGCTACGCCCGCTTGGCCTTCAACACGTCAAGGAACATCGGGCTCACGCCGACCCTCTCGTACATCGCCGCGTAAGGCGGTACAGAGATGACCACCTTTGCAGCACTGAAGACGAACGTGTCCCGCGACTTGCGGGACACGGGCAACCTCACCTTCGATGTCACCGTGGTCGGGGACTTCATCAATGAGGCCCTGGCCGAGATCGGGCGCATCGCGCCCAAGCGCTTCCAGAAGGACATCAGCCTGTCGGCGAACGCGATGACGTACACCGTCCTGCCGACGGGCTTCAACTCGGCCGTACCCGAGATCGAACTCATGACCGTCGAGCTGTGGCACACGACGGAGACGCCGGACGTACCGGTCGCCCTGATCGAGCCCTCCTCTACGTCGTACGTGAACTACTCTGCTACGGGCTGGCGCATGTGGGACGGCGTGCTCCAGATCCCGCGCTGGATCCCCGTCTACGTGAAGGGGAGCGAGTCGTCCTACCTGCTCCGCGTCTGGGGTTACTGCCCATACCCTCCGCTCATCAACACCGGAGATACCGTGCCGCTCTCGAACGAGCTGGAGCACGCGCTCCGTGCGCGCTGCCGAGTCTCGGGCATCGAGCGGCTCATCAACGATCGAGACCTCTTCTCGCAGTGGCAGGTCCGCTCGAACAACACGGACGTCTCGCCCGCTGCGCTCATGAACTCCCTGTCCCTGGCCCAGGCGGACTGGCGCCGCCTCTCCAGGCAGATCGCGGTCCTACGTGAGGCACCCTGATGTGCGACCTGCAGAACGACATCTCCTTTCGTGGGGTGTCTCTGAACGATGCCGTGGCGACGTCGTCCGGCATCGTCGGGAACCAGATCGAGACGATCGACCATAGCGAAGTAGCGATCCGGCAGTTCCGCGAGCCCCTGGCACTGAAGGACGGCATCGACGTCGGTGGCGTTTGGCTGGGGGCCCGGATCGTCCGGATCAGCGGGGTGACGTATGGGTCGTCCCGTTCGGACGCCATGAGCAGGATTGCGTCACTTGAAGCGGTCATGCTCCCGGTATCCGGGACATTCGGCTTCTACGCTCTCCCCCTGACAGAGGGGACGGTGCAGGCGCAGCCCCAGGGCCTGCGCGTGGTCTGGGATCGTCGCATGACGGGCGGTGACAGCTCGGACCAGCTCGGGATCCCGTGGTCCGTCGTCCTGTACTGCGCCGACCCGGGCCTCTAGCATGGCGGCGAACATCGACCCGCTCTCCGAGTGGCGCATCGTCATCAAGGCCATGGGGGGGGCGGTCGGCAATGGGAGTATGCAGCTCTCCTTCACCGAACCGACGAACATCTACAGCCTGACCCCCGAGGGCATCATCGACTCGTCCATGCTCCCGGGTAGCCGCCACGAGCAGGCCCCCGCCGGCGGACCGTACACTGTGGTGCGAGCGATCATCCCATTCGATCCCGTGTACGAGACGGGCGGGACGTTCTGGTTGCTGCAGTCTGGTCCCTATGCTGGATGGTACGTGTCCGCGTGGTCCAACACGCTCTCCGACGACTTCGGTCCGTACGGGGGTATCGAGACGGAGGCGGGCTTCGACCGTGGTCCGGGCGCCACGCTCGGCACCATCTACAAGCCGGCCGCCCACCTGTCGGGCGCCTCGATCAACTACAACGCGCCCGGAGAGCTGCACTTCACGCTCCTGGTGGACGACCCGTACATCGGGCTGCCCGTCCCGAAGGAGACGCACTACGCAGTCGAGATCGAGGAGAACGGGTCCTGGGTGGAGCGCTTCTCCGGCCTGATCTGGGACGTCGATGCCACCGAGACCGAGGCCGTCTTCTACGGGATCGACTACCTTGGCCTGTACCAGTACGTGGTAGATGAGCGCTTCGACCCCGACGAACCGGAGGTCCCTGTCCCCGTCGGGTCCAAGTACGTCAATAAGGACATGCGACAGATCGTCACCCTGGCCCTGACGTACGCCCGGGACAAGACGGACTCTCCAGTGGGCTTCATCAAGATCGGGGACATCCCCCTGGCGATGCGCGACGCGGGGAAGATAGACGCCATCTACAGCACGCTGACCAACGTCCTAGACTTCGTGGTGGGCATCATCCAGTCCCACCGCGAGGGGAGCGGCATCTACACCCGGATCAGCGTAGTCAACGATGGCGGGTGGAAGGTCGTCGTTGAGAACGATCCGGGAGAGTGGCGGGAGGACCTTACGCTCGAATACGGAGAGCTGGCGCAGGGGTACCGGATCATGAAGTTCGGCCCCCAGTGGGCTACCCGGGCGAACGTCGTGGCCCGTGATCGTGACGGGATCAAGGTCAGCTTCAAGACGGAGGTTGGGGGCGCGTCCGAGACGAAGTACGGGAACATCAACATGGCGGCGGCTATCGTTGAGACGAAGGACAAGAAGGACCTGCAGCGCCGGGCGAAACAGATGGCGATGGACGCGGCGGCCATGCCCCGCAAGATCGGGGTCGGGCTGAAGCTCGGCTCCTGGAGCCCGTTGTGGGAGTTCAACATCTGCGACACGATCCAGGTGGACATCGCTCACGGCGCCGTGGACACGATGACCTGGAACCCCAACGGGTACTGGGTCATCGTTGGGTGCTCGTGGGAGACCTACGACGACGGTCACTGGATCACGAACGTCTCCCTCATCCCGGACCACATCCAGGGCGGTTGCGGTTGCTCATGAAGCGCTTCGAGTACATCATGCCCCATCGCCGCCGGCCCTTCCCCGAGGGTCACTTCTCCAGGGCCGCGTACCTGGCCTCCCTCTGCCCTGGTATGCACATCTACGATGAGTACGAGCCCGTGCTCGGTCCATGGGCCGCGCTGGTGCTCGACACGTACGAGGCCGGGATGTCCGTGCCAGCTCAGGCCGAGGCGGACTGGTGGGCTCCGCGCGGTGTGCCCCTCGTCTCCGTCTCTCGGACGCTCGACGGCGACCCGGCCCAGGAGAGGGACGACTGGGCGCTCCAGGTGAAGGTCGGCCCGTACGAGGACTCCCCCGGCCTGGACGTCGGGCCCCTGGTCGCCGTGTCAGACGCGCCGGCCGCCGGGTCCGATCTCCTCCTTGTCGTGTCCCGGTGGAGGGAGGGCCGCTTCTGGTTGCGTGATGCCGCGCGGGTCCTGGGAGACGCGGCCCTGGCCGTCACGCACACTCCCATGCCCTGCCCGTACGTCGAGGGCTACGCGCCCGACTGGATCGCCGGGTCCGAGGTCGTCATCGGCGGGGCCGGCGGGGGGAACCTGTACGAGACCCTGTGGGCAGGGAAGCGCCTCGTGGCCAAGGCCTTCTGTTCGGAACAGAAGAAACGTCTTGATGCTGCAGTGGCCGCCGGCGAGGCTATCGTCGAGGTCGAGGCCGTCGAGGAGATCCCCGACGCGGTCGAGCGCGTGCGCGCGATGATCCCGATTGGCCGGCGACAGACCGGCGGCGGCGAGTTTGCCCGCCTTATGGGGAGCCTCTGATGCCCCTGAAGTCCATGACCCACGACACCCTCGGCGGGCACGGCATCGACCACGGTACCAGCGGGACCGACCCCATCACCGCCTCCTCGATCAGCGCGGCGCCCACCACTCACTCCCACGTGATGCGCTTCGGGGCGGGCGTTCCGACCGGGGCACCCGCCGACTACGAGAACGGGCTGGCCTTCGACACGCGGCCCAACGACGGCGGCCTGTACGGCTGGAACTCGAATACCCTGGTCTGGGTCAGGCTGACGGTACCCCTGTCCACCAGCACGGGAGAGTCCTCGTGGGCCTGGGCCCATGCAGCGGCCGGGAAGGCCTCGGCCTCCGGCTCCGGGGCGTCCTCGTGGACCTGGTCCGAGACCGCGGACGGGAAGGCCTCCGCTTCTGGCGGTGGCGCATCCGCGTTCCTGTGGGCTACGGTCGCGGCGGGCAACACCCCGCGCTCCGGGCGATCCGCCGTCCACTTCCATTGGACGACGCAGGTGCCAGCGTGACCGATTACCTGTTATACTCAGATCCACACGCACGATAGAGGGAGACCCCCATGGCACTCACTGCGAAGCGAACAGAGGCGGCGGCCAACGCGGCCTGCGATGCGTTCGCGGCCCTGCTCAACACCGGATACCTGCGCATCTACGACAGCACGGGCGGCACCGGGCAGCCGGCGACTCCATCTACGGTCATCGGCAGCCAGGTCCTCCTGGCCGAGCTTCGGTTCGACGCGGCCGCCTTCGGAGCGGCCGTCGCCGGGGTCGCGACCGCCGCGGCGATCGTAACGGACGCCCTGGCGAACAACACCGGGACCGCGACCTGGTTCCGGGCACTCGCCTCGAACGGCACGACCGCCGTCTACGACGGGAGCGTCGGGACCTCGGGCTGTGACCTGAACCTGAACACGACCGCGATCGTGCAGAACACGCCCGTCTACGTGACGTCCCTGACCCTGACCGAAGCCACCGATGAGTAGGCCTCCGGCCAGGAGGTAGGCAGTATGAGTCCGGAGAGGTATCCGCCCTCGACAGCCAGGCTTGCAACCAGGCTCGATCGGGCCCGGGCGAGGAGGGCCGCCGCCGAAGCCGCGCGCCTCGCTGCCGAGGAGGCGGCCGAGGAGTCCCGGAGGCCCATCCGCGGGGAGAAGGGCGACACCGGGGAGCCCGGCCCCGTCGGCCCTGTCGGCCCCGTCGGCCCGAAGGGCGACCCCGGCGAGCCCGGCGAGCCCGGCGAGTCTGGATCCGACGGCAGGGACGGCGTTCCTGGGCCGCCAGGCGAGCCTGGAGCGCCCGGGACGCCCGGAAAGGATGGGAGCGCCGGACGGGACGGGAAAGACGGGGAACCCGGTCCTGGGGGCATACAGGGCGCGCGTGGGCCCAAGGGCGAGAAGGGCGAGCCCGGCGAGGCCGGGGCGGACGGGTACGGTGGTGGCATCGGGCCCGGCGTCGAGAGTGTACGCTTCGTGTCGGGCTCCGAGTCCTTCATGGTCAACAGTGTGGAGTGGCCCGCCGGCAGCCTAGTGAAGACGAGGCGCGGTCGGGCGAAGATCGTCTTCCCCGCGGCTGCCCCGGGTGGAGGCGGGGGCGGGACTGCCGCACCCATCGCCTGGAACGAGGTCCCGTCGGGAGCGGTGGACAGCTCCAATCCGACCTTTACGTTGGCCCAGGGTCCTGATCCCGTCGGTGCCATGATGCTCTTCAAGAACGGCATCCTGCAGCGCGTCGGGTCCGGCAACGACTTCACCATCTCCGGGACTACCATCACCTTCCTCGCGGGGAACATCCCGCAGACGGATGACATCCTCGCTTGCACGTATCAATGGTAACGAGCTATACTGAGACCGCGCTGACTGGCGCGGAGGGGAGCCCATCATGACCGCAACGAGAGTCCGCAAGCAAGACCTCGGCAGCAACGTATTCGCTCAGCCGGCCGTGGTGCTGGACATTGCGGCGAACGTTGCGTCGGGGACCTCCGGGCAGGCCATCCAGACCGATGCCCACATCATCGCCTTCGACACGTCCAACCCATCGACGCAGGCGTCGGCCGACTCCCCCGTAGTTGGCGTGGCGACCGTCGCGGCGCGCCGTGACCACAAGCACGGGATGCCGACCCTTCTCACGGGCACGTTCGTCTACAGCGAGGTCCCGGCGGGCGACCTCGACGGCGTGGACGCCACGTACGTCCTCGCCCACACGCCCGTCGCGGGCACGCTCCGCCTCTACAAGAACGGGATCCGACAGAACGCGGGCTCCGGGAACGACTACGTCCTCGCCACGGCGACGTGCACCTTCGAGGCGGGCAACCTGCCCCAGACGGGCGACGTCGTGCTCGCCGATTACATCTGGTAAGGCATGTCTCAGACTAGGATCCACGGACAGGACATCAAGAACGCCACCATCACCGACGCGGACGTCGCGACGGCGAACAAGGACGGGGCGAAGAACGTCGCGTCCATGCGCACGCTCGGCGCGACCGTCACGACGCAGGCCTACAGTGACGCGCCCGACTCGGGCTCGGCCGTAACGGCCTCCTCCTCCGACCACAAGCACGGTATGCCCGCGCCCTTCGTCGTGGGCGCGATCGGGGAGTACTGGTTCAACGACCTGGCCTCCGACCTGACCGTGCCATCCGTCACCGCGACGGTCTTCGAGTTCGTCCATCAGGTCGGGGTCAACCCGGACACGATCATCCGGTCCTCCGGCAACTTTGTGACCGAGGGCTTCCTGGCCGGCCAGAAGATCAAGGTTGCTGGAGCGGCCGACGCCGGGAACAATGGAACGTTCGTCGTGACCGCCGTCGCGACCACCACCCTGACTCTAGCCAAGACCCACAGCCTGACGTCGAGGGACGACGCAAGCAGCATCACGATCAACACGCCCCGGGAGAACCTGCGCCGCGTCCCTCCAATCGGGACCGAGCAGGACGAGTCCGTGTCCGTCGTCCTCGCGGACGGGGCCGTGGCGATCGACACGTACACGACGACGGCCGGCTCCCCGGGCTCCCTCTTCATCCCGATCGGGACCTGGCTCTTCACGGCCTGGGCCTACGTTGACTCGACGGCGCACGCTTCGACGATGAAGTTCGAGGTCAACAAGGTCACGGAGCTGGGCGTCTCCAACGTCCTCTTCACCACGGCGGAGACAACCATCACGGCGACGACGCTCGGCACGGCCCAGAAGATCGAGCAGGAGCACGCCATTGCGTCGCCCATCGCTCTCCTCGCCACGGACCGGCTCTCCATCCGGGTCCTCGTCCACACGGCCAGCTCCCACGCGAAGGTTATCCACTTCATCCACGACGGCACGTCCCGGGCGAGCCACGTCACGACGACCCTGAACGCGCTCTCCACGTTCGGGACGCCGAACCTGACGCTCGGGACGACGAACGTGCTCGGTACCAGCTCGGTCGGCATCGCGACCAACAGCACGATCGCCGCCTTCGACTCTACGGCGCCCGTCACCCAGGACTACGGCGACGCGGCTGCGGTGGGCGCGGCTACGGTGGCGGCTCGTCGGGATCACAAGCACGGGATGCCCGCGACGCCCGCCGTGGTGCTCCGTCCCCGGTACAAGTCGGCCGTCCTCTTGCTGGAGCCCACTGCCTATTGGCGGCTGGGCGAAGCGGACTACTACTACAACGCTGTCCGGCGCTCAGTCCCGACCGTGTACTACCGGTTCAACGAGGCTACTCCGGGGACCGGGACGCTGACCGACGACATGGGCTACTACAACGGGACCTATGTTCACAGTCCTACTGGCGGTGTAACCGGGGCTATCGCGAATGACACAAACAAGGCCGTCACGTTCGATGGAGCGAATGACCGCGCTAGCCTCGCCTCTGGGACGCAACTTTCATGCGCGAACTACGTCTCCGTGGAGTTCTGGTTCAAGAGGAATGGCAAGCCCGCTGATGATGAGGTCATCTTCGACCGTCGAGAGCAGTACAGCACCAAGGGTTACAGTGTCGGACCTGGCACCTACGGCACAATGGCGCTGTTCTGCGGAGACGGGACTGACTACGGTGCTGTCGGTTCAAATGCTGACATCTGCGATAACGCATGGCACCACATCGTCGCTGTTCGTGACGACCATACGTTGGAGATTTACGTCGATGGTCTAGCAACCGTCAACTTGGGCGCCGTCTGGACTTCTGTTGACTCGATGGCAGGAACCACTGCCTCCGCAATCGCCGCGCACTACGTCTACGACCCCGGTACGACGCAGTACTTTGAGGGATCGCTTGACGAGTTGGCCATCTACAAGGATCGCGCCCTGACCGCAGCCGAGGTCGCCGCGCACTACGCCGCACGCCTCGGGCCTGCTCCTTCGACCGTTGCCGACAACGCTGAGGGGACTGCGGCCTACGACGGCACCTACGTCGGCTACCCGACGCTCGGTGCGACGGGCGCGCTGACGGGGGATGCTGACACGGCGGTTACGCTTTCCAGTGCGGCCTTTGGGGGCATGACCCTAACTGGTGGGGTTGGCGCTTGTGCAAACTGGTCCATTGGCATGTGGATCAAGGGAGAGGCGACTGGCGGCGGCGGTTATGATCGCTTGTTCGACACGTTTGGTGACATCATCGACATCGGGCGTGACGCCACGACTGGTGCGATCAACCTCTATGATGGTAGCGGCTGGATCTCGATGGGAACCTCTGTCGCTGCTGGTACTTGGGCGTTCCTTGTCTTCACTTTCAACGGGACCAACCTTTGCTGCTACAGGGATGGCGTTTCAACCTATGGGCCTACGGCGAAGGGGCGTGCGCTCACGGCGGCGAATATCCGCTTGGGTGCCGCTAATGGTGGTGGTGGTAGCGAGGGTCTCGGCGGGTCGATGGATGAAGCCGCCATCTGGAACCGGGCCCTGTCGGCCACTGAGATCGTTGCCCTCTACGCGATCGGCACTGGGACGTGAGCTGGCTCTACCCGACCATCTCGCAGCTCACGTACTGGGGGGTCGGGGACATCGACGAGTGCTCCATCCTGGCCACGTACTGGGCGGCCATGGCGGCCGGGTACGAGGGAACCCTGCCCTCGATCGAGGCCTTCCGCAAGGCGGCCGGGCGCCCAGACCTGCCGGGCCCGACGGGCCTGACGAACGCCCAGGTGGGGGCCGGGATCATGGGCACGGGCCTTGGGCAGATGGACGTCGTGAGCCTGGCCGGTGGGACGACCTGGGCCGCGTTCGTCTCTCACATGGCGAGCGGGGCCGCCGCCACCATCGCCGTGACCGCCGGGCTGCTCCCGTCGAAGTACCGGTACAACTTCGCCGGCGGGCACCGGGTGGGGGTTGCGTTCCAGAACGGGAAGTGGTACATCGCTGACCCTCTCGCCAAGGGAGGGAGCAGGCCCCTGGAGATCAGCGAGGCCGATCTGAGAAGGGCAGCCCTCGGCTTCGGGGGCGGGTCCGTGAGCGGGATCCTGTTCCGGGGGAAGGGGATGAGCAGCAGCGAGTCGGGCAAGGCTGAGGTGCTGCCGACGCCCGTACCAGTGCCGGCCATGCCCTCCGTCCTCACCATGTACGACAGCGGGTCCGCGATCGGTTCGTTCTATCGGGGACGCCACGAGAGACAGGGAGTCCAGGGTGGTGTAGGATAGTACCATGAAGAACGACGCCAAGATGCTCTCCCTGCGCATCAGCCACGAGCGTGAGCTGCGTGCCGCAGAGAGGGCCGCCTTCGACCACGAGCGCGAGCTACGTGCGGTCTGGGATCACCACGAGCGGGAGCTGCGCACGGCGAACGAGGCCTCCGTCGAGAAGGCGCGCCAGTTGCAGTACGAGATCCTGGAGGCTCGGCTGGAGAGCATGAACCAGTTCCGGGACCAGCTCACGGACCAGGCGAAGACCTTCATGCCGGTCGATCGCTGGCAGCGCGAGCACACGAACCTCACAACCAATCTTGACACTGCCGAGAAGGCGCTCCAGGATCGCGTCACGAAGCTGGAGACCCAGGGTACGCGGCAGACCTCCCGCGAGGACCTGCTGGACGCGCTGCAGACGAGCCGACGCTGGCTCTACGGGATCCTCGTGACGGTCATCATCTTCGGTATCACTACTACCCTACACTTCTTCGGAGCTTTCTGATGACACTCCCAGCCCTGATCGCGAACCACGTCCACGTATCCGAGCGCGAGACCGCGCACCGGTGGCCCGACGGGAGCTACGACGATGCCGCCTGGGAGGACTGCACCTGGGACTCCGCCCTGGAGTACGCCCGCTCCGTCGGCGTCAAGGCGCCCGCCACGCACGCCGAGGCCGAGGCTCTGCGCCACGAGGTGAAGGGCCCCGCCGGCGGCTCGAACCCGACCGAGGTGCAGACGGCCTTCAAGAAGCGCTACAAGCTGAATGTCACCATCCTCCGGGGCTTCGCTGACATGTGGGTGAAGCTCGTCCCGGGTACGGTCGCCTGCGTCACGCTCTCGATGGGCGCCTTCCCGAAGGGGCACCGGCTCCGCCGGCTCTCCCCGCGCTTCGCGGGCGCTCACAGCGTCACCATCTTCCGCATCGACGAACACGATCGCGTGTGGTGGTGCGATCCCCTCGGCCCGAAGGTCGGGTACGATGGCGAGTGGGTGACCAAGGCCGAGCTGAAGGGGGCGATCGACGCGCTCCCCTTCAACGGGCACTACGTCGGCAAGATCGTGCCCGCGATGGCCAAGCCCAAGCCCGTCGTGCCCCCGACCCCCACCGTAGCGAAGGTCTCGCCGATCGAGTCGAGCTGCGCCCGTGCGTTCCTGGAGAGGATCGAGGCCCCGGTCACGACCGACATGGTCCGGGCCGTGACGGCCTGGTTCAGGCAGGAGTCGGGCAGCGCGGAGAAGGTCATCAACTTCAACGCCTTCAACGTCCGTCCCGGCGCCGCCGACAGCCTCTCCATCGGGACCAGCGTCAACAACTTCCTGAAGTTCCGCAATCTGACGGCGGGCTTCCTGGCCGCGGCCGTCGTGCTCCTGTCCCTCGCCCCGCGCTTCGGGTACGAGACCGTCCTCCTGCGCGCGCGGAAGGGCAACGATCCCCTTGGGTTCCTGGCGGCCCTCGCCGCTTCTTCCTGGAGTGCGTCCCACTATGGCTGGGCCGCCGGCAAGGACGGTCGCACCGCCGCCGGGAACCATCTTGTGTCCGTCTACGACGGGCTGACCATCTAACAGGAGACGCAACATGGACCTCCCGACCTGGCTACAGTCAATCATCGGCAGCCCGGAGTTCACGGCGCTGCTACTCACCACGTTCGCCGGCATCGTCACCGGTGTCGTGAGCTGGGTGGCGATCCAGTTCCGGAAGAACATCCTCCACAGCCTGTCTGCCACGGACTACGCCCTCCTGCGCGACATCGCGGCCGACGCTGTGAAGTACGCGGAGCAGGCTTTCAAGAACGCGGACGGTCCCACCAAGCTCGCCGCCGCCATTGACGCGGCGAACGCGATGATTGCGAGCTACGGCCTGACCGTCACGGTCGAGCAGCTCGCGAAGATCATCGAGGCCGCCGTCTTCGCGGAGATTGCGAAGCAGGGAACTGAGCCCCCGTCTGGTACAATGGTTCCCGAGCCCGGCCCGGGCGCATAGAGAGAGGGGGGACAGAACGAACCACCGAGCACCACCCCACCGTCGAGTCGGCTGGCTAGGCCGGCTCGCCAGCATCGACAGAGTCCTCAGAGGACAGGAGAACATTATGGCAGACCTCGCAGCCCTCGAAGCATCCCTCGCCGAAGTCAAGGCATCCGCCGAGGTGGCCTCGGCCGCCGTGCTTGCGGCCCTCGACGCAACCAGTGTCAACATCGCCTTCCTGAAGGCGCAGATCGACCAGCTCGTGGCCGAGCAGGTCACGCAGGCGCAGATCGACGCCCTCGCGGCCACGGCCGGCGAGGTGGACGCCATCGTGGACTCGATCACGGCGGCCGTCACCCCGGCCTGACCCCAGCCCAGACACGAAGAAGCCCGGTCCTCACTGCGAGGGCCGGGCTTCTCTATTCCCGACTCTGGAGAGAGCCTCCTGCATAGAGCAGGACTTGCTATCCGAAAGCTCCTGCGCCCCCTACAGGGGACGCGTGTCCCCCCTCGGGGGCGGGAGCCTGAAGGTGGGGTCTCCCCGTTCTTCACTCAACCTGTCAAGAAGGGGTGTTCTGTGAAGATGCGGCCCCCGCATCCGCTGCCACAGGTCGGGCTCAGTCTCGGGCTCGCGTGGCACGAGGGACGTGGGGGATATCGTTAGCTGCCGCCTGACCCACTCGGGGGGCATCTCAGCCCTCGGTGTACGTTGGAGGAGGGGTGGGGAGCGGGGTCGGCACCGGCGTGGGGACCGGCGTGGGGACCGGCGTGGGGACCGGGGTCGGGACGGGCGTAGGAACGGGCGTCGGGCCCGGCGTCGGCGCGGGGGTCGGCGTGGGGCACGTGCCCAGCTCATCGCACGTAGGATCGCGCGGTGGCGGGGTCGGGCTCGGAGTGGGCGTGGGTGTGGGCGTGGGTGTGGGCGTTGGCGTGGGTGTGGGCGTGGGTGTGGGCGTCGGCGTGGGCGTCGGCGTTGGCGTCGGGGTCGGAGTCGGAGTCGGCCTCGGGCAGGGGAGCGCCACGATCTCAGTGGTGAGGTACTCCCACTTCGGCTTCTTGTCCTCGTCCCCCCTGTCCTTCTTGTCTTCGTCCTCCTTGTCCTTGTCCTTCTGCCGCTGGACTAGCGTGGCTGAGCCTTCGACGGTGATCTTGTCGCCGTCGTTGTACTCGATCCACTCGCCATCGTTGATCTTGTACTCGCTGATCTTCTTGTCGGCGTGCAGCGTCACCGTCGTGATGGACACGTAGTCCTCGTTGCACTCCTGCTTGATGCCGGGCTCCCACGCGAGCGCGACGCCCGCACTGAGGACGAAGAGCAGGGCGACGAGGATCGCGATGTAGTGATTGCGTCGGTTCATGGTGTTCCCTTTCAGCCGATGCCCGGGCCATGGTGGCCCGGTGTGGCGGAACCCCCGCCAGGGTTCCACATCCGCGGCGGCCGGAGCATGCCCCGATCGAGCATGGCCTGCCGCAGGTGGATGTGATCGTACACGTCTGATGCGACGCGCTCCCGCGTCTTCTCCCGCCCTGCCCCGAGGCGGTTAGCCTCGCGCCAGTCGGTCTGCGACATGTGGTACTTGGTGAGCTGCTTGCCGTACACGTCCTTCACGTGCAGCGTTTCGAGCAGGAACTCCTGCGTTGCGGGGACGTCAGCCTTGCTGAACATGTCGAGCTTCGTGTCGCACGTCAGCTTGGCCGTGAGGAGGGGCATGTCCAGCTCGTAGAGGGCCCCGTTGATGATGGGCAGGTCGTGCTTTCGGATGTAGTGCCCGGTGACCATGTCCGCCATGTTGTACCGAGCGACGAAGCGCTCCAGGATGGCGCGCGGTCCGTCATCGTCGGGCTCCAGCAAGAGTACCTCCATGCTACTGAGGTCGTCCACCCAGCAGGACGCGATGGCCGTTATCTCTGCCGTCGGGCGGTCGTCCATCCAGTAGGACAGGGGCCGGTTCTCGATGTCGAAGTCGAGGACGTGGAGGTCTCGGGCCTCAGACAGAAGTAGCATCGCCCGAGACCAGCTTCAGCGCGAAGGCCGGGATCTTCCCCGCCTGCAGCGCGGTGTCGAAGTCGGCGAGCCGCTGGCTCAGGACCTCGTTCAGTTCGCGGTCAGCTAGGATGCTGTGCTTCAGGCGGATCTCCGCCCGCGTGACCTTGGTGATGGCCAGCCGGGCCATCTCGATGTCAGTCTTCACCGGTGTCTCCTCGTTGACGCTTCTGGTAGGCGCGCTCTCCGGCTAGGATGCCGGCGGTCGTTGCCTTGTAGCGGGCATTCTCGGCCCTGCCCTTGTCCGTGGCCCTGTAGCGGGCCTTCGCGGCCCTGCCCTTGGGCGTGGCCCTGTAGCGGGCCTTCGCGGCCCTGCCCTTGGGCGTGGCCTCGTAGCGGGCCTGCCGGCGGGCATTCGCGGCCTTGCCCTTGGGCGTGGCCTCGTAGCGGGCCTGCCTATCACGCATTGTGGTTCCTCCGGTGCCGGCGCACGCTCGCCTCGTCGATCACCACGCCGCGGCGGTGCAGCGCATCGACGACCCGGGCGTTCCCGACCACGGTGACCGGGAGGGACAGCTCGTGCACCCACTCGTCCCGGGGCCCTGGGTACAGGGTCTTCAGGAACATGCAGATGTGGCAGCCGCCCTTGGGCGGACCCGTAAGTTCAGCGTGTAGTGTCATCGTCGTCTTCCTCCAGGAGGTGCAGCCCAGTGGCTACGAGGATCGCGTCCCGGGTCTGCTCCAGCTTGGTCCCGGAGCGTACCTTCTTCTCTGGCTCGGCCTCGACCTTGACCGGAACGTGCTCCTCCGCTACCGGGTAGCACGTCGGGCATCCGGGCCTGAAGCACTCGTGATGGGGCGGCCGGCCCGCGGGCGAGGTTACCATTCTGCCTGTTCCCTTCTGCGGATGCGCGTGAGCATCTCGCGGCGCCACTTGTCTGCGCTCGGTGCCCAGATGGCGTCCCGGACCTGCTCCCCGGTCAGGCCAGTTGCTGCATACTCTTCATCGAACGAGTAGAGCTTCCGCCCGGTCGCCGTGAAGTGCGCCTCGAAGATGTCCCGGGCCTGCTTCGTGAGGGCCGGCGTGCGCCTCATACGTCGTGCCAGGGGTTGTCGCGCTCGACGTAGTCCGGGTGGTATCGGCACCACGAGCAGTGCGGGTCGCCCGCCGGGCGATAGCAGTCCTCGCAGCGGGAGCGCGCGTCCGCCTCCATCAGGACGTTGTAGCAGACGCCACAGTTCGTGGTGCCCGCGACCGACGTGTAGAGCTTGTCCATCGGGTGCTCGCACGACTGGAGCAGGGGCGGGATGAGCCGGTGGATCAGCTCGTTCTCCTTGCGGATCAGCTCCTCCGCCCACAAGTCAGTCAAGGAGGGCTCTACCGCCGGCTTCTTCTCGTCGAGCAGGCAGATGGCGATGAAGGCGTAGGCTGCGAGATCCTGAAGCGTGTCCCGGATGCTCTCGCCCACCCGATCGTTCGTCGAGTCCTTCATCAGGTTCGTGATGCGGATGTACTTATCGGAGAGCCGCACCATGCAGCCCTCGAAGGCCGGGATCCCGAAGGCCTCGCACATGCGGAAGTTGGCCCACGGGTCGGAGTTCTCGGCGCCAGCGTAGCCGGCGTTCTTGCGGACGTGAAGGTCCCATGCTTCGTCCAGCAGGGCCTTGTACTCGTGGCTAGCCATGTGGAACCACCTTCCCCGGCGCGTGCACGGGACAGCCCTCGGTGATCCACCAGCCGTCCGGCGGATAGGGCGCCCACTTCCCGTGGTTGTTGTCGAGCACGGCGCAGATGCAGCCCTGCTTGATGGCCTCGTCCGATCCCGGGTTGGGCTTCTTCTTCATGACTTCCCCTTCTTGTTCTCGACGATCAGGTACTCGCTGATGTCGTTGGCGAGCAGGCCCGGCTCGACCCTGATGGCCCGGTCATCGAAGTACGCGTCCGCCTGGACCTTCTCCGACGTGATGTGATCGAACGGGATCTTCCAGTACTGGAGGTAGTCCACGACGTAGGAGACGTTCGCTTCCCCGAAGGCGTCGGGGTCCTGGTAGTCGAACTTGTAGCAGCCGTTCTGCCACCACGTGGGCGACAGGCGCGACGTGAGGATGATGATGCGGTACCCGGCCGCGCGCAGGTCCGTCATCGCGTCAACCACACCCGGGAAGGGCGGGTCGAGGTCGAAGAGCGGGCCCCAGGGGGCGATCGTGTTGTCGAAGTCGATGGCCACGGTCTTCACGAGGCACTCTCCCGAAGGTACTCGACCATGATCCTGTTCTCCCTGATCCACGACAGGAGGATGGGGGCCAGCCGTGAGACCAGCTCCTCCTCGTCGTCGGCCGGGGCCGCACTGAGCGCGGCCGCGTTGAACATGGCGTGCAGGCTCTCGTGGACGAGGGTCGCGCGCTTGCGCTCGTGCCCGTCCACCCGGTCGATGCTGATGCGGGGGGCGCCGGGCTCGTACAGCCCGTGACACTTCCCGCCCTCGTGTTCGAGGTTGAGCTTGTCCACGACGGGGATGACCTGCCCGAGCAGGCGGATGTTGCGGGGCAGTGCTCTCATGCGCTGCCCTGCTTCTTGGCGATGAAGGCCGCGACGTCCGCCGGGACCCTGTCGTTCATGGGCACGCGCCCCTCGACGAGGTCATCGACGGCGAGCTGGATGGCCTCGGGCATGCCCGACTTCCAGATCAGGCCGGTCTCGATGAGGATGCGCCGATCCTCGGGGTCACTGGCGTCAAAGCGCGGGTGAGTCTTGGTTCCGGTTGGCATTAGGCAATCCTCTCGAACTCTGGGCAGGCGGCGAGGGAGCACACCCCGTACTTGCGGCCCTTGCGTGAAGTTAGGGTGACCAGGTGCTTGTCCCCGTGCTCGGGGCAGGTCCATGCGCCGGATGTTACGGGTGGAGTAGTAGCAACTGGAGCGGCATCTAGGACGGCGAAGGCGGCAGCAAAGGCCTGACGCTGGGCGTCAGCCTGCTGCGCCGCAAACTTCTCCTCGAAGGAGGGACCAATGTCGGGCGCTTTCTCCTCGGGAGGGGGAGAGATCGGCGGCAGGGGCTCGGCGAGCCCGGCCTCCCGCTCGATGGAGAGCAGGCAGGACTCGATGCCGGCGAGCTGAGCCTGCATCTGGAACAGGTTCTCCCTGATGATCTTGGAGGAATGTATGACCTGGCTCTGGATCCCCTCGTCGTGCGGGAATATATCCCCCTTCGCGTCGAGGAATGTAGACCTTACGTTGCTCTCCATGCCGACGGGCGTGAGCTGGGTGGCCTTCTCCTGCTTCATGCCCATGATGCTCGCCGTCATCGCGTCGAGCACGTTCTGCGTGTCGCTCACTTACGGTCCCCCTTCCAGATGACATTGAGGCACCCGGTGCAGAGCCAGAGGACCTGGCCCTTCTGCTCGTAGGGGTTCTTCCGCCACGGCAGCCCGCAGCACGCGGCCAGCCCTGAGTACGGGGGGTCGATCAGGTGGATGACCACGACCGGGTAGTTGGGAAGCTCCTGCTCCTTCATTCTCCCTCCGGGGCACTGCCACTGTAGTTAGCGGTGAACAGGGTGTCGGGCTCCGGGTACGTGGCGAGGAAGCGCGCGAAGGCGACGCTCCCAAGGAAGGCCCGGAGCACACTCTGGTTGAAGTCGAACAGGTGGACGGCCCACGAGTTGGGCCTGATGTGGACGAGGCCCCCGAGCATGGTCGCGTTCAGCAGCTCGGTGAGCCGGTGGTCGATGATCCCGTTCGTGCCGACGAACTCGGCCGCCATGTAGGCGTGGGCCTGCACGACCTGATCCGTGTAGACGCCCTTCGAGGTCTTCCAGTCGAGAAGGGCGAGTTCGCCGCCGAGGGCCCGGAACATGTCGAGGGTGAACGTCTCGGCCTTGGGCATCGGGCCGTCGTAGCCGTCGGGCAGGAGCCACGCGAGCGCGTCTGCGCTCCCGGCGTAGCCCGCCGTCAGGTTGAAGACCTGCACTTCACGGGCGATGATGAACATGGGCACGTTCGCGCGCATGTCCCAGTACTGGCGGAGCGAGTTCCGCACGAAGTTGACGTCCTCGAAGCGGACCCCGTCCTTGACCTTGCTCTTGTCGCGGTTCGACAGGCCCGCAAAGGCGCTCTCGACGTAGGCCTGCTCGATGCGCGTCCAATCGACGTTCTTCTCGATCGCCTCGTGCGTGATGGTACCGCGGATGGCGGCGATGTTCCGGGGCTCGTCGGCCGTATCGCTCAGCCACTTCCGGACCGAGTCGATGGCTCCCTGCTCGCCGGCGGTCGCGTCGTACTTCTTCGCGAACTCGCTCGGGAACTCGAAGACCTGACGCTTCTCGGTCACGCCACCGCGTGGCCCGATGGTCGTCTGCTTCTGCGTCCCGAGGATCGTGTCGATGACGTTCCCGATCTGCCAGCGCACGAGCACGTAGGGCTCGCCGCACAGGCGCCGGATGCTCGTGACCGACAGCACGTCCGTCGGCTCACCGCCCTCGGCGGGGTCCCACCTATAGAAACGGAACCCTTCGCCGCTGATGCTCGCGTTCTTGGGATTGCTCATGGCTTCACCAGCTCGGGCATCGTCTCCACCCACCTGACGCAGTGCCAGATGGCGTCGGGCAACATCCACTCGTGGTTCCGGGACACGGCCTCGCTGACGCCCTCCGCGTCCCTGCTCTTGCTGAGCACGGCGGCCCGTGCCCTGGCCTCCGCCGGGTCGGAGAAGTACTCCTCGGTCGTGCGATTGTGCATGACGATCTTGTGCTCGCCCATCACGCGTACTGGTCCGTGACCGCGAGCAGGAGCATGGCCGCGATGCCCGCTACTGCCGCGAAGGGCGCCGCATCGACGGACTCCACGCCCACGATGAGGGCGATGACGGCCACGATGTAGAGCAGGATCCGGCGCACCGCGGCGCGCTCGTGGCCGCCGATGGCGTACCGTAGCCCGTGTTCGACTCTCACGGCGTGAGAGTCTGACTCGATGAGAGTGTCTTCCGCGAGAGTCACCATGATGTCAGTCCTCCGATGTCGATGTCGGGAAGGGGGGCAGGAGGTAGGGCCTCGGATAGCCCGTAGAGGGGCCAGAAGGCTCGGGTGTGAGTGCGGTCGTGCTCGTGATGGCTGCAGTACTGGCGTGCAACGGACAGCACCCACATGCGGCCGTGCCGGGGATGGGTCGGGCAAACGTCACCGTCCCCGTAATCGTGACTTGCTCTGGATGGTCGGGGCACGGGTCGAGCCACCGCCGCAAGAGCGGTCGCCTTCGCACGGGCAAGATCCAGCGCTTCATCGGACATCCCCATCGAGCACCTTCCTCGCCTCACTAAGGGCGGCCATACAACGGGCCCAGTCGCCTGCCTGCATCCCCAACGGAGCGGACGCAGCCTCGACCAGCTTCGCGAGCGCTGCGCGGAGGCGGGCGATCTCGCGGTTCTGCTGGCGGGCCAGTTCGTCACGGCACGCGGCGTCGTGCTGCGCTTGCGCGATGACTTCCTCTACGCCGATGTGCCCGCACCAGTCGGGCGGCAGGGCGGCGAGGATGGCGGCGGC
>CAIQRS010000186.1 GCA_903874275.1 uncultured Anaeromyxobacter sp.
CTTGATCAGAGGGATCATTCGAGTACTCCTTCCACAGCGAAGAAACGGTGCCGCCCGACTTGCGTGAGGAACTCGCTCGCCACCGCCCAACTCGGCGTCGCGATGTAGTCCGCGTAATAGTGATCGGCGCGAGGAACGGGGTTCGGGATCTGTCCGATGATCACGCCCTTCGCAATGGCGACGCAGTTCATGAAAAGCGGGTCCGAGAGCTTCGGAAACTTCGCGAGCTGCGCGTCTCGCGGATCGGTCAGCGAGCTGAACTGGTACGGCTTGGTGATGACCTCGTATATCGAGGAGCCCCACCACCGGGGATTCCTCGCCCGCGTGGCGACCACATGCGCCACTGCGATGCGCCCCAGATACGATTCGCCTGCCGCCTCGCGGAAGATGAGCAGCGCAAGGAGGTATTCCTCGAATGTCACTGGGGATCGCCCTCCCGGCGGTGAGTGCGCGGGACGGCGCCCGCGGCGCGCGCAAGCCGCTTGTCTATCTCCTCCACCCGATAGGCGAGGGACTCGACCTTGCGGCCCTGATCCGCCACGGTGAGGTCGGTGGCGGCGGTCTTCGCCCGCAGCTCGTCGATGTGGCCGCTGATTACCCGCGTCGCTCCGCTGGCGGATTCGGCCACCAGCTGCGCGGACGCATGGAGATTTGATTCCCGGACCTCATGGGACGCAAAAAGTGAGCGCAGGCGCATCTCGATGAAGGACAAAATGAGCGCCATCCCAGCCAGGATGACGACCCAGTCGGCCCGCTCCCGGAGATAGGCGCCCACCGCATTGATGAACGCGAGCATCAGCGGCTCCCCCTGAGCAGCTCCTCGAGCGTGCGCGCCCGCGCGGCGTGCTCCTGGGTGGCGACCTCGACCCGGTCGAGCGCGGCGTTGATCCCCCGGAGCGTGGCGATCGTCTCCTGGTGCTGGACCGCGCGGGCGGCCCGGTCCTCGGAGAGTTGCCCGTCGAGGATGCGCAGGACGGCGAACAGCGCGGCCGTCACTCCACCCGCGCGCAGGTAGGAGTCGAGCCGGCGCCGGCCAGGGTGGATGGCCCCGGCCAGCGTACGCACACTCCAGTCGCGGTCCTCGATCGAGCCCATCCCGCCCCTCCTCGCCAGCCCTACCGACAGGGCTGCAAGTTCATGTAGATGAGGTTTTCCTTGCCGAGACCGCTCGCGACCCACACCACGCGCGACCCGCTCGTCTGCACCGGGGTTGCGACCGGGGTGCAGTTGTAGGCAGGGACGGCGGTGACGGTGCAGTCGCCTCCGGGCCACGGCGACCACTTGTTCGCGAGCACGCTCTCGGGATTCCAGACGTAGGCGAGGAGCTTCCCGCCGGCCGTCATGTTCCCGCCGGTGGCCTCGACGCTGACGGCGAAGTAGCAGATGGCGGACCCGTTCTGGAGCGGGAGCCCCTCGGTGACGACGGACGGAGCGCTGGCCGTTCCGCTCGACTCCCAGACCCGGAGGCCCTGGCTCGTCGGGTAGGCGGTCGTCGCGGTGACGGAGAACAGCTCGATCTGGATCGGGAAGCTGATCCCGAGCGCGAGCCGCTCCATGGCGGTGAGGTGCGAGGCCAGCATCGGCTGCTCGGCGTGGACCGGAGCAGCGACGAGGAGAGCGAGAAGCAGGATGATTCTCTTCATGGCGGTTCCTTTCAGGTGTCGATGCGGACCAGCGTCATGTTCACGTGCTTCACGGTCCAGGTGTTCGTGTTCTGGTTGGAGCCGAAGCAGAGAGACACTTCGTCGGATGCCGCCAGGGTGACCAGGCCGGTGATGCTGCCCTGGCAGTATTCGCCGTCCTCCTTCGTCCCCTGGTCGGAGCGGAGGTTGTTCTGGATGTTGGCGTTGACCTTGATGACCGCGTCGATGTCGGCGTGAGTCGCGAGCGTGCCGGAGAAGATCACGTTCACGAGATACTTCCCCGCGCCGCTCGCGCCGACGACGAGCTTCTTCCCCGTGTCGTCCCAGGTCACGAAGCCGGCGCCCTTGACCGTCCCCGCCGAGCCCGTGATCCACTGGTAGACGGAGGCATTGCTCGTGAGCGTGATGGCGCTGCCGGCCTCGTTGAACTCGTAGCAGCCGCCGTAGCTGGGCGGATTCGCCGTCGCCGACGCGGCGATTGCGTCGAGCTTGGTCTTGTCCGCTGCGCTCATCGAGCCGGCCGCAGAAGTAGTAGCTGCGGAGATTGAGATCGCCGGAGCAGCTCCGCCGGAGGAGACGACCGGAGCCGTCCCGGTGACGCCGGTCACGGTCCCCACGTTCGCCGTCGCGCCCGTAGCCACGCCGTCGAGCTTCGTCTTGTCCGCTGCGCTCATCGAGCCGGGGACGCTCGTCGTCGCCGCCGCGATGCTGATGACCGGGGCCGCCCCGCCCGTGGACGCGATCGGCGCCGTCCCCGAAACCCCCGTGACCGTGCCCGACCCCGAGTGGTGGACCAGGTCGTTCACGGACGCCTGCTGGAGCGCGCCCGCCTTGAAGACTGCGATGCGCTCGGTCCCGTCGATGGTTGCAGCCGGAGCCGAGTCGATGTTGTTGGCGATGTGGGTAGCGATGTCGTTCTGCGGCATGGTTAGGCCCTCACGAGGTACTGGGTGTCGGCCTTGAGGACTTCACCCGTGGCCGTGCGGGTTGCGGTCAGACGAAGGACGCCAGCGTGCCCCGCCATGCCCGTGCTGCTCGCGACGACGATCCAGGTGTTGGTGTCGTAGACCGATGCGTCGGGCGCCGGAGGCGAGGCGCCAGTCACGATCCACTCCGCTTCCACCGTGATCTCCGCCGCCGGCACGAGCGCGCCGGTCGGGCCGTACCACTGGAGGGTTTGCACTGCCGTCTCGCCGTCGATGAGGGGTTCGATTGCCATTGGGTCTCCTACGGGTGCGAGGCAGCGATGAAGAGGACGACCGGAGTGCTCCAGTCGTAGGTTGGGAACTCCACAGCCAGGGAGCCTCCGACAACGACGACGGGCAGGTCGTCGAGGAGCACGCTCCAGTCGGCGGCCCGGAGCGTTGCGTCAAAGGTCCAAGCGTCGAGACCGGAGGCCGGGTAGCCGGATCGATCGACGAGCTGCACGACGACGCGCTCGAGGTGGCCGGGGGCGAGGACTGCCCCCGACTCCGTGGAGAGCAGCTCGACGCTGTAGCCCAGGCCCGTTCCGCCGACTCCCTGGAGCGGCCAGGCGCGCGGGACTGCACTCTGGAAATAGGCATCCGCCGCCAGGCCAGATGCAATTCGATTGCAATCGAGCGGGACGATGTTCCCCGTGTAGCCAATCGTTATTGGCGCCATCCCACCCACTGCATCGGTGACTGTGACGATGTCCTCGCCCAAGACCGAGCCAGGCGTGTAGAGCCCGGAGGCGTCGAGGGTCGCTCCCGTCTCGTTCCGCGTGAGCGCATAGGTGTACGGCCCGGTGCCGCCCTCTGCTCCGCACTGGACCTGCTGCCCGAGGACGACGCTGTGGAAGGCCTCGCCCTCCTCGCCGAACCCGACCCCGATGGCCGCGGTGACGGGGAAGACCGACCACATCCCGAGCTCCTCCGACGTGACCAGGAACTCCCAGTCGGTGAAGGTTCCGGCGCTGTCCGTGACCCGGACCCGGTCGAACGCCACCGGCAGACCGAACCTGGACGACGGGCGGTTCGGCCCCGGGGTGTACGCCGGAAGCAACGCCGGCTCGAAGGCCGCGGAGACGGCGCGCACAGGGGCAGACGTCTCCACCGACCCGAGGACCGCGGCGATGGTCTCCCCCGCCGCGTCGTCGAAGCCTACCCGCAGCGAGACGAACGGCGGCCCGGCGAGCGCCCAGTCCCGAGGCGGGAGCGCGGCGAGCCGCGCCGCCTTCGAGACCGTGAGGGAGCCCCGAGCGTGCTCGAC
>CAIQRS010000187.1 GCA_903874275.1 uncultured Anaeromyxobacter sp.
CACCAGGTTGTGCAGCCCGTTCATCTCGAAGGACGGCGCGAAGATGCCGTTCAGCCAGGTCTTCACCGACGGGAGGCCCCAGATGAAGACCAGGACGGTGAGGACGATCCAGGGCATCCAGGCCATGAAGGCCTGCCCGGGCGAGTGCTTCTTGATGACTGCGTGGGCGGTCTCCCGCTCCTCCTCGAAGCGCCAGATCTTCTTGGGCTGCCAGAACTTGAGGAGGGCGTACATGGCGCCGATGGAGACGATGGCGGCCACGATGTCCACCAGGGACGGGCCGAAGAAGTTGGAGACCACGAACTGGGGGATGGCGAAGAAGAGCCCGGCGACCAGGCAGGCCGGCCAGACCTCGACCATTCCCTTGAAGCCGGCCATGGCCCAGACCAGCCAGAAGGGCACGATGAGCGAGAAGAAGGGCAGCTGCCGACCGACCATGGCGGAGAGCGCCATCTCGTTCAGTCCGGTCACCTTGGCGAGGGTGATGATGGGGGTGCCGAGCGCGCCGTAGGCCACCGGGGCGGTGTTGCCGATGAGGGCCAGGCCGGCGGCGGCCAGCGGCTTGAAGCCCAGGCCGATGAGCATGGCGGCCGAGATGGCCACCGGCGTGCCGAAGCCCGCCGCGCCCTCGATGAAGGCGCCGAACGAGAAGCCGATGAGCAGCACCTGGATGCGCCGGTCGGCGGCGATGCCCGCGATGGTGTCCTTCACCACCTCGAACTTCCCGGTCTTCACCGTGATGTCGTAGACGAAGATGGCATTCAGGATGATCCAGCCGATGGGGAGCAGGCCGAAGAGAGCCCCGTTCACGGCCGACATCGTGGCCATGCCCGCGGGCATCCCGTAGACGAAGACCGCGACCGCCCAGGCCGAGATCAGGCCGAGGACGGCGGCCCAGTGGGCCTTGATGTGGAAGAAGGCCAGGGCCCCGAGCAGCAGGATGATGGGGATGGCCGCGATCAGCGCCGAGATGAGGATGCTGTTGGCTACGGGGGCGTAAATCTGGGTCCAGACCATGTCGTTTGCTCCTCCGGAAGGCGGGCGCCTGGGGCGGGGAATTCCGGGCAGGTGTGCCACGGCCGCACCCCCGGCCGGGGAACCATCCGGGCGATCGGTCGATGGGGCCGGGTCAACGGCGGATTACGGGGGGCGATCGGCCAATCAGATGCCCAGCCGCCCCCGGATCTCGGGGAGGAGGCGGCGGCTGACCGGGACGTCCTTGCCCGAACGGGTGCGCAGCGTCGCCGCTCCGTCGTCGAGCCGGACCTCCTCGACCCGATCCAGCCGTACCAGGAATTGCTTGTGGCAGCGCACCAGGCCGGCGCGCTCCTCCAGCACCCGGAGGGTGAGCTCGGTGAAGAACTCCCCGCGCGGGCCGACCACGTAGACGCCGGCCTCGCTGGATCGGGCGAACTCGATCTCCGCCGCGTCGAGCAGCTTGATGGCCTTGCCGGACTGGCAGGGGATGCGGCCGATGGGCGCGCGCAGGCGGGTGGCCACCTCGGGGTCGGCAGGCGCGAGCCGGAGCCGCTCCACCGTCCGGGCCAGCCGCTCCCGGGACACGGGCTTGAGGAGGTAGTCCACGGCGTTCTTCTCGAAGGCCTGGAGCGCGTGCTCGTCGTGGGCGGTGACGAAGACCACCCGCGGCAGCTCGGCGTCGTCGATCATGGAGAGGAGCTCGAAGCCGGAGATGGCCGGCATCTGGATGTCGAGGAACAGGACGTCGGGGCGCCCGGAGCGGATGGCCTGCAGCGCGCTCACCGCGTCGGCGCAGGAGCCGACGAGGGTGAAGGCCCCGGTCTCCCGGAGCAGCGAGGAAAGCTCGTCCCGCGCGTGCACCTCGTCGTCCACGATGAGTGCGCGCATCATGCGGGGGAGGCCTCCTCGGCGGGCAGGCGCAGGGTCACGCGGGTGAGCTCGTGGGCAGTGCACTCGACCGAGAGCCCGTAGGCCGAGCCGTACAGGTTCTTCACGCGCTTGTCGACGATCTGCATGCCCAGGCCGGCCCCGTCGGCCGGCCCCTGCCAGGCCCCGGCGTTGTCCTCGACCTCCACCACCACCGCGCCGTCGCGACGCCGGGCCCGGATGGAGACCCGGCCCTCCCCGAGCAGGCTCGACACCCCGTGCTTGAAGGCGTTCTCCACCAGCGGCTGGAGGGTGAAGGAGGGCATGGTGAGCGTCGCCAGCGCCGGGTCCACGTCGGTCTCGACGACGATCCTCCCCTCGAAGCGGGCCTTCTCGATCTCCAGATAAGCGCCCACGTGCTCCATCTCCTCGGCCAGCGTGGAGACGTCGCTCGAGCGCTTCAGGTTCTTGCGGAAGAAGTTGGAGAGGTGGATGAGCAGCTCGCGCGACCGATCCGCGTCGCGCCGGAGGATGGCGATGATGGTGTTGAGCGCGTTGAACAGGAAGTGCGGGTTCACCTGGGCGCGCGCCAGCTTGAGCTCGGAGAGGACCAGCAGGCTCTTCTGCTCCTGGTAGCGGGAGATGAGGAGCTGGCTGGAGAGCAGCGCGCCGAGCCCCTCCCCGAGCGACCGGTTCATGTTGAGGAAGCGGCGACCCCGCGGCTCGAAGAGCTGCACCGTGCCCACCACCGTTCCATCCACCTGGAGCGGGACGATGAGCACCGAGCTGAGCGGGCAGGACGGGGAGACCGTGCAGTCGTAGGCCTGCCGGATGCCGTCGGCGAAGACCACGGTGTTGGAGGCCAGGGCCTGCTTCGTGTACGGGGAGGCGATGGGTCTCCCGGGCCGGTGGTGATCGCCGCCCAGGCCGGACCAGCCCAGGACGCGCAGGGTGTCGGTCACGCCCACCGCCCCCACCCCGGTCTCCTCCCGCACGATGGTGGCGAGGTCGGAGGCCACCGCGGGCCGGAAGCCGCGGGCCATCAGCTCGAGGGAGCGCTCGGCGACCTTGAGCGCGCGCTCCGACGAGGCGGCGGCCACGCGGTCCTCCTCGCGCTGCCGCTCCAGCAGCACGGTCATGAAGAGCGCCGCCCCGACCGGGTTCATGGCCACCATGGGGAGCGCGATGGCGTTCACGACCGCGACGGCGCGCGAATGTGGCTGGGTGAGGAGCAGCACGATCCCCATGTGCATGATCTCGCCGAGGAGGGTGGTGACGAAAGCCACCCCGGGCGTCATCAGCACCTCCGGTCTCCGCTTCAGCCACAGGTGGACGAGGCCGCCCAGTCCGCCCTCGAGCGTGGTCGCGACGGCGCCCGCCAGCGCCGCGGCGCCGCCCATTGCGGTGACGCGGTGGACGCCCGCGGTCAGGCCCACCAGGATCCCCAGGACCGGGCCGCCCAGCAGGCCGGCCAGCACCGAGCCCACCGCCCGGGCGTTGACGATGGCCTCCCCCTCGACCACGGGCACGCCCAGGTAGTTGCCCAGGATGGCGATGCCCGAGAAGACGACGTACAGGCGGAACTTGCCGCGGGGCTGCGGCCAGTCCGGCATGAGCGGCCGGAAGGCCGGCGAGCGGCAGTACAGGTAGAAGATGACCACGAAGACGGCGAGCACCTCGACGAGCTGGATCGCGATCTTCATGGAGGGCGGGGATTATCGCGCCGCGGGGCCACGGAGGGGAAGCGCGGCGCGCGGCGCCCGGCCGCGGCTGCCGGGAGAGGCGAGGGCGAGGTGTGCGAGGAGGGTGTTGCCTTTCGTTCGAGGAGTGCGACACTGCGGGCCGCGAGGTTCCGGCCCAGGGCCGGCCATCCCCTCGCCGAGGAGGAATCGTGCCGTACGTCAACATCCGCTTCGTCAAGGAGAAGGTGAGCAAGCAGCAGAAGGCCGCCCTCATCCGCGGCGTCACCAACCTCCTGCACGACATCCTGAAGAAGAACCCCGCCACCACCGTGGTGGTCATCGACGAGATCGAGCCCGACAACTGGGGGCTCGGCGGCGAGAGCGTGGCCCTGCGGAAGAAGCGGCGCGCGGGGTAGCATCCGTCACGAACATCCCCCTGTGACATGTCACGCGCACCCGGGTGTCCCCCGGGTGCGTTCGCGCCTGCGTCCAGTCGTTCCGGGGACTTGCGCCCACCATCCCGCTGGTTCGTTCCTTGCTCCTGTCCCGGGCACACCGCGCCCCGCGCGCGCCCACAGGAGATTCCATGATCTACGCCCCACCCGGACAGCCAGGCAGCAAGGTCACGTTCAAGAAGCGCTACGAGAACTACATCGGCGGGAAGTGGGTTCCGCCGGTCGCCGGCAAGTACTTCGAGAACGTCTCCCCGGTGAACGGGAAGGCCTTCTGCGAGGTGGCCCGCTCCGACGCCGCCGACATCGAGCTGGCCCTCGACGCCGCCCACGCCGCCAAGGTGGCCTGGGGCAAGACCTCCTACGCCGCACGCTCGGTGATCTTGAACAAGATCGCCGACCGGATGGAGCAGAACCTCGAGATGCTGGCGGTGGCCGAGACCTGGGACAACGGCAAGCCCGTCCGCGAGACCATCCACGCCGACATGGCGCTCGCCGTGGACCACTTCCGCTACTTCGCCGGCGTCATCCGGGCCCAGGAGGGCTCGGTGGCCGAGATCGACGACACCACCGTCGCCTACCACTACCTCGAGCCGCTCGGGGTGGTGGGGCAGATCATCCCCTGGAACTTCCCGGTCCTCATGGCGGTGTGGAAGCTCGCCCCGGCGCTGGCCGCCGGCAACTGCGTGGTGCTGAAGCCGGCCGAGCAGACGCCCGTCTCCATCCTGGTGCTGATGGAACTGGTCGGCGACCTGCTCCCTCCCGGCACGGTGAACGTGGTGAACGGCTTCGGCCTGGAGGCCGGCAAGCCGCTGGCCTCCTCGCGCCGCATCGCCAAGATCGCCTTCACCGGCGAGACCACCACCGGCCGCCTCATCATGCAGTACGCCTCGCAGAACCTCATCCCGGTGACGCTGGAGCTGGGAGGCAAGTCGCCCAACGTCTTCTTCGAGGACGTGATGGCGAAGGACGACGACTTCCTCGACAAGGCCCTCGAGGGCTTCACCATGTTCGCGCTCAACCAGGGCGAGGTCTGCACCTGCCCGTCGCGCGCGCTCGTGCAGGATTCCATCTACGATCGCTTCATGGAGAAGGCGCTGGCCCGCGTGAAGAAGGTGAAGCAGGGCAACCCCCTCGACACCGACACCATGATCGGCGCGCAGGCCTCCACCGAGCAGCTCGAGAAGATCCTCTCCTACATCGACATCGGCAAGCAGGAGGGGGCCAAGGTCCTCACCGGCGGCGGGCGCAACGTGCTCGGCGGCGACCTGGCCGGCGGCTACTACGTGACCCCCACCATCCTGGAGGGGCACAACAAGATGCGGGTCTTCCAGGAGGAGATCTTCGGACCCGTCGTGGCGCTCACCCGGTTCAAGGACGAGGCCGAGGCGCTCCACATCGCCAACGACACGCTCTACGGGCTCGGCGCCGGGGTGTGGACCCGCGACGGCAACGCCGCCTACCGGATGGGGCGGGGCATCCAGGCCGGCCGCGTCTGGACCAACTGCTACCACCTCTACCCGGCCCACGCCGCCTTCGGCGGCTACAAGGGCTCGGGCATCGGGCGCGAGAACCACAAGATGATGCTCTCGCACTACCAGCAGACCAAGAACCTGCTCGTGTCCTACTCGCCCAAGGCGCTCGGCTTCTTCTAGGCGCCCTCCGCCATGCCGTCCCCTCCGCCCCGCGTCGTGGCCACCGAGAGCGCCCTCGCCCTCGTGGCCCGGCTGCGGGAGCGGTACGGGGCGCTCATCTTCCACCAGTCGGGGGGCTGCTGCGACGGCAGCTCCCCCATGTGCTACGCCGAGGGAGACCTCATCACCGGAGACTCCGACCGGTGCATCGGGGAGATCGGCGGGTGCCGCTTCTTCATCGGCGCCGCCCAGTTCGAGTACTGGCGCCACACCCAGCTGGTCATCGACGTGGTGCCCGGGCGCGGGGGGATGTTCTCGCTGGAGAACGGGGAGGGAGTGCGGTTTCTCACCCGCTCCCGCGTCTTCGGTGACGAGGAGGTCCGGGCGCTGAAGGAGGCCGAGGGCGGGGGCGGGGCCGGCCTGCTGCGGTAGGAGGGCGCGCCGGCGCGGTCAGGGGCGCGGCCGCTCGAGCCCGAACCGCTGCATCCGCCGGTAGAGGGTCATCCGGGAGACGCCGAGCTCCTCGGCGGCCCGGGCCACGTTCCAGGCGTGCCGCTCCAGCCGCGCCCCCAGGGCCTGCCGCTCGGGGCCGTCGCCGTCCGGCCTGGCGGGGCGCGGAGGACTGTTCACTATACGTGCAATCTCGGCGGGCAGGTGCGAGGCCAGGATCTCGTTCCCGGGGGCCATGGCCGCGGCCCGCAGGACCACGTTCTGCAGCTGCCGGACGTTTCCCGGCCAGGTGAAGCCCTGCAGCGCCGCCACCGCCTCGTCGGACAGGCGCAGCCCGGTGCGGCCGACCTCCGCCTCGGCCTGCTCGAGGAAGGCCTGGGCGAGCAGCGGGACGTCCTCGACCCGCTGCCGGAGCGGGGGGATGGCGAGGGAGAGCACGTCGAGCCGGTAGTAGAGGTCCTGCCGGAAGCGCCGGGCGGCCACCTCCGGTCGCAGCTCCCGGTTGGTGGCGGCGACGATGCGCACGTCCACCCGGCGTGGCGTGCTGCCGCCCAGGCGGACGATCTCCCGCTCCTGCAGGACCCGGAGCAGCGCCGTCTGGCCCTGGGGGGAGAGCTCGCTGACCTCGTCGAGGAAGAGGGTCCCACCGCTGGCCTCCTCGAACTTCCCGGCGTTGCCGTCCTTTCGACCACCGGTGAAGGCGCCGGCCTCGTAGCCGAAGAGCTCGGCCTCGAGCAGCGGGGCCGGGATGGAGCCGCAGTTCACGGCGACGAAGGGTCCGGCCGCGCGGGCGCTGGCCCCGTGGATGGCCTGGGCGAAGAGCTCCTTGCCGGTGCCCGACTCGCCCGAGATCACCACCGGCAGGGCGTTGCGGGAGGCCACCCGGGCCACCTCGAGGGGGGCCTCGAGCGCCCCGCACTCGGAGAGGATCTTGTCGAAGCTCCAGCGCACCGGGGCCACCGGGCGAGGGACGGCGCGGCCGCGCGGGGGCGCGGGGGCCGCGGCCGGGACCAGGGCGCGGAGCACCGACCCCACCGGGCAGCCGTCGTGGAGGACCGGCTGCGAGAGGAGGCGCAGGTCCCGCCACTCGACCACGCGGTCGGCCTGCGGGGAGGCGGCCCTGAGCGGGTCCACGATGTCGCGCAGGTCGGTGGGGAGCCGCCCGGAGGGCAGCCCGATGCGCGCCGCCGCGGCCGGGTTGGCGGCCAGGATGCGCCCCTCGGTGTCCACGGCGAGGAGCGGTTCGGAGGAGCCGCGCCCGGACCGGAAGGCGAACCGGATCACCTCGTCCCGCACCGCGTGGGCCTGCGCCAGCCGCGCCTCCACGTTCCGTGCGATGGCCTTGGCGAGGAGCAAGGCCTGCGGGCTGTAGATCTCCCAGGGGCCGGTGATGTCCACCAGCCCCACCGGCGTGGACTCGCCGGGGCGGAAGACGGGGGCGCCGGCGCAGGACCAGGTCTGCCAGGCCGCGACGAAGTGCTCGGAGGCGAAGACCTCGACCGGACGCCCCTCCCGGATGGCGGTGCCCGGCCCGTTGGTGCCGGCCGACTCCTCGGCCCAGCAGGCTCCCGGCGCGAAGTTGATGTCCGATACCCCCTCGACGACGCCGGGGTTGCCCTGGAGCGAGAGCATCCAGCCGGCGGCGTCGAAGTAGGCCAGGACGTGGTGAACCGATCCGAGCCTCTGGGCGAACTCCTCGAGCACCGGCTCGGCCAGGCGGAAGACCGGATCGCGGCGGCGTCGCTCCTCGAGGTCGCCCTCGGGGAGCGATCGCAGGGCCCGGCGGATGGTGGGGTCCACGCCGAAGGACTCGCGGGCCCGGCGCCAGGAGCGGACGATCTCCGCCGACAATCCCACCGGCTCGACCCCGTCCTCGATGTAGGCCAGCCAGGCGCGGTCGATGACCTTCCGCCGCTTCACCAGGAGCGAATGGGGACGCGGGGAGGAGAGGCCGTGTGCCATCGGTCCGGCGGAGTGTAATGCCCTGGGCGTCGCCGATCGCGCCGCGCCGCGTCATGGCCGGCGCGCCGGCGCCGGTCCGGGAGGCCCCGGGTCAGGCGCCCAGGTAGCGCCCGGGCCTGTGGTTCACGGCCAGCACGAGGTTGAGCGCGATCGCGCCCACGATGGAGAGGGCCAGCGTGGCCGGCGGCACCGCGAAGGACGAGGCCACCAGGATGCAGGAATCCACCGAGAGCTGGAACACTCCGGCGCGGACGCCGAAGCGCTCCTGGAGATGGATGGCGAGGATGTTGAGCCCGCCCAGGCTGGCCTGGTGGCGGAAGAGCATGAGGAGCCCGACACCCGCCAGCGCTCCGCCCATCGCGGCGGCGTAGATCGGGGCCACGGCGCCGAGGTGCAGCACCCGGGGAAGGCTGTCGGTCGCGAAGGCGAGGAGCGCGATGGCCGCGAAGGTCTTGAGGGTGAAGCGCCACCCCATCACCCGCACGCCCAGCCAGAAGAAGGGCAGGTTGACGGCGACGTAGATCGGCCCGAACGGCAGGCCGGTGACCCGCGCGACGAGGAGCGCGATCCCCGGCGTCCCGCCCATGATCAGCCCGGAACTCCGGAGGAACGTGATCCCGAGGGAGAAGAAGGCGCAGGCCGTGACGATGGCCTGGACGTCCTCGAAGAGGCTGTGGGGTTCTCGCGCGACCTCGCCTTCCATGGAGAGAGTAGACCACCCCGCGGGCTGGATGTGCACCCCGCGTCCAGGTATGAGTCGTCGGTGTCCGTCGCCGCCCGGCCCGTCGATCCCCGCCTCGTGCGAGCGCGCAGGCTGATCCTCGGGGTGGTGCTGGGGAGCTACGTCCTCTCCTTCTTCCACCGCACGGCTCCGGCCAGCCTGGCCGCCGAACTGACCCGCAGCTTCGACATCCCGCGCGCGGTGCTGGGCACGCTCGCCGCCACCTACTTCTACGTCTACACGGTGCTGCAGATCCCGGTGGGCGTGCTCGCCGACACCGTGGGGCCGCGGCAGCTGCTCACCTGGGGATCGCTCGTCGCCGCGGTCGGCTCGCTCACCTTCGCGCTGGCGCCGGCCTGGGAGGTCGCCGCCGCCGGTCGGACCCTCGTGGGCGTGGGGGTCTCGGTGGCCTTCATCGCCGTGCTCAAGGTGAACGCGGTCTGGTTCCCCGCCAACCGCTTCGCCACCCTGAACGGCGCGACCATGTTCGCCGGGAACCTGGGCGCGGTGGTGGCCGGCGCTCCGCTGGCCTGGGTGGTCACCTGGGCCTCCTGGCGCGCCGTGTTCGTGGGGCTGGCGGCGTTCTCGGTGGTCTTCGCGGTCGCCTCCTGGGCCTTCGTGCGCGACCGGCCCGAGGAGGCCGGTTTCCCCTCCGTGAACCCGGCCTCGGGAGGCTCCGGGCCCCGCCAGCCCTGGACCCGGGCGCTGTGCCAGGTCGTCGCAAACCCCGCCACCTGGCCGGGGTTCTTCGTGAACGTCGGCGTGGGGGGGAGCTTCCTCGCCTTCGCGGGGCTCTGGGCCGTGCCGTACCTGGTGGAGGTCCACGGCATGCGGCAGGTCACCGCCGCCCAGCACGCCAGCGCGCTCCTGCTGGGCGTCGCCGCCGGGGCGCTCCTGGTTGGCGCGATCTCCGACCGGCTCGGGAACCGGCGGGCGGTGATGCGCGTCTACACCGCCCTCTTCGCGCTCTCCTGGGCGCCCTGGGTCCTCGACGTCCGCTGGCCGCTCCCCGCCACGCTGGCCTGGTTCGCGCTCATGGGGCTCCTCGTCCCGGGCTTCGCGCTCACCTGGGTGGTGGCCAAGGAGGTGAACCGGCCCGAGCACTCCGGGATGGCCACCTCGGTGGTGAACGTCGGGGTCTTCCTGGGCGCCGGGATCCTGCAGCCACTCATCGGCTGGCAGCTCGACCGGGGACGGCTGGCCGGTGACGTGGCCGGCGCCTGGTCGCGGGGCGTCCTGGTCCTCGCCGGGGCCGCGGCGCTGGGGGCCGCCTGCGCGCTGCTGGTGCGGGAGCGGCCGCGCGAGCGGAGGTGACGCGGGTGCGTCAACAACGCCCACTGCTACGCCTACTTCGACACCGTCGTGAACCGCTCCCTGGCCACCTCGAAGTCGGTGGAGATCCCGGTGCCCATTCGCCGGGCGCTCCAGGCCATCGCCCGCTAGGAACCGGGCATGCCCGAGGTCCGCATCCACACCTGCATGCTGTGCGAGGCGACTTGCGGGATCGTCGCGCAGGTCGAGGGCGGGCGGGTCACGGGGATCCGGGGTGACCAGCAGGATCCCTTCAGCCGCGGCCACGTCTGCCCGAAGGCGGCCGCCATCCCCGACATGATGGAGCACCCCGACCGGATCCGCGAGCCGATGCGCCGGGTGGGGGATCGCTGGCAGCCGGTCTCCTGGGAGGACGCGCTCTCCGAGGCCGCCGAGCGGATCGCAGCCATCCAGCGCGCGCACGGCAGGAACGCCGTGGGGCTCTACGCGGGCAACCCAACCGTCCACTCCCACGGGGCAATCCTCGGCGTCCCCCTGCTCTCGAAGGCCCTGGGCGGGCGCTCCCGGTTCTCGGCCACCTCGGTGGACCAGCTGCCGCAGATGCTCGCGGCGCTGGAGATGTTTGGCCACCAGCTGCTCTTCCCGGTGCCCGACGTGGACCGGACCGACTTCCTCCTGGTCCTGGGCGCGAACCCGGTGGTCTCGAACGGGAGCCTCATGACCGCCCCCGGGATCGCCCACCGGCTCTCGGCCCTTCGTGCGCGAGGCGCGCGCCTGGTGGTGGTGGACCCGCGCCGCACCGAGACCGCCGAGGTGGCGAACCTGCACCTGGCCATCCGGCCCGGAGGCGACGCCGCGCTCCTGCTGGGCATGCTCCACGAGATCCTCGCCGGTGGGCTCGCGCGCCCCGGCCGGCTCGCCAGGTTCACCGACGGTCTCGAATGGCTCCGCGAGATCGTGGAGCGCTACCCGCCCGAGCGCGTCGCCGCGCGTACCGGGCTGACCCCCGCCGCCATCCGCTCCCTGGCCCGCGACTTCGCCGCCGCGCCCACGGCGGTGTGCTACGGCCGGGTGGGGATCTCCACGCAGGAGTTCGGCTCCGTGGCGTCCTGGCTCGTGAACGCGCTCAACGTCGTCACCGGAAACCTCGACCGGGCCGGCGGCGCCATGTTCACCACGCCGGCCGCCGACGTGGTGGCGCTCAACGCCCGGCTCGGCTCCCTGGGGAGCTTCGGCCGGTTCCGCAGCCGCGTCCGGGGACTGCCCGAGTTCGGAGGCGAACTCCCCGCGGCCACGCTGGCCGAGGAGATCGACACCCCGGGTGACGGGCGGATCCGCGGCCTGGTCACCTTCGCCGGCAACCCGGTGCTCTCCGCGCCCAACGGGCGCCGGCTCGACCGGGCCCTGGCCGGCCTCGACTTCATGGTCGCCATCGACCTCCAGCGGAACGAGACCACCCGCCACGCCCACCTGATCCTCCCGCCCACCTTTGGCCTGGAGCGCGACCACTACGACCTGGTCTTCAACACCGTCGCGGTCCGGAACGTGGCGCGCTACGCCAGGGCGGCCGTGGCGCCGCCCCCCGGCGTGCGCGACGACTGGGACATCCTCCTCGGCCTGGCGCTCGCCCTCCGGGCCCGGGGCGGGGGAGGGAACCGGCGCAACCTGGGCGCGACCCTTCGCGTGGCCCGCGCCCTCGGCCCGCGCCGCATCCTCGGCCTCCTGCTCCGCTTCGGGCCGCATCCCCTGTCGATCGGGGCGCTGGAGCGATCGCCCCACGGGGTGGACCTCGGTCCGCTCGTGCCGCGCTTTCCGGAGAGGCTCTTCACCCCCGGCCGGCGCATCCGGCTGGTCCCGCCCGTGCTGGAGGCGGACCTGGCCCGGATCGACGCCGATCTCGTGGCCGCGCCCCCGGCGCCGGGCGCACTGCTGCTCATCGGGAGGCGCAGGCTGCGCAGCAACAACTCCTGGATGCACGGCATCCACCGGCTCGTGAAGGGGCCGGTGGGCTGCACGCTGCAGGTCCACCCCGACGACGCCTCGTCGCGCGGGCTCGTCGAGGGCTCCCTGGCGCGGGTCCGATCCCGGGTCGGGGAGGTCCGCGTGCCGGTGTCGGTCACCGACGGTGTCGGGCCCGGGGTGGTCTGCCTCCCGCACGGCTGGGGCCACGCCAGCTTCAACGACCTGGCCGACGAGCAGCGGGTGGACGCGCTCTGCGGCAACGCCGACTTCAGCGGCGTGCCGGTGACGGTGGAGGCGGCGCCCTGATCCCTACGTCGCCAGGCTGGCGTTGGTGAGGTCCGACACGAACATGTAGCCGGGTGCGTGGGTGATGCAGAAGGGCAGCCGGCTGGCCAGCGCCGCGGCCTGGGGCGTCACCCCGCAGGCCCAGAACACCGGCAGCTCCCCGGGGCGGATCTCCACCGGGTCGCCGAAGTCGGGGCGGCCGATGTCGGCGATGCCCAGGGCCGCGGGCTCGCCCACGTGGACCGGCGCGCCGTGGACCCGCTCGAAGCGCCCGGTCACCCGGACCGCCAGCGGAACCTGGGAGGCCGGGACCGGGCGCATGCTCACCACCAGCGGTCCGTGGAAGCGCCCGGCCGGGACGGTGGGAACCTGGGTCCGGTACATGGGCACGTTGCTGCAGGCCTCGACGTGGCGGAGCGGCACGCCGGCCTCGGCGAGCGCCTCCTCGAAGGAGAAGCTGCAGCCGATGAGGAAGGCCACCAGGTCGTCGGTCCAGAGGTCCCGCACCTCGGACCGCTCCTCCGACAGGCGGCCGTCCCGGAAGACCCGGTAGCGGGGCAGGTCGGTGCGGAGGTCGGCGCCCGGGGCGCAAGCAGGCTCCACCCGGCCCGCCTCCACCACCTCGACGAGCGGGCAGGGCTTGGGGTTGCGCTGGCAGAAGAGCAGGAAGTCGAAGGCCGCCTCGCGCGGGACCACCATGAGGTTGGCCTGGACGAAGCCGTCGGCGAAGCCGGAGGTGGGGCGGTCGAGGGCGCCGTCGCGGCAGGCGGCCCGGACCCGGGCCGGCGTCATGGTGCGTCCGTCGTCGGTCACGTTCACCCCTCGTTCACAGTCCCAGGTAGGCCTTGCGGACCAGGTCGCTGCCCAGCAGCTCGGCGGCGCTCCCCTCGGCCACCACCCGCCCGGTCTGGATCACCGTGGCCCGGTGGGCGATGGAGAGGGCCCGCTGCACGTTCTGCTCCACCAGCAGCACCGCCACCCCGGTCCTGTTGATGGCCAGGATGGTCTCGAAGATGCGGGCCACCAGCATGGGGGCCACGCCCCAGGAGGGCTCGTCGAGCAGGAGGATGCGCGGACGGGACATGAGCCCGCGGCCGATGGCCAGCATCTGCTGCTCGCCGCCCGAGAGCGTGCCGGCCTGCTGCTCCTGCCGGTCCTTCAGGAACGGAAAGGTCTCGAGCACCATCTCGAGCGACTGGCGGATCTCCCGTGCGTCACGGCGGGTGAATGCCCCGAGCTCGAGGTTCCGGCGGACGGTGAGGCGCGGGAAGAGGTGGCGCCCCTCGGGCACCAGCGAGAGCCCCAGCGGCACCCGGCGGTGGGCGGGCAGGTCGTGGATGGGCTTTCCGTCCAGCTCGATGCTGCCCGAGTCGATGCGGTTCAGGCCGGAGACGGCCCGCAGCACGGTGGACTTTCCGGCGCCGTTGGCGCCCACCACGGCGGCGATGGTGCCCGCCGCCACGGAGAGGCTCACCCCGTGGACCGCGGGCACCCGCCCGTAGGAGATGCGCACGTCACGGACCTGGAGCAAGGTATCCCTCCCCCAGGTAGGCGCGGATCACGTTGGGGTCCACGGAGATGGCGGCGGGCGGCCCCTCGGCGATCTTGCGGCCGTTCTCCAGCACCACCATCCGGTCGGCGATGGGCATGATGCCTTCCATCACGTGCTCCACCACCACGCAGGCGATGCCCCGGTCGCGGATGCGCTTCACCAGCTCCACCGCCTCCTGGACCTCCGAGGCGGTGAGCCCGGCCATCACCTCGTCGAGGAGCAGCAGCCGGGGGCCGGTGGCCAGCGCCCGGGTCAGCTCGAGCCGCTTCTGCTCGGCCACCGTGAGCTGGGCGGCCGGGTCGTGGGCGCGCCGCCCGAGCCCGGTGAAGTCGAGCGTCTCCCGGGCCACCACCGCGGCCTTGGGCACGGCCCGGTGGCGCAGCATGGCGCCCACCATCACGTTCTCCAGCACCGTCATGGAGCGGAAGATGCGCACGATCTGGAAGGTGCGGGCCACGCCCCGGGCGGCGATGGCCTCGGGCGGGAGCCCCTCCACGGGCGCGCCGTCGAGGAGGATGGTCCCGGAGGTGGGCGGGAAGAAGCCGGCCAGCGCGTTGAAGACGGTGGTCTTCCCGGCGCCGTTGGGGCCGATGAGCCCCATGATCTCCCCCTCGCGCAGGGTGAAGCCCACGTCCTCGTTGGCGGTGAGGCCGCCGAAGCGCTTGGTGAGCCCGCGGACCTCGAGCAGGGGGGCGCTCACGGGAAGCGGGCCTCCGGCTCGGGCGGCGCCGGCGGGCGCGGTGCACGCCGGGTGAAGAGACCGGCGATCCCCGACGGCTGGAAGACCGCGATGACCACCAGCAGCGCCCCGTAGACCACCAGGTCGGTGCCGCGGCCGGTGCCGCCGAAGGCGATGCGGGTGGCCTCCTCGATGGCGGTCAGCACCACCGCCCCCAGCACCGGGCCCCAGAGCGTGCCGGCGCCCCCCAGGATGGCCACCAGCGCGATCTTGATGGAGAGCGAGGTGGAGAGGGTGGAGCCCGGGTCGATGAAGAGCTCCTTCTGGGCATAGAGCGTGCCGCCCATGGCGGTCAGCCCGGCCGAGAGGATCATCGCGATCATCTTGTAGCGGGTGAGGGAGACCCCCAGGCTGCGCGCCGCGTCCGGCTCGTCCTTGATGGCCCGCAGGTAGTAGCCCACGTGGCTGCGGTTCACGATCCAGTTCACCCCCACCGTGGCGAGCAGGAGCCCGAGGGCGATGTAGTAGTAGGGCAGCTTGGAGCGGTTGAAGACGAAGCCCCAGAAGCCGGTCTCCCCGAGCGGGAGGTTGAACCCCACCGCGCCGCCCAGGGCGTCGGAGCCGTTCACCAGCGCCTGCACGATCTCCCCCACGGCGATGGTGGCCATGGCGAAGTAGTGCCCCTTGAGCCGGAAGCAGGGCGTGCCCACCAGGACGCCCAGCCCGGCGGCCACCACCGCGCCGGCTCCCATCCCCAGCCAGGGCGAGACGCCCAGCTTCACCGAGAGCAGCGTGGAGACGTAGGCCCCGGCGCCGAAGAAGGCGGCGTGCCCCAGCGAGACCTGCCCGGCGTACCCGCCCAGGATGTTCCAGGCCACGCCCAGCTGCGCCGTCATCATCATGAGGATGGCGGCGTTCTGCCAGGTGACCCGGGTGGTCAGGAGCGGGAAGGCCACCGCGGCGGCGAGGCCGAGGAGCGCCAGGGCCGTGCCGCCCCGCCTCATGCCTTCCCCATGAGCCCCTGCGGGCGGAACCACACCACGATCAGGTAGAGGGAGAGGACGAGCACCATCTTGTAGGCCGGGTCCCAGAGGAAGCCGCCCATGACCTCCACGATGCCCACCAGGATCCCGGCCCAGAAGGCCCCCACCACGCTGCCGAACCCGCCCAGCGCCACCAGCACGAAGGCCACCAGGATGAAGGTGGAGCCCACCTCGGGGAAGATCGGGTAGTAGGTGGCGAGCAGCGCCCCGGCCACGCCGGCGCAGGCGGCGCCGATGCCCCAGGCCAGCGCGAACATCTTCTGGGCGTCGATGCCCATGAGGGCCGCGGCCTCCTTGTCGGCCGCGGTGGCCTCGAGCGCGGCGCCCAGCCGGGTGAAGCGGAGGAAGGCCCAGACCGCCGCGGTGGTGAGGACCGCGCCCCCCGCCGCGACCACCTGGGGCAGCCCGAACTGCAGCCCGGCGAAGGCCACCTTGCCGGCCACGATGGTGTGGTCCACCGAGCGGAAGTCGGGCTTCCAGAGGTACTGCGCCAGCCCCCGGAAGAAGATCATGAGCCCGAAGGTGGCGAAGATCTGGGAGAGCATGGGTGCGTCGGTGATGCGCCGGATGACCAGCCGGTACACCGCCACCCCCACCGCGAAGAGCAGAAGCGTGGTGAGGGGGAGGGTGACGATGGGGTCGAGCCCCCAGAGGGCGAAGGCCCAGAAGGCCGCGTACATCCCGAACATCAGGAACTCGCCGTGGGCGAAGTTCACGATGTCCATGACGCCGAAGATGAGCGTCAGGCCGATGGCGACGAGCGCGTAGACCAGCCCGAAGAGGATGCCGGACAGCAGCGTCTGGAGCAGGAGCTCGACCGTCACGGGTCGTGCGCGCCGCGGCTAGCGCTTGTCCCAGGACGGCATGGGCCAGATCACGTCCCTGGAGGCCAGGTCGAAGGGCCACACCGTGGCGTACTTCCCGTCCTGGACCTGGACGATGATGCCCGCGCCCTTGGTGTTCTGGCCGGTGGCGTCGAACTGGATGCCGCCCCAGGGCATGATCAGGTCGGCGCCGGGGATGTTGGTGGCCTGGAGCGCCTTCTGGATGGCCTCGGGCTTGGTGGAGCCGGCCCGGTTGATGGCGTCGGCCAGCGCGAAGACGCCGGTGAAGGCGCGCGCCGAGTTGCCGTTGAAGTTCACCCCGTGGCGGGCCTGCAAGAGCGCGTTGGCCTTGGCGATGACCGGCTTCTTCACGCCCAGGTCGAGCGCCCAGACCTCGCGCGAGATGACGAAGTTGCCGTCCTTGCCCATGGTCTTCAGGAACTCGGAGTCGTTGAACCCGGCGTCGTTGGCGAGGAGCGCGGTGGGCAGGAAGCCCAGGTCCTTGTAGGTCTTCATGGAGAGGATGGCGTCGCCGAGGTAGGACGACTGCATCACGATGTCGGGGCGGGAGGCCTTGAGCTTCTGGACCTCGCTGGTGAGCTGGGTGCCCTTGGGCGGGTAGAGCACCTTCTCGACGATCTCGTAGCCGTTCTCCTTGGCGTACCTCTCCTGGAGCTTGGCGGCGCCGGTCCCGAACTCGGTGTTCTCGGCGAAGATGGCGATGCGCCTGGGCTGAGCGATGCCCTTCTTCTTCTGGAGATCGCGGAGGAACTCGAAGGCGTTCTGCACGAAGAGCTCGTCGTGCGGCGTGGTGCGGAAGAACCACTTGAAGCCGCGCTGGGTGAGCGCCGGCGAGGAGGAGTCGGCGTTCAGGAAGGGCACGCCGTTGCGCTCGGCCACCTGGCTGGCGGTGGTGGTCACGGTGCTGAAGTAGGCGCCCTGCAGCGCCGCCACCTTGTGCTCGGCGATGAGCCGCTCGGCCTCGGTGGCGCCCACCTGGGGGTTGCCCTGGTGGTCGGCGAAGATGAGCTTGATCTTGGCCCCCTTCAGGCCGGGCAGGCCGCCGGCGCCGGCCAGCGAGAGCCCGAGCGACTTGTCGGTCCCGTTGATGAGGTCGGCCGCGAGCTGTGCGGCGTTCTTCAGCTCGATCCCCGTGGAGGCGGCGGCGCCGGTGAGCGGGTAGATGACGCCGATACGGATCTCCTCCTGCGCCGAGGCGCCGAGGGAGAGGGCCAGTGCGGCGATCGCGGCGAGGGCGCGGACGGATCTCGTCATGTGCGGATTCCTCCGGAGGTTGAGGCCGGGAACGATACAGGCGGCGGATTGACGGAGTCAACGGGACCGGGATAATTTATCGACGATTTACCGACACGTTGCGTCATCGAGGAGGTGGCATGGAACCCCGCCGCAAGCAGGGCGCCCCGCGGCGCAAGGCGCCCGCCGGCCGCCCGCTCTTCGTGACCTCGTCCCACCTGGCGGTCTCCTACCCGGAGCTCTCCGAGTTCGAGTTCGGGCTCATCGTCTCCTGGAACGCCTTCGAGCGCTGGGTGGCCCGCTGCATGGCCGCCGCGGCCGGGGGCAGGCACGACATGGCCGCGGTGGACGTGCTGGTGCTCCACCACGTGCACCACCGGCGCACCGCCAAGCGCATCGCCGACGTCTGCTTCGTCCTCAACATCGAGGACACCCACGTGGTCTCCTACTCGCTGAAGAAGCTCTCGGCGGCCGGGCTGGTGCACGGCGAGAAGAAGGGCAAGGAGGTCTTCTTCTCCACCACCGCGTCGGGCGCGGCGCTCTGCGCCCGCTACAAGCAGGTGCGCGACTCCTGCCTCGTGCCGGGATTCACCAGGAGTGACGAGGAGGCGGGCCGCCTCTCCGGGATCGCCCAGGTGCTCCGCGGCCAGGCCGGCACCTACGACCAGGCCTCCCGGGCCGCCACCGTGAGCCTGGGAGAGGGCGACGACCCCGCCGCGCCGGAAGCGGAGCACTGAGGGCCGGCCATGCGGATCCGCGCGCAGGGCGAGGGCGGCGTGGTGGTCGAGCTGGGCGACGCCGTGGACCCGGCCGTGAACGCGCGCGTCCACCAGCTGGCGCGGGCCATCGCCCGGCGGCTCGGCGACGAGGACCTCGAGGTGGTGCCGAGCTACCGCTCGCTGCTCGTGCTCCACGACCCGCTCCGCACGCCGCGGGAGCGGGTGGTGGAGCGGGTCCGGGCGCTGGCCGGCGAGGTGGAGCGGGAGCCTTCGCCCGCCCTCCGGCGCGTGGTCCGCCTCCCCACCCGCTACGGCGGCGTCCACGGCCCCGACCTCGCCGAGGTGGCCCGCCTGTCCGGCCTGCCGGAGGGGGAGGTGGTCCGGCGGCATGCCGGGCCGGTGTACCTGGTGCACTTCCTCGGGTTCACGCCCGGGTTCCCGTACCTGGGCGGGCTCGACCCGCGGCTCGCCACGCCGCGCCTCGACTCCCCGCGCGCCCGCATCCCGGCAGGGAGCGTCGCCATCGGCGGCGGCCAGACCGGGGTCTACCCGGTGGAGAGCCCGGGAGGCTGGCGCATCGTGGGGCGGACGCCGCTGCGCCTCTTCGATCCCCGGGCGCCCGAGCCCTTCCTCCTCGCCCCCGGGGACGGGCTCCGCTTCGTGCCCATCGACGACGCGGCCTTCGACGCCATCGCCGCCGAGGTCCTCGCCGGGCGGCGCGCGCCGGAGGTGGAGGGGTGATCACCGTCCTGAAGCCGGGCCTGCTCACCACCGTGCAGGACGCCGGGAGGCCGGGCCACCGGGCCTCCGGCATGCCGGTGGCCGGTGCCATGGACCGGCTGGCCTTCGCGCTCGCCAACCGGATCGCCGGGAACGATCCCGGGGCGGCGGCGCTCGAGTTCACGCTGGTGGGAGGGGTCTTCCGGTTCGAGGAGGACGCCACGCTGGCCCTGTCCGGCGCGCCCATGCCCGCCTCCCTGGACGGGCGGCCGGTCGAGGCGGGCGTCCTGCTCTCCGCGCCGGCCGGGAGCACCTTGACCCTGGGTGCATCCCCGCGCGGTGTGCGGACCTACCTGGCGGTCCGGGGCGGCATCGACGTGCCACTGCTCCTGGGCAGCCGGTCCACCTACCTCCGCGCGACCTTCGGCGGGTTCGAGGGGCGTGCGATGCGGGCCGGGGACCGGCTCCCCGTCGGGCCGGCTCCCCGGATCCCCCCGGTGGGACCGGCGCCGGCACGCGCCCTCCCGGTGTTGCCGGAGCCCGGGGTGGCGATCGTGCTGCGCGTGATCCCAGGCCCCCAGGAGGACCGGTTCGCGCCCGAGGGGCTCGAGACGCTGCTCGCCAGCACCTGGAAGGTGACCACCCTGAACGACCGCATGGGCTACCGGCTCGACGGGCCGCCGGTGCGGCTCCTCGACGGGGCCGACATCGTCACC
>CAIQRS010000188.1 GCA_903874275.1 uncultured Anaeromyxobacter sp.
CCGCCTCGATACCATCACCCTGCGTGATCGCCAGTCGCCGACCTACGCGATGGCCATCTCCCGCCTGACGGCCCACTCGCCATCACCCTGCTCGCGCAACATCCCGCCGCGGAACCTCATCGGGCGAGAGCGGCAACACCAGGACCCCGTGACCTCGCGGCGGTGACGTGGCGAGGGAATCACCGTCCGATCGCGTCTTGTCCCTTGACCCTTGGATCCTTGGGCGGCGTGGCGGCAGAGCGGCGCCGCAGGGTCCTTTGATACCATCCCGGTAGCCGTCCGGGCCGCGCCCGGTCGGGAGGAGAGGGATGGATCTCACCGTGAAACGGCTCCGCCGGGTCGGCCTGGCCGCATTCCTGGTCGGAGTGCTGGCAGGAGCCGTCCCGGCCCACGCCGCCCCCAAGCGGGTGGCCGTGCTCGACTTCCAGGCCTCGTGGTCCGGTACGTGTGGCGGCCAGAAGGCGCTGCGCGGCGACGACGCGGAGCGCTGCGAGATCCTGGGGCTGCTCACCGACGAGGCCAGGTCGGGGGCGCTCGAGGTGCTCCGGCCGCCCGCCTACGTGGTCATGACCCGGGAGAACACCGCCCAGCTCTTGAAGGAGATGGGCGGGGGCCAGGCATGCACCGAGGGCGAATGCGAGGTGGAGACGGCCAAGCAGGTGGGTGCCGACCTGGTCATCTCCGGACAGGTGTCGGCGGTGGAAGGGCAGTGGCTCGCGTCGGTGAAGCTGCACGACGTGAGGACTGCGGCGCTGCTCGCCACGGGCAGGGCGCGGGGGCGGGCCAAGCTCGACGTGCTGGACGCGCTCAAGCGAGAAGTGGAGCTCATGGTCCGGAAGGTCGCGGGGGCCCGGGCGCCGGCTGCCGGCGTGGCCGAGGGCGCCATCGATTCCAGCGCGGCCACGAGCTTCGGCGCGGAGGTCGAGGAGCACGTGGTCGGGTTCGAGAGCGAGCCGCCCGGGGCGGTGGTGCTGGTGGACGGGCAACTCCTGTGCAGCGCGACGCCGTGCCGCAAGCGGGTCGCGGCCGGCAGCCACGAGGCGTCGTTCCAGAAGGAGCGGCACTCCGCCGCGAGCCAGGCGTTCAGCGCGGCGAAGGGGGCCGTCGTGAAGGGGGCGCTCGCGCCGCAGTTCGGGTGGGTGTCGGTGGAGACCACGCCGCCGGGGCTCTCCGTGGCCATCGGGGGGACGGAGGTGGGGAAGAGCCCGGTGGGATGGAAGGAGCAGGACCCGGGAGGGGTGGAGGTGGTGGTCTCGGACCGCTGCTGGCTGCGGACGGGGGAGCGTGTGGCGGTGGAGGCGGGGAAGCGCCGGACGGTGAAGATCGAGGGGAAGGCCCGGATGGCGGGGCTGAAGGTGAACGCCGAGGACGAGAAGGGGAATGCGCTCGAGGGAATGGTGAAGGTGGACGGGGTGGAGGTGGGCCCGGTGGGGGCGACGCTGAGCGTCCCCCTCTGCTCGAGGAGGGTGGAGGTCCCGCTCGGGAAGGAGACGTTCGCAACGGACCTGAAGCTGGAGGAGGGGAAGGTCGCCTCCGTCACGGCGAGGCCGGGGGGCCGAGCGCTGGCAGGTGACCCCGCGAATGGCGCGGCCTCGCGTGCCTCCAGCGGCGGCGGGAGCCGGAAGGACCTCGATGGCAGCGCCCGCGATGTCGAAACCTACCGCAAGCTCGTCAAGGCATCCCCGGGCGCGCCCCAGGCATTCGAAGAGGAGCCGACCGTGTCCGACAAGATCATCACGCTTGAACGGGGGAGCAGCAACTCCGCGCCGCGGGGCGGAGCGAAACGGTCGCCCGCCTCCTGCAAGGACACGGGCGACTGCCAGCCCCCGATCCTGGTCGATCACTTCGACTCCCTTTCAGAGTGGAAGATCCGGACGCGCAGCACGACCTTCCCCCGCGGCTGGGAAATCTCCCCGAGGGGAAGCTCCGGCTCCGGCGCCCACAACAGGACCGGCGGCGCAGGCTATGGCGCGGAGATGTCGCGGACCGTGAACCTCGCGAGCGCCGCGGTCTGCGACCTGATGATCTACAAGCCCAGCCTGGGCGGGCCGAACTTCACCCAGGTCACCTTCAGCATCGACGGAGTCCGGGCGTGGTCCTCCGGATCGAGCGATACCGTCCTCGCCTGGACCCGGAAGTCCGCCGAGGTGCCAGCCGGGGTCCACACCATCAAGATCGCCACCGACCTCGCCGGCGAGGTGCTGGTGGACGAGCTCGAATGCCATCCCCGGAGGGACTGAAATGCGCTTCAGCCCGAGCAGGCTCCGCCGACTCGGTCACGCCGCGCTCACGGTCGGGCTTCTGGCTACCGCTACCCCGACGCTCGCCGCCCCGAAGCGAGTGGCGGTCCTGGAGTTCCAGGCCTCGTGGTCCGGTACGTGTGGCGGCCAGAAGGCGCTGCGCGGCGACGACGCCGAGCGTTGCGAGTTCCTGGGGCTGCTCGCCGACGAGGCCAGGGCCGGGACCCTGGAAGTCCTGAAGCCTCCATCCCACGTCGTGATGACCCGCGAGAACACGGCCCAGCTGCTGAAGGAGATGGGAAGCAAGCCGGCGTGCACGGAGGGAGAGTGCGAGGTCGAGACGGCCAGGCTGGTCGGCGCCGATCTGGTCCTGTCCGGGCAGGTGTCGCGGCTGGGAGGCGCATGGATCGTGTCCGTGAAGCTCCACGACGTGAAGACGGCTGCGCTGCTCGGGGCCAGAAGTGCTTCCGGGGCGACGACGCTCGAGGCGCTCGACGCGCTGAAGCGGGAGGTGGAGCTGATGGTGCAGGAGGTCGCCGGCCCACGGGCCTCCGCGGATCGGGCGTCGCCGGGCGCAACCACCGCGAAGCCGGCGATGGTGGAGATCGGCGGGGGCATGGCCAGGCTCCCCGGCGGCACATACACCATGGGTGAATCCTGGAACGGGGTGACGGTGAAGCCGTTCCTGCTGGACGTGACCGAGGTGACGGTGGGTGCCTACCGGGCCTGCGTGAAGACCGGGAAGTGCAGGGCGGTGGACGGCGGGAAGGACGCGAACCACCCGGTGGTGAACGTGGACTGAAAGGGGACGACCTATCCGTGGGGGAACGAGGAGCCGAGGAGTCAGCTCTGCTGGAGCGGGGACGGCAACGATCGAAGGAGCAAGGGCTTTGAGCGTACCTGCCCGGTCGGAAGCTACCCGGACGGGGACAGCCCCCAGGGAGTGAAGGACCTGGCCGGCAACGTGTGGGAGTGGACGAGTTCGAGCTTCGACGCCGCGAGTCGGGTCGGTCGCGGGGGCGACTGGTTCTTCATCAACCCGCAGTTCGTCTCCGCAGCCCATCGCTACCGGTTCCCGGCCAGCAACTGGCGGAACGGGCAGCTGGGGTTCCGGTGCGCCAGGATCCCGTGACCCGGCCACGGTCGGTGTAGGCCAGCGGCTCCCGTTCCAATCGTGACGCACTGCGTCCTGCCGCCTGCCCGACCTCGGGCTGGCAGCCCGGCGTCCCCTGGCTGCGCGACACGGGCTTCCGGCTTCACGGCCAGCAAGGGTCTGAACCCGAACGGTTCGTCACCTTCCCCCTGAAAGTCGGTCCTTAATCAGGACGGCCTTGCGCATTGCGCTCGCACGCCCGCCACGGCGGGCAGGAAGGAACGAGGTACGCACCGATGCATCTACGAGCCGTCCCCGGCGACCGGAAGAGGAGCGGTGGGCGCGGTGGGCTGTGGCTTCTGGCCGTGCTCGCCGCAACGCTCGCGACAGGCTGCGCCACGACCAAGGTCAGCCGCCTCGACACCAACGAGGTCCGCGACGTCAGCGGCCGGTGGAACGACACCGACTCGCGCCTGGTGGCCGAGGAGATGATCGCGAGCGCCCTGTCCGAGCCCTGGCTCGCCCGGGCGACGAAGGGGAGCAAGCGTCCCGTCGTGACCGTCCAAGGCGTGCGCAATTCGAGCCTGGAGCACGTCAACACGCAGACCTTCGTCGAGGACCTCCAGCAGGCGCTCATCCGATCCGGGCGCGTGGACTTCGTCGCCAGCACGGACGAGAGGGCCGGGATCCGCCAGGAACGGCAGGACCAGGACCAGAACGCCTCCGAGGCCACGCGAAAGGCGCAGGGCCAGGAGACCGGCGCCGACTTCGTCCTCTCCGGCGTCTTCGCATCGATCGAGGACCGGGCGGGTGGGGTGTCCGTCGTGACCTACCAGGTGAACCTCAAGCTCACCGACGTCCGCACCAACCAGATCGCCTGGAACGGCCAGAAGAAGATCAAGAAGCAGGTCGAGCGGGCCTCCACCACCTGGTGAGGCCACGGAGGACATGGGAATGAAGACGAGGTCGCTGGCGGTCGTCGCCCTGCTCGCATGCTCGTGCGCTGGTCCATCCGCCTCCCACAAGAAGGAGATGAACCAGCAGCTGGCCAGGCGGGAGTACGCCGCAGCCATCATTCACCTCGATCAGGACATGGACTCCGAGTACGGGAAGTCGAGCCAGGTGCTCTACCTCCTGGACAAGGGAGCCCTCCTCCACTTCGCCGGCAGGTACGCCGAGAGTGACCTCGCGCTGGACCAGGCCGAGCTCAAGATCGACGACCTCTTCACCAAGAGCGTCACCCAGGGCGTGGGCCAGTTCACCATCAACGACAACACCTCCGACTACCGGGGCCCGGCCTACGAGAAGGTCCTCCTCCACCTCCTCCGGGCGCTCAACTACGTCTTCCTGAACAGGCCGGACGACGCGGTCGTGGAGGCGCGAAAGATGTCGAACTTCCTGGCGCGGCTCGGGGACGGGAGCGCGGGCGGGAACTACAAGGACGACCTCCTCGTCCACGTCCTCTCCCAGCTCCTGTTCGAGGACTCGGGGCGCCCGGACGACGTGGCCGTGTCGTCCCGGCTGGCCTACGCCATGATCGACAAGCTCGGGAGCTCCAACATCAAGCCGGAGCTCGACCCGAAGGTCTTCGAGCAGCCCATGGGAGCGGGCGAGGGCGAGCTGATCCTGGTCCACTACAACGGACCCGCGCCGCGCATCGACTCGCAGACGGTCCAGGTGGCCTGGGGCCAGGCCATGGTCATCGTCCAGACCCAGGGAGGGAAAGACGCCAACGCGCAGCTCAAGAACGCCCTGACGGCGGGGCTGGCCGGAAACGCGATCACCGTCGCGTACCCGAAGTTCGCCCAGGATCCCTTCCGCATCGCGGGCTCCAAGATCGTGGTGAACGGGGTGGAGTCGAAGACCATGCTCGCCGAGGACATCTCCGCCCTGGCGAACATGGTCCTGACGGAGAACGCCGACGCCATCCGGACGCGCGCCGTCGTGCGGGCGACCATCAAGTTCATCGTCGCCAAGATCGCCGAGAAGGTGGCCAAGGAGCAGCTGGGAGGGACCGCAGGCGCGCTCGTGGGCTTCGGAGCCCGGATGGGCGCGGCGGCCTCCGAGATCGCCGACACCCGGGTGTGGAACACCATCGCGGCCCAGATCCGTCTCGGGCACATGCACGTGCCGAGCGGGACGCACCAGGTGAAGATCGTCTACGTCGATGCGAAGGGGGCCACGGTCCTCGAGGAGTCCTACCCGGCGGTGGTCATCGTCCCCGGAAAGCGCTCCTACATCCAGGTGCGAACGCTCCTGTGAGCCGGGGAATCTGCGGGCGACGGCTCCTCGCGGCCTTGCTGGCGGCAGGCGCGTGCGGCTCCGCGCTGGCCGCCGAGCGGCCCGCCTGGGTGGACGGGGAGTCGGCCGAGTGGCCGCGCACCCGCTTCCTCACCGGCGTCGGGATCGCCGACGAGCGGAGCGTGGCGGATTCGAGGGCGCGTGCCGAGCTGGCCCGCGTCTTCCTCTCCCGGGTCGAGGCGGTCGTCTCCAGCGTCGAGTTCGAGAGCACCCGGACCAGCAATGCCTCCTCGGAGACGCGGCGCGGACTGGACGCGAGGGACGCGACCCAGGTCTCCACCAGCGTGGAGATCGAGGGGGCGACGATCGCGGCGCACTGGACCGATCCGTCCAGCCGGCGGGTCCACGCACTCGCGGTGCTCGATCGCCGGGCCGCCCTGGCCTCGATCCAGGCCCGCCTGGGCGAGATCGATTCCCGCGTGGAGAAGGTGCTCGCCGCCGCGCCTCCGCCGGGCGACAGGCTCGGCACCGCCCTGGTCCTGATCCAGGCGCGCGACGAGCTGCGCCAGCGGGTCCCGCTGTCCGCACAGGCGCGGGTCCTGGATCCGGAGGCCGCTTCGAGCTCCCGCCTCGACCCGGCGGGCATCTCGACCCGGGCCGAGGCCGCGTTCGGCTCCCTCCGGGTGGCGCTCCCGGCCCGCCTCGATGCGGAGATCGAGGAGGGAATCCGGAAGGGACTCCTCGCCCTGGGCCTCCGGAACCTCGTCTCCGCCAAGGCGGGCGCCGATCTCGAGGTCGTCGTCACCGTCGAGAGGCCGGCCATGGAGCACGTGGCGCCGTGGTTCTGGATCCGGGTGCTGGTCACCGGACGCATCCAGGAGGTGGGCGGTGGCCGGGTCCTCTCGGAGTTCAGCTCCTCCGTCCGGGAAGGATCGCTCCTTCCGGCGAAGGCCCGGGCGCGGGCCCGGAGCGCCATCGCAGCCTCCCTGGAGGAGGCGATCGCGGGGTCCCTGGTCAAGGCGCCGGCGCCGGCGGAGCAGTAGGCGAGCGCTCCCGCAACGGGGACTTCGGAGACCGGCGCCCGGTGCGGTATAACCCCGCCACCATGCAATCCGCCCGCTACAGCCAGATGTTCATCCCCACGCTGAAGGAGGCTCCCGCCGACGCGCAGGTGGCCTCGCACCGCCTGCTCGTCCGGGCGGGCTTCATCCGCCAGCTCGGCGCCGGGATCTACGACCACCTCCCGCTGGCCCGCCGCTCGCTCGCCAAGGTCGAGCGCATCGTCCGGGAGGAGATGGACGCCATCGGCGGCCAGGAGTTCCACCTTCCGGCCCTCCACCCCGCCGAGGTCTGGAAGGAGAGCGGCCGCTGGGAGGTCATGGGCGACAACATGTTCCGGCTCAAGGACCGAAAGGGGGCCGACTACTGCCTGGGCATGACCCACGAGGAGATCTTCACGGCCATCGCCCGGGACGAGCTGCGCAGCTACCGGCAGCTCCCCCAGGTCTGGTACCAGATCCAGACCAAGTTCCGCGACGAGCCGCGCCCCAAGTCGGGCCTGCTGCGCGTGCGCCAGTTCACCATGAAGGACGCCTACTCCTTCGACGTGGACGCGGCCGGGCTCGACAGGAGCTACGACGACCAGCGCAAGGCCTACGAGAAGATCTTCACCCGCTGTGGACTGGACTTCGTGGCCGTGCAGGCCCACTCCGGGGCCATGGGCGGCTCCGGCTCGCAGGAGTTCATGGTCCGCACCGACGCCGGCGAGGACGACGTGGCCGCCTGCCCGAAGTGCCGCTACGCCGCCAACACCGAGACGGCGCACAGCCGCGGTCCCGTCCGCCCGCTGGACGCGGGCGAGCGGCTCGACGCGCCGCGGAAGTTCCCCACCCCGGGCGTCCGCACCATCGAGGCCCTGGAGCGGCCGCCGCACGGCCGGTCGGCGGCGCGGCAGCTGAAGACGCTCGTCTACGCGGCCGACGAGAAGCTCGTGCTGGCCGTGGTCCGCGGCGACGACGAGCTCGACGAGGCCAAGCTGCAGACCGCCACCGGCGCGGCGCAGGTCCGCCCGGCCCACCCCGAGGAGATCCGCCCGCTGCTCGGCGCCGACGCCGGATCGCTGGGCGCGGTGGGCGTGCGCAACGCCCCGGTCTTCGTGGACGAGACCCTGGCCGCAGCGGCCGGAATGGTGACCGGCGCCAACGAGAACGACGTCCACCTCGAGGGCGTGGAGGTGAAGCGGGACATCGCCACGGGAAGGCTCGTCGATCTGCGCAAGGTGAAGGCCGGCGAGGGGTGCACCCGCTGCGACGGCGCCCTCGAGCTCTTCAAGGCGCTCGAGGTCGGTCACATCTTCAAGCTGGGCACCAAGTACTCGGTGTCGATGAAGGCCAACGTGCTGCTCGCCGACGGCAAGGAGACCCCCATCGTGATGGGGAGCTACGGCATCGGCGTGGAGCGGGTCATGGCGGCCGCGGTCGAGCTGCACCACGACGCCGACGGGATCGTCTGGCCCTTCTCCATCGCGCCGTTCCACGCCACCGTCCTCACCATGGGCAAGGAGCCGGAACTGCTCCGGGCCGCCGAGGAGGTCATCGCCGCGCTGGGGCGCGCCGGGATGGAGGTCCTCTTCGACGACCGGGACGAGCGGGCCGGGGTGAAGTTCAAGGACGCCGACCTGGTGGGAATCCCGCTGCGCATCGCGGTGGGGAAGAAGGGGCTCGCCGACGGCAAGGTGGAGTGGAAGCTGCGCCGGGGCAAGCAGGTGGACTTCGTCCTCCTGGGCGACGTGGAGGCCCATGCGCGCGCCCTCCTCGCGGCGGAAGTGGGATAGGGGCCAGGCCCGGTGCGCTCCCACCTCGCCATCGGGCCGGACGACCGGGTGGCGCTGCCGCGCCACGTGGCCGACCTGCTCGGACTGCTCGACGGCGACCCGATCGAGCTGAAGGGCGTGCCGGGGGCGTTCGCCCTCCTGCAGGGGGCGGGGCGGGACGAGGTGGCGCCCTACCTGGCCGGGTCCCTCCATTCGCTGTCGGCGCCCGAGGTGTTCCACTTCCTGGCCACGTCGATCAAGACGGGGACGCTGCTCCTCTCCTTCGGCGCCGGGCACGACACGCCCCTTCCCGACGCGCCGGCCGGGCTTCGCCGCAAGACGGTGAGCTTCAAGGAGGGGCAGGTGACCTTCGCCTCGTCGAGCGAGCGGGCCGACCGGCTCCCGTCGGTGCTCTGGCGGGCCGGGCTCGTGCCCGCCGAGGAGCTCACCCGCTGCGGGCGGCTCGTCCAGGCAGGCCGGCCGCTCGGCCAGGTGCTCGTCGAGGAGGGGCTGCTCGATCCCGGCCAGCTCTACGGCGCGATGGCCCTGCAGATCCGCGAGATCGTCCTGGGAGCCTTCCTGGAGGACGACGGCGAGTTCGTCTTCGTGGAGGGGCGGCCCGACGAGCGGAACGCCGTCCGCCTCCCCGAGCGCACCCACGAGCTCCTGCTCGAGGGCATGCGGCGTCGCGCCGAGGTGGACGGGCTGGCGGCCAGCCTTCCGGATCGCGACGCGGTGGCCCGCCGGAAGTCCGGGGCGGTGGGCGAGCCCGGTCCCCGCGCCAGGCGGCTCCTCGAGGCCATCGACGGCGAGCGCACGGTCAGGCGCGCGCTCGACGACTCCTGGCTCGGGCTCCACGAGGGGACCATGGCCCTCGACGAGCTGGTCCGGGGAGGCTTCGTCGAGGCGGTGGCGCCCCGTGCCGCTCCGCCCGCTCCGACGCCTTCGCCCCCCATCCCGTCCGGCGGGCCGTTCGAGGCCTACGCCCGGATCATCCGGCACGTCTACGAGGAGCTGTCCCGCGTCCAGGCCGACGCCGGCCGGCGGCTGGAGAGCTTCTTCGAGCGGCTGCCCCCGGAGCGGCGCGCCGTCTTCGATGGGGTCCGCATCGACGCCGACGGCCACATGGACGTGGAGCAGCTCATCCTGAACGTCGGGGAGGGGTCGCCGCGGCCGGGCCCGGCGGCGCGCGCCCGGGCGCTCGACGCGCTCGAGTCCTTCCTGACCTTCGCGCTCTTCGAGGTGGGGAACTGCCTGCCTCCGGTCGAGGCCGCGCGGGTGCTCGGCGAGGTGGGGCGCATGCAGGCGGGGGTGCCATGAGCCGTCCGGGACGCGAGCGCATCTGCGCCGCCATCGACTTCCCCACCTGGAGCGAGGCTGCGCCCTTCGCACGCGCCGTGGCCCCGGAGGTCGGGATGCTCAAGGTGGGGCTCGAGCTCTTCGCCGCCGAGGGGCCGCCGGCGGTCCGCGCCGCGGCGGCGCTGGGACGCCCGGTCTTCCTGGATCTCAAGCTGCACGACATCCCCAACACCGTGGAGGGGGCCGCCCGCAGCGCCGCGGCATCCGGAGCTTCGCTCCTCACCGTCCACGCCGCCGGTGGCGACGAGATGGTGCGCGCCGCGGTTCGGGGCGCGGCCGGGCGGCTTCACGTCCTGGCCGTGACCGTGCTCACCAGCCTGGACGACGCGGCGCTCGGGCGCATCGGGCTGGCCGGGCCGGCCGCCGAGGCGGTGGTGCGGCTGGCGCGCCTCGCGGTGGGGGCGGGGGCCGACGGGCTGGTCTGCTCGCCGCACGAGGTGGCCGCCGTCCGGGCCGCCGTGGGACCGGGGCCGCTGCTGGTGGTCCCGGGCGTGCGTCCCCCGGGGGCGGCGCGCGGCGACCAGGCCCGGGTGGCCACGCCGGCCGAGGCGGTGGCGGCGGGCGCCGACATCGTGGTGATCGGGAGGCCGCTGCGGGAGGGAGGCGACCCGGCGGCGGCGGCGCGAGCGATCGCGGCGACGCTGGAAGCGGGGAGGGAGCGGGCATGAGGCAGGGGCTTTTCGGTGGATTCCCGATCTGGGCGGTCTTCGTCGCGACCACCGTCGCCTTCCTGGCCTCGATGAAGGCCGGTCACCTGCTCGGGGCGCGGAGCAGGGCGCGCATGGGCGAGGTGGCGACTCCCGACCTGGGAGCGACCCTGGGCGGGCTGCTCGGGCTCCTCGGCCTGCTGCTCGCCTTCACCTTCGGGATGGCGGGCGAGAGGTTCGACCGGCGGAAGACGCTGGTGGTGGAGGAGGCGAACGCCATCGGCACGGCGTGGCTGCGCACCGACCTCATCCCCGCACCCCAGCAGCCGCAGGCGCGGGAGGTGCTCCGGGCCTACACCCAGGCCCGGCTCGACGTCGCGCAGGCGTCGACCCGCGACGAGGCGATCACCCGCTCCGAGAAGATCCAGGCCGACCTGTGGAGCATCACCTCGGCGGCGGCGGCAGCCTCCCCGACGCCGACGGTGGCGCTCTTCGTCGCCGCGGTGAACGAGGTGATCGACATGCACGGGAGGCGCGTCCAGGCCGCCCTGCGAAATCCGATCCCGCCCACCATCTTCGCCACCCTGTACGCGGTGGCCATCCTGGTCCTGGGCATCGCCGGATACGCCCGCGGGATCACGGGCGACCGGAGCGCGACGGTGAACCTGGTCCTGGGCCTCGTGCTCGCGGTGGTCTTGGCCCTCATCCTGGACCTTGACCGGCCGTACGAGGGGCTCCTGACGGTCAGCCAGCAGGCGATGCGGGATCTCCTCACGGTCATGGGACCTGTCCGCTAGGATCGCCTTCGTTCCGCGAGGCCGGGTGCCGCCGGCGCCTGGGCATCCCTCTCCGCGGCGCTGGTCCTCACGGCGGTAGCGTACGGTGGGTGAATGGCGTCGGGTCACGCCGGGCCAGAGCAACGCCGGTTCCCGACGCCCGTTGCGGAGGCACCGCTGCGAGGGACGCCCGCGCCGGCTGGGACGGCCCGGGCCGAAGGCGACGCGGACAACGCTGCCTCGTGGGGAAATCCGGGCGCCTGCTCGCGAGTGCGGCGCCCGGGGACCGCGATCAGGGGTTGCGTTCGATGACCCCGCAGGCGATCCGCGCCCCGGCGTTGCCGGCCGGGTCGGACTTCATGTCGTCCGGGGCGGCGTGGAGGACGAGGGCGGTGCCGCCGTCGGGGAAGAGCGAGCCGGGACCGGGCTCGAGCGTGGCGCCGCGGGCCGGGAACTCGCCCTTGCCGGTGCCGTCCGGGCCGACGGACAGGTTGGGCATGTCGCCGGCGTGGGAGCCCTTCGGGTTGTCGAGCCCGTGCTCCCTGGTCGCCGGGTTGAAGTGGCCTCCCGCCGACTTGAACTCGGGCCCCTCGCACTTGCCGACGGCGTGGACGTGGAACCCGTGCAGTCCCGGCGCAACCCCCGAGACGCGTACCGCGATCTTCACCCCGCCGTCACCCGGGGTGATGGTCGCCGTTCCGACCGCCTTCCCCTGCGCATCGCGAAGCGTGGCGGTCGCCGACGGGGCGGCGGAGACGAGAACGGGAAACGAGACGAAAGCCGCAAGCAGGAACAGGCGCATGGGAAACCTCCAGGGCCGGGATCGGCCAGGTCCGATCCCTAACGCGACGAGGGAGCCCGCACACGGTCGTCGGGGCGCTGCCTCCCACCCGGATCTCCCCACGAAGCAGCGTTGATCGAGTCGCCTTCGGCCTGGGAGTCCAGGCGCCCCCTGGTTGGCCCGGGCCCGTCGCGAGGCACACGATGCCGTAGACGAGCCGTGCACACGACGACGGAGCAGCGGAGGCGTGCCAGGATGGCACGTCGAGCAGCGGACGGAGGAGTCTGCGCGGCGCAGGCAGGCAGCGTGCGCCGCAGCAGGGCGCGGGCCAGCCGGTGGGCGCCATTCGCCGGCGCGGGCGCCCATCGAAGCGCAGCCTCCGCAGCGGGCGTCGGGAACCGGCGCTGCTCGGGCGCGGTGTGACCCGACGCCATTCACTCACCGTACGCCCTCCCCGCGAGGACAGCGGAGCGGAGAGGGGTGTCCCAGCGCCCGGCGGCAGACGCCCTCCCGGAACGAAGGCGATCCTCGCTCAGCGCTCACCTCCCGCTGCGTCGGAGCAGGACGTAGATGGCCCCCGCGCCCCCGTCCTGCGGCCTCGCCGTCGCGAAGGCCAGCACGTGCCTCCCGAACCGCGCCGTGGCGAGCCAGCTGCGCAGGGCATCCTTCAGCACCGGCACCTGATCCCTCGAGTGGAGCCCGCGCCCGTGGACGAGCAGCACGCAGCGCTTCCCCTGCTCCCGGGACCGGCGCAGGAAGGCGTCCACCTCCCCCTTGGCCTCCGCCCGCGACTTTCCGTGAAGGTCGAGGTGGGCCTGGACCGAGAAGTCCCCCCGGCGGAGCTTGCGGACCAGGGCGGGGTCGAGGCCGGAGATCCATCCCTCGATGAACTCGTCGGTGTCGGAGATGTCGAAGGGAGCCTCGCCCGAGACCAGCGCCTCGAGCTCCCTCAGGGCGTCGAGATCGGGGTGCCAGAACTCGGGGGCGGGGGGCCGTCGCCTGCCCGGCTCGACCACCTTGTTCCGCTCCTCCACCGGGCGCGCGCCTTCGATGGCGGCCGCCCACAGGTCGGCGTCGGTGGGCTCCGGGCGGGGAGGGGGGGGAGGGGCGGGCGCGGCCGGCTTCGGGGAAACCACCGGCGCGGACGCCTGCTTCCGCAGCTCCCTCAGCTTCCCGAAAGGGTCATTGAACGGCTTCTTGTTCGCGGCCACGCCTCCCGGACTATAACTGCCCGGCATGCCAGAACCCATCGTCGAGGCCGTGGACGTCGCCAAGGTCTACCAGCTCGGCAAGACCGAGGTGCACGCGCTCCGCCACGTGGACCTCCTGGTCGAGCGGGGCGAGTTCCTCTCCATCGCCGGCCCCTCCGGGAGCGGCAAGACCACGCTCCTCAACCTCATCGGCGGCGTGGACGTGCCCAGCTCGGGCACCGTGCGGGTGGACGGCGAGGACACCTCGAAGCTCACCGAGCGCGCGCTCACCCGGCTGCGGCTCGACCACATCGGCTTCATCTTCCAGACCTTCAACCTGGTGGCGGTGCTCACCGTCTTCCAGAACGTCGAGTTCCCGCTCCTCTTGCAGGGGCGCATGACCTCCGCCGAGCGGCGACGGAGGGTGAACGCGCTCCTCGAGTCGGTGGGGCTTGCCGACCATTCCCGCCACCGTCCCAGCGAGCTCTCCGGAGGGCAGCGGCAGCGGGTGGCCGTGGCCCGGGCGCTGGTCGCCAACCCGCCGCTGGTGCTGGCCGACGAGCCCACCGCCAACCTCGACTCGAAGACCGGCGGGACCATCATCGACCTGATGCGCGAGATGAACCGGCGCGACGGGACCACCTTCATCTTCTCCACCCACGACCCCAAGGTGATGTCCCACGCCAGCGCCATCGTCCGTCTCGAGGACGGACGGGTGGTGGGGCGCGAGGAGGCCCAGGGGGCCGCCGGAGACGAGGCACGGTGAGCACCACCTCCTCCCGCGCGCGGCAGGGGCGGATCCTGCTCGAGATGGCCATGCGCAACCTGGTCGCCAGCCGGGTGCGTACGCTGGTCGTGGGCGGGATCGTGGCCCTGGGCGTCGTGGTGGTGGTCCTGGGCAGCTCGCTCCTCGACTCCATCGACGTGGGCATGACCCGCAGCATCCAGGACAGCCTGGGCGGCCACGTGCAGCTCTACAACGCCGCCTCGCGCGACCCGCTGGCCCTCTACGGCGGGACCATGGGCGAGTCGGTGCTCGAGCCCATCGACGACTTCGCGCGGCTCAAGGCGGCGGCGCTCACCGTGCCCGGGGTGAAGCAGGTCGTCCCCATGGGCATCGACCAGGCCATGGTCTCGATGGGAAACGTCTTCGACGTGGCCCTGGAGCGGCTGCGCGCCGACGTGCGCCGGCGCCTCGAGCAGGGCGCACCCGCCGAGGACCCGGACTACGAGGCCCACAAGGCCCACCTGCGCCGCATGGCCACGCTGCTCCAGCAGGAGCTCCGCCAGGCCCGCGAGATCGCCGACGAGACCTCCGGAGTCTACAAGGACCGCAAGGCCGACTTCGACGCGCTGGAGCAGGCGGTGCAGGGGGGCTTCTGGGACCAGTTCGACCGGGACCCGCTGGCCTCGCTCGAGTTCCTGGAGAACCGGGTGGCCCCGCTCTCCCTCGACGGCGGCTTCACCTTCATCCGCTACGTGGGCACCGACCCGGAGGCCTTCCAGAAGGCCTTCCCGGGGGCCCAGGTGGTGGAGGGGGCCTCCATCCCCCCCGGCCAGCGCGGCGTGCTGCTGGGCAAGCTCTACGCCGAGGAGTGGCTCAAGCTCCGGGCGGCCCGCCGCCTCGACAAGATCAAGGAGGCCCGCGAGCTGCACGGCCGCAAGATCGCCAGGGACGAGGAGCTGCAACGCTGGGTGAAGGAGAACACCGGCCAGACCCGCGACATCCTCCTCCAGCTCGACCCGGTGAGGACGCGGGAGGCGGTGCGAAGGCTCCAGGCGGCCCTGGGATCCCGGGAGACCGATCCGGCCAAGCTGGTGTCGGCCCTCCTCGACACCGACGACCGGAACTTCGACGAGCGCCACCGCATCTTCTACGCGGAGCTGGCCCCGCTCCTGCAGCTCTACACGGTAAAGGTCGGCGATTTCATCACCATCAAGGCCCCGTCGCGCAGCGGCTACGTGAACTCGGTGAACGTCCCGGTCTACGGGTTCGTCGAGTTCCGCGGGCTGGAGCGATCGGCGCTGGCCGGGATGATGAGCGTCATGGACGTCCACTCCTGGCGCGACCTCTACGGCTACCTGACGCCCGAGCGGGCCGCCGAGATCGGGAAGCTGAAGGAGCGGGCCGGGGCCACGACGGTGGCCCGGGAGGACGCCGAGGCGGCGCTCTTCGGCGACGGCGGCCCCGCACCGGCGCCGTCGGCGGCGCCCCGGGCCGTGGACGAGCCGGCCCTGCTGGCCGGCTCGAGCGGCCGGCAGTCCCGCGAGGACCTCTTCGGGCGCCGCTACACCCAGGCCGAGACCGACGCCGGCGTGGCGCTCAACGCCGCGGTGATCCTCGACGACCCGCGCCGCATCGACGAGATCATGCCGAAGCTGGTGGCGGCGGCGGCCGGGGCGGGGATGAAGGTGAAGGCGGTCACCTGGCTGGAGGCGGCGGGCATCGTGGGCCAGTCGATGGGGCTGCTCCGCATGGTGCTCTACCTGGCCGTGCTCATCATCTTCGCGGTGGCGCTCGTCATCATCAACAACGCCATGGTCATGGCCACGCTCCAGCGGGTGAAGGAGATCGGCACCATGCGGGCCATCGGGGCGCAGCGCCGCTTCGTGCTGGTGCTGGTGGTGGTCGAGGTGGTCACCACCGGCCTGGTCTTCGGCGGGCTGGGCTCGATCCTGGGCATCCTCATCGTCCACGCCGTCGGCTGGACCGGCGGCATCGCCGCCACCAACGACACCATGTACTTCCTCTTCTCCGGGCCGGCCCTCATCCCCCGGCTGGGCACGGCCAGCCTGGTCACCTCGGTGGTCATCGTCTTCCTGGTGTCGATCCTCTCGGCCCTCTACCCCGCCGTGCTGGCCATGCGGGTGACGCCGCTCGAGGCCATGCAATCGGACGACTGATGATCGCCACCGACCTCTTCATCGCCTCGCGCAACCTGGCCCGCCACACACGGCGAAATCTATTGCTGGCCTCGGCCATCGCCGGGGTGACCGCCTTGCTGGTCCTGCTCGGCGGCCTCACCACCGGGATGCGCGAGGCCATGCTCCACTCGGCCACCACGCTCATGACCGGCCACGTGAACCTGGCCGGCTTCTTCAAGATCACCAGCGGGACCGCCGCGCCCATCGTGGCCGGCTGGGAGAAGCCCTGGGACGCGGTGAAGGGGCAGGTCCCCGAGCTGGTCTACGCGGCGCCGCGCGGGCGCGGATGGGCCAAGGCGGTGGCCGATGGCGGGTCGATGGACCTCATCCTGGCCGGCGTCGAGCTGGACCGGGAACCGGGCTTCGAGAAGATCATCCAGGTGGTCGACGGATCGCTCGCCGAGCTCGGCAAGCCCGGCACCATTCTCCTCTTCGAGGACCAGGCCAAGCGACTCGGGGTGAAGCCGGGCGACACGCTGACCCTCTCCGCCCCCACCACCCGCGGCGCCAGCAACACCGCCGACGTGCGGGTCGGCGCGGTGGCCCGCAACATCGGGCTTCTCTCGGCCTTCAACGCCTTCATCCCGGCCGAGACGCTGCGCCAGCTCTACCAGCTCAAGGCCGGGACCACCGGCGCGGTGCAGATCTACCTCCGGGACGCCGACGACTCGGCCAAGGTGGCCGCCCGGCTGCGGGGCGCGCTTCGCGACGCCGGCTACCGGGTCATGGACCCCGACCCCCAGCCCTACTGGCAGAAGCTCATGTTCAAGGTCAACGCCGAGGACTGGACCGGCCAGAAGCTCGACGTCACCACCTGGGAGGACGAAATGAGCTTCCTCTCCTGGATCGTCACCGCGGTCACCTGGCTGGGCAACGTCCTCGTCACCGTGCTCATGGTCATCGTGGCGGTGGGCATCGTGAACACGCTGGCCATCGCCATCCGGGAGCGCACCCGGGAGATCGGCACCCTGCGCGCCATCGGCATGCAGCGCACCCAGGTGCTGCGCCTCACCCTCATGGAGGCCTGCCTGCTCGGCCTCGCCGGAGCGCTCCTGGGAGCCCTCGCCGGCGCCGGGCTCGGCGCGGGAATCAACGCCGCCGCCATCGAGCTTCCCGAGACCATGCAGTACTTCCTGCTGCAGCGGAACCTGCACCTGGCCATCCACCCCGGCCAGGTGGCCGTCTACGTCGCCTTCGTGACCGCGCTCACCACCGTGGCCGCCATCTGGCCGTCGGCCTACGCAGCACGGATGCGGCCGGTCACCGCCATGCACCACGCCGGGTGAACCCCATGCGCATCCTCCCGCTCCTCCTGCTCGCCCTCCTCCTCGCCCCGCTCCCGGCCCGTGCCCTCGACCAGGCCGCGACCGACCGGCTCATCCGCAACATCGACGAGATGGAGCGCTCCGGGGGCGACTACAAGGCGCTGGCCTACATGGAGGCCAAGGAGAAGGACAAGACCGACGTGGTCTACGAGCTCCTCGCCTACCGCCGCTCCGGCGACCAGAAGCTCATGTTCCTCTTCCTGGAGCCCAAGTCGGAGGCGGGGAAGGGCTACCTGCGCATCGAGAAGAACCTCTGGTTCTACGACCCGCGGGTGGGGCGCTGGGAGCGGCGCACCGAGCGGGAGCGCATCGGCGGGACGGACACGCGCCGGGGAGACCTGGACGAGTCGCGCCTCTCCGAGGAGTACGCCGCCACCTGGGAGGCCGACGAGAAGCTGGGCAAGTTCGAGGTGCACCGCATCCTGCTCAACGCCCGGCCCGAGGTGGACGTGGCCTTCCCCACCGTGCGACTCTGGGTGAACAAGGAGAACGGCGTGGTGCTCAAGCGCCAGGATCTGGCCCTCTCCGGACGCCTCATGCGCACCGCCTACTACCCGCGCTGGAAGAAGGTTCGCAGCGAGTCGAAGAAGGGGGACGTGTGGTTCGCCGAGGAGATGCGCATCTACGACGAGGTCGAGAAGGCCAACCAGACCCTCATCCTCATCAAGTCGGTGGACACGCGCCCGCTCGAGGCCAACCTCTTCACCAAGGCATGGCTGGAGTCGAAGAGCCGGTGATGACGCGCGCCGCCCTCGCCCTGCTGCTCCTCCTGGCCGCCGCGCCGGCCCTGGCCCAGGACCGTCCCAGCGAGCAGGACATGTTCGAGACCGCCAGCCCGCAACCGGAGGGGTTCGGCGCCCCGCCCGCGCCCCCCGATCCCCTCAAGATCGGCGGGATGCTCTACTTGCGCCTCGACTCCCAGTGGCAGCAGGGGGTGCCGCCGTCGGCCTGGCTCCTCACCTCGCCCAACCTGCTCGACCTCTACGTGGACGTCCGCCCCAACGATCGGGTGCGCGCCTTCGTGCTGGGGCGCGCCCAGGTGAACCCGCTCGTGCCGGAGGGGATGCAGTCCTCGGTGTACGGCCAGTTCCTGGCCACGCAGGTGGTGCTCGACCAGGCCTGGATCCGCTTCGACGTCGAGCGCGCCGTCTTCGTCACCGTGGGCAAGCAGCAGGTGACCTGGGGGGTGTCCCGCTTCTGGAATCCCACCGACTTCCTGCACTTCCGGCCGCGTTCCCCGCTCTCCACCTTCGACCAGCGGCAGGGGGAGTGGATGCTGAAGCTCCACGTCCCCTGGGAGAAGAACGGCTGGAACTTCTACGCCATCGCCCTCTTCAGCGGAAACCAGGTGGTGGACCAGGTGGGCAAGGTGGGCGGGGCCTTGCGCGCCGAGGTGGTGCTGGGGCCGCTGGAGGTGGCCGGGGAGGTCGTGGCCCGCTCCGGCACGCTGCCGCGGCTCGGCCTGGAGGCCTCCTGGGCCATCTGGGAGCTCGACTTCTACGGGAGCGCGTCGCTCGGGAAGGGGACGCCCACCGGCCTCCCGCAGTGGGACATGCTGGCGCCGCCGGACTGGCAGTCGGTCCCGCCCTTCCTCGGAACCTACCAGGCTTACCAGCCCGGCTTCGCTCCCCAGGTCACCGGGGGCGTCTCCTGGACCTGGAAGTACGACGACCTGCACACGCTCACCGTCGGGGCCGAGTACTTCTACAATTCGCTCGGCTACGCCGACACGGCCATCTACCCCTGGCTCATCGTGAAACAGCAGTACGACCCGTTCTACGTGGGGCGGAACCAGGCCGGGCTCTACGTGCTCCTGCCCAAGCCCTTCAAGTGGTACGACACCACCTTCATCCTCTCCACGCTGGCCAACCTGACGGACCGCACCTTCATCAGCCGCATCGACTACTCCGTGCTGCTCATGACCTACTTGCGCCTGGAGGCCTACGCGTCGGTGCACTACGGCACCGCGGGCGGGGCCTTCCGCTTCGCCATCGACGTTCCGGCCGTTCCGCCCGATCTTCCGGAGCCGGTGAGCATCCAGCCTCCCATCGCCGATTTCGGCGTGGCGCTGCGGGTCAGCCTGTAGAGTCCTACCAGGAGGCATCCCATGGCCGAGTTCCGGATCCAGAAGAAGACGCAGCTCACCTTCGACCAGGCGATCGCCAGGCTCCCCGACGCGCTCAAGGCCGAGGGGTTCGGCATCCTCACCCAGATCGACGTGCAGGCGACGCTGAAGGAGAAGATCGGCGCAGACTTCCGCCCCTACCGCATCTTCGGCGCCTGCAACCCCAAGCTCGCCTACCGCGCGCTCTCCATGGAGCTCGAGGTGGGGGTGATGCTGCCCTGCAACGTCATCGTCTACGAGGGGGACGACGGCAAGGCAGTGGTGGCCGCGATCGACCCCATGGCCACCATCGCGTCCACCCACCCGGGGCTGAACGTCATCGCCGGCGAGGTGAAGTTCGCGCTCCAGCGGGCGCTGTCGGCGGTGTAGAACCGCGCTTTCCCTTGCCCTGCCCGGCGTGGAGGATTCCATGACGACGATCCGCAAGACCGCACTCTGGGCGATGGCCCTCACCATGACGGGCTGCGCCACCGTCTCGCAGCCCCCCGTGCCCCTCGAGTCGCCGGTGCCCAAGGCGCAGCAAGTGGCCGCCCAGGCCAGCCTCGCCGTGCCGGCCAGCAAGCGCTACAAGACCAAGGTCTCCATCGCCCGGTTCACCAACGAGACCAATTACGGACGGTCGCTCATGTACGACGCCGACCTCGACGTCATCGGCAAGCAGGCCTCCGACATGCTGGCCTCGCGCCTGGTCGCCTCCGGAAAGTTCGTCGTGCTGGAGCGCCCCGATCTTCAGAAGGTCGCGAAGGAACAGGAGATCGCCGGGCAGGCCTCGCTGGTGGGGTCCGACACGGTGATCATCGGCTCGGTGACCGAGTTCGGACGCTCCGTTGGCGGGCAAACCGGCTTCCTCTCCAGCACCAAGGTGCAGACCGCCAAGGCCAAGGTGGACATCCGGCTGGTGGACGTGAAGACCGGCCAGGCCTACTTCTCCGCCACCGGCGCCGGCCAGGCCAGCACCGAGTCGGGCGAGATCGCCGGGTACGGAAGCCGGGCCGACTACGACGCCACGCTGAACGACAAGGCCATCGGCGCCGCCATCACCGACGTCATCGACCGGCTGGTCTCCAAGCTCGCCGACCGTCCCTGGAGGACCTACGTCCTCGACGTGCAAGGGCCCCAGGTCTTCGTCGCCGGCGGGAAGTTCCAGGGGCTCCGCCCCGGGGATACACTGGTGGTGATGGAGGCGGGAAAGACCGTCAAGAGCCAGCAGTCGGGCTTCGACGTCACCCTGCCGCCCACCCAGGTCGGGACCCTGGAGGTGGTCAGCCTGTTCGGCGACACCGAGACCAACGAGGGGTCGGCGTGCAAGATCACCTCGGGCGCGCTCGACAAGGCCCGGGCCGGTTCCGTCTTCGTCGCCGCTCCCGCCACAGGAGGCACGCCGTGAGGACCCTCGCGCCGTCCATCGCCGCCGCCCTGCTCCTGGCCGGATGCGCCATGCCCTCCACCACCGTCCGCACCACCGACACCCGCCCCAGCATCGCCATCGAGGGGGGGAAGCCAGGGACGGTGCTGCTCGTGGACGGGCAGCTGGTCGGCGACGCCGCCTCCTACAACGGCAAGCCGCTGGTCCTTCGCCTCGAGCCGGGGACCCACGAGGTCGAGATCCGGACCCAGGACGGGAAGCTGCTCTTCGCGCAGAAGATCTTCGTGGAGAGCGAGCTGAAGGTCATCCAGGTCCACTGAGGAGGCCGACATGTCCCGTTCCCTCCTCGCGGCCCTCGCCGTCGCCGGTCTGGCCGCCTCCGGGTGTGCCGGGAAGGTCTCCACCTACCGCTGGGGCAACTACGACGAGGCCCTCTACGCCCACTACAAGAGCCCCCAGAACCGGCAGGCCTACGTGGCCAGCCTGAAGACCATCATCCTGGCGGCGCAGCGGGAGGGGAAGACGGTCCCGCCCGGGATCTACGCGGAGTACGGGTACGCGCTCTACGAGGAGGGCAACGCGCCCGAGGCCATCCGGTACTTCGAGCGGGAGCGCGACACCTGGCCCGAGTCGCGGGTCTTCATGGAGAAGATGATCGGCAACGCCCGCCGCCTGCCCCCGCCGCCGCCCGCGGCGCCCGCCTCGGAGCTCGAGAAGGCGAGGCCGTCGTGATGCGCCGCCTCCTGCTGGTCCTCCTGGCCGGCTCGGCCGTCCTCTCCGGGTGCGCCACCGTCCCCTCCGGCGCGTCGTACGAGAAGTTCGTGGCCGCCAATCCCCGGTCGATCCTGATCGTCCCGGTGGCCAACAAGTCGGTGGACGTGGACGCGCCGGCCTACTTCCTCTCCACGCTGCCCGTCCCCGTCGCCGAGCGCGGGTACTACGTCTTCCCGGTCAACGCGGTGAAGCGCGTGCTGGAGGACGACGGGCTCTCCGACGCCTTCCTGGTCCACCAGGCCGACCCCATGCGCCTCGCCAGCCTGTTCGGCGCCGACGCGGTGCTCTACGTCACCATCGAGCGCTGGGACGCGCAGTACATGCTGATCTCCACCTCGGTGACCGTCGAGTTCGACTACGTGATGAAGGACGGGAAGACCGGCGACACCATCTGGACAAACCACCAGAAGCTGACCTACGCCCCGTCCTCGGGGGGAGGAGGCGGGCTCGGGTCGATCATCGCGGCGGTCGTCAGCGCGGCCATCGAGAAGGCGTCGCCCAGCTACATGCCGCTGGCCCGGCAGGCCAACGACGCGGCGGTCGAGTTCCCCGGCCCCGGCTTCCCGGCCGGCCCGTACCGTGCCGAGTACCGGCGCGATCTCGCGCCCGCCCCGGGGGCGAAACCGGAGAAGTAGAGGGGCGCGGGGCGTCCGGGCCGTCCGCGGAGCGGACGGGCCGGCAGGGGACGTCCCAACGAAGCCGCGTCAGCGGGTTGGCGTGACGCGAGCACGGGGGGACGAGTCCAGGAGGGGGACGGCTCGTCGCCGACATCCGCCGAATCAAGTGACGCGCAGTGAACGCCAGGCCTTGCTCCCGCTCCCCGCCCGCGGGGGGCGGCGCCCCGGCGCCGGGAGGAAGCCGAAGGGCGCCGAACCGGAACTTCCCCACGTCGCGCGCCCCCACCTCTCCCGCCACCACCCCGTTCACGTGACGGTGCGCGTGAGGCCCCACGTCTGGAGCCTGCGCTCGCAGCGGGGGATGGCGGTGGTCGAGTCGGCCCTGCGTGGCGCGGCGCTTCGCCCCGGCTTCCGCGTGGTGCGCTTCAGCGTCCAGGGGAACCACCTCCACCTCGTCGTGGAGGCGGCGTCCGCTGCGGCGCTCACGTCCGGGATGAAGGCCCTCGCCATCCGCCTGGCCCGGGGGATGAACGGGCTCATGGGCCGGCGCGGGCCGGTGCTGGAGGACCGCTACCACGCCCACGTCCTGCGGACCCCGGCCGAGGTGCGCCGGGCCCTCGCCTACATCGCCGACAACTTCGCGGGCCACGCGCGGAGATGGGGGGAGGCGATGCCCGAGGGGTTCCGGGACCGGTTCGGGTCGGCGGAGCGGCCGGAACTGGTGGAGAAGGGGGAGACGTGGCTCCTTCGGAGGGCGATGACATCGGCCGAATCAAGTGACGGAGAGTGAAAGTGGGGCAACGGGTTGGCTGCGGCCAGGAGGGGGTCAATGCAGGCGCAGGGGCAGGAGGACGAAGATCCGCGCCGGCGTTCCGGCTCCGTCCCGACCGGGAATCCATTCACAGGCCTTCACCGCCGAAGTGGCTGCCCTCTCCAGTCCCCTCTGTACGCCCGGGTCGGCGACGAGGTTCATGGCGCGTACCCGGCCTGGATTGCCGTCGGCGTAAACCGGGAACTTGATCACCACCCGGACCTCCTTGTCCCACCGGACGGGGAAATGGAACGCGCCCCGGAAGCAATATGGGTCCGCCATCTTCGGGGAAGTCACGGGGCCCTCGAGCTTCTCGAACGGGATCACGGGCAGCCGGAGCTTGACGGTCCGGGCCGTTGGGCCCGGGGCGACTCCGCCAGGAATCACCCAGGTGCATTCCTCGACCGCGCGTGCTGCGGCCTGCACCAGCATGTCCGACGCCGGCGCACCCGCCACGAAGCCGACGGAGACGTTCTGGGCGTCCCCGTCGTCGTCGATCGTGAAGTTCAACGCGATGGCTTCGGGCATCGGGCCCGTGGCGTCCGAGGGAAGCATCACGCTCGTCGGCAGGCAGGCCGCCGGATCGGTCCGGACGTCCACGGCGGGGCGGGGAGGATTGGCCGGGGGAGGCGGGTCCTGCGTCAACAGGACCGACGCAAGGAGGACCAGGAGACGCATGCCGTCATCTTACGGTGAAGTGGCCGCATGGATGAAATGGGGCCGGCCCCGACGTGGGACCGGCCCCGAGTGTTCGTTCATCGATCGATCGCCCCCCGGTGAGGAGGGTGTTGCGGCGCCGACACTCGCGTGTCGGCGTCGCTGCTAGAAGATGAACTGATCGCCCTGGGCCCGCAGCGCGGTGATGGCCGCCAGGTTGACGATCGACTGCACGCTGGTGCCCATCTGCAGCACGTTCACCGGCAGGTTCATGCCGAGCAGCACGGGCCCGATGACCTCGGCGCCGCCCATGGCCTCGAGCAGCTGGTAGGAGATGTTGGCCGCGTCGAGGTTGGGGAAGACGAAGACGTTGGCGTCCTCCTTCAGGGTCGAGAAGGGGAACTCGGGGACGCGCAGCTCGGAGTCGGTGGCGATATCCACCTGGATCTCGCCGTCGATCTCCAGGTCCGGGCGCATCTGCCGGACCAGCTCGGTGGCCTTGCGCACCTTGGCCGGGCTCTCCCCCTTGGCGGCGCCGAAGCTGGAGTACGACAGCATGGCGACCCGGGGGGTCACGTCGAAGAAGCGGGCCAGGTCGGCGGTGGCCACCGCGATGTCGGCCAGGGCCTGCGGGGTCGGGTCGATGTTCACCGTGGTGTCGGCGAAGAACTTGAAGTCGTCCTTGGTGACCACGATGTAGACGCCGGCGGCGCGGCGCCCCTTGCGCGTCCCGATCACCTCGAGCGGCGCGCGGATGCCGTCGGGGTAGCCCACGGTGAGCCCCGTGACCATGCCGTCGGCGTCGCCGCGCTCCACCATCATCGAGGCGTAGTAGTTGCGGGCCCGCACCTGGCGGCGCGCCTCGGCGAAGGTCATGCCCTTGCGCGCGCGCAGCTCCCAGAAGCGCGACACGTAGCGGTCGTAGTCGGCGCTCTCCTCGGGGAGGATGACCTGGACGCCCTCCAGGCCGTCGAGCCGCCGCTCCTCGATGGAGGCGCGGATCTTCTGCACCGGCCCGAGCAGGATGGGCTCGCAGAGCCCCTCCTCGCGGAGGATCTGGGCGGCGTGCTGGATCTTCTCGGAGTCCCCCTCGGGGAAGACGATCCGGGCCAGCTTGCTGCGGGCCTTTCCGTGCACCAGGCTCATGACGCCGTGCACCCGGCTCTGCCGCTTCTTGAGCTTCTCGCGGTAGTCGGAGAGGTCGAGCTGGATGCGGGCCACGCCGCTGGCGATGGCCGCCTCGGCCACGGCGGGGGCCACCCAGAGCAGCACGCGCGGGTCGAGCGGCTTGGGGATGATGTAGTCGCGGCCGAAGGTGAAGCGCTCGCCGCCGTAGCCGCGGGACACCGACTCGGGCACGTCCTCCCGGGCCAGCTGGGCCAGCGCCCGGGCCGCCGCCATCTTCATCTCCTCGGTGATGGCCTTGGCGCGGACGTCGAGCGCCCCGCGGAAGATGTAGGGGAAGCCCAGGACGTTGTTCACCTGGTTCGGGTAGTCGGAGCGACCGGTGGCCATGATGACGTCGGCGCGGGCCGCCTTGGCGTCGGGGTAGCTGATCTCCGGGTCGGGGTTGGCGAGCGCGAAGACGATGGGGTCGGTGGCCATGGAGCGGACCATGTCCTGGGTCATCAGCCCCTTGGCGGAGCAGCCCAGGAAGACGTCGGCGCCCTTGAGCGCGTCCTCGAGCGTGCGGGCCTTGGTGTCGGCGATGAACTCCGCCTTGTACTCGTTCATCCCCTCGGTGCGTCCCTTGTAGACGACGCCCTTGGTGTCCACCAGGATGACGTTCTCCTTCTTCACCCCCAGTTTCAGGTAGAACTTGGTGCAGGCGATGGCCGACGCGCCGGCGCCCGAGACCACCACCTTGAGCTTGTCGAGCTTCTTGCCGGCCAGCTCGGCGGCGTTGATCAGCGCGGCGCCGGAGATGATGGCGGTCCCGTGCTGGTCGTCGTGGAAGACCGGGATGTTCATCTCCCGCTTGAGCCGCTCCTCGATGACGAAGCACTCGGGAGCCTTGATGTCCTCGAGGTTGATGCCGCCGAAGGTGGGCTCGAGCGCCTTCACCACCGTGCAGAACTTCTCGATCTCCTTGGCCTCGACCTCGATGTCGAAGACGTCGATGTCGGCGAACTTCTTGAAGAGGACTCCCTTGCCCTCCATGACCGGCTTTCCGGCCAGGGCCCCGATGTCGCCGAGGCCGAGCACCGCGGTGCCGTTCGAGATCACCGCCACCAGGTTTCCACGGGCGGTGTAGGCGTAGGAGAGATCGGGGTCCTTCTCGATCTCCAGGCAGGGATCGGCGACGCCCGGGCTGTAGGCCAGCGACAGGTCGCGCGCGGTGGCGCAGGGCTTCGTCGGGATGACCTCGATCTTCCCGGGCCGACCCATCGAGTGGTAGGCGAGTGCATCCTCCTTGCGGATCTTCTTTCCGGAGACCACGGGGCTCTTCGAGGACGAGTCGGCGGACATCGGTGCTCCCTTCGTTCGGTGGGAGGGAGCAAACAACCCGGTTCGGCGCATGTTGTCAACGAAAGAAAATGATACTTCTCGACGTTGTAAAACATGTAAATGCCGGGTTTGCTCAGTCCTGACGGGGGCTCGTGGGGCTCGGGTAAATCTTCAATCCCTGGGCCGCGGCCCCACCCCGGATTAGATTGCGCCCCGTGAAACCACTCCGCATCTGCATGGTCATCGACGCCTGGGACGACGCCAACAACGGCGGCGTGGTCTCCACGCGCCGGTTCACCGAGCTGCTCCGGGCCAAGGGGCACACGGTCGAGATCCTCGCCACCGGCAACCCCGCCCCCGGGAAGTTCCCGCTCAAGTCCTGGGTCATCCCCACGCCCGGCAACATCATGCAGCGGATGCGGCTGCCCTTCGCCTGGCCCGACCCCAAGATCCTGGGCGAGGTGATCCCGCGCCAGGACGTGATCCACAACCACTTCCCGTTCTGGCTGGGCATCAAGGCCATCGGGGTGGCCCAGCGCGCCGGCGTGCCGGTGGTCTCGACGTTCCACGTTCAGGCCGAGCACCTTCTCCACAACGTGGGCATCCGGGGCCAGTGGGCGGTGGACCAGGTCTACCGCTTCTTCCTCAGGACCACCTTCGACCGCTCCGGCGCCGTGCTCTGCCCGAGCGCCTTCTCGGAGCGGGAGATCCGCCGCTACGGCCTCACGGCCCACACCGAGGTGATCTCCAACGGCGTCCCGCCCGACTACCGGCCTCTCCCCCCCGAGGAGTGCGAGCGGTTCGAGGGCAAGTTCACCATCCTCTCGGTGGGGCGGCTCGCCAAGGAGAAGCGGCACGACCTGCTCATCGAGGCCATCCGCAGCTCCCGCCACGAGAAGCGCATCCAGCTGGTGGTGCTGGGGGACGGGCCGCTCAAGGCCAAGCTCACCGAGCAAGCCAAGGTGCTCACCAACCCGCCGGTCTTCCGGTGGCTCAAGCCCCACGAGCTCATCCGTTACTACGGCGGCGCCGACCTCTGCGTCCACGCAGCGGACGTCGAGGTGGAGTGCATGTCGGTGCTGGAGGCCATGGCCTGCGGTCTGCCCTGCGTCATCGCCGACTCGCCGCTCAGCGCCACGCCCCAGTTCGCCATCTCCCCCGACTTCCTCTTCCCGACCGGCGACCGCGAGGCCCTCACGGCCCGGATCGACCGGTGGATCGACGACCCGGAAGGCCTGGCGCGGGCGCGCCACGGGTACCGGGAGGCCGCGGAGCGGTACCGGATCGAGGTCTCGCTGGAGAAGCTCATCGCGCTCTACCGCAAGGTCATCGCCGACCGCGCGGCCGCGAAAGGTTAGGCTCCGGCGAACCCGGCCAGGCGCGTGCGGATGATGGCGTCGGCCTCGGACATGATCCGGTCGATGAGCTCCTTCACCGTGGGCACGTCGTGGATGAGCCCGGCCACCATGCCGCAGGACCACACGCCCGCGTCCATGGTCCCCTCCTGCATGATCTTCGGGTAGACGCCGGCCACCTCCTCGCGGATGTCGTCGAACTTGAGGTTCGCGCCCAGCGCCCGCTCCTTCTCGAGCAGCCGGTCGGCGGCGGCGTTGCGCAGCACCCGCTCGGTGTTGCGCAGCGAGCGCATGACGAGCCGGGTGTCGAGCTCGGTGGCGGCCACG
>CAIQRS010000189.1 GCA_903874275.1 uncultured Anaeromyxobacter sp.
ACCCGGTACATCATCCCGCCCAGGTTGGTCAGGAAGACCTTCTGCGCCGCCAGCGCGCCCGGGTTGTAGAAGATGGCGTCGTTGTCCCCCGAGACGCCGTGGTAGGCGGCCAGCCCCACCGATCGCGCGTAGACGTAGTTGGTGGGCGTCGGAGGAAGCGGCCCCTCCTCCGCGACGGCGGGGAGCGCCACGGCGGCGAGGAGCAGGGCGAGGAGTCGGCGCACCGGCGCACGATATCACCGGCCGATCCCCCGGCAAGGAGGCGACGCGACATCGGCGCTTCCCGCCGCGCCGGACCGCGGCTAGAGTCGCCGGCCATGAAGAAGATCCGCAAGGCCGTCATCCCCGCCGCCGGCCTCGGCACCCGCTTCCTCCCGGCCACCAAGGCCGTGCCCAAGGAGCTCCTCCCCATCGTCGATCGCCCCACGATCCAGTACATCGTCGAGGAGGCGGTGGCGGCCGGCGTGGACGAGGTGATCCTGGTCTGCGCCCGCGGCAAGGACTCGATCGTGGACCACTTCGACATCGCGCCGGAGCTGGAGGCCCACCTCGGCCGCACCGGCAAGGAGGCGCTTCGCGCCGAGATGCGGGCCATCGCCAAGATGGCCAACGTGGTCACGGTGCGGCAGCAGGAGCCGCTGGGGCTCGGCCACGCCGTGCTCTGCGCCAAGGCCCTGGTCGGCGACGAGCCCTTCATCGTCATGCTGGGCGACGACATCATCGACGCCGCCGTGCCGGCCGCCAAGCAGCTCGCCTCCTGCTTCGAGAGGCACGGCAAGGGGGCCATCGCCCTCATGGAGGTTCCCCCGTCCGAGGCCCACATGTACGGGATCGCGGCCGGGACGTCGCTGGACGCGCGGACCATCCGCATCGAGAAGCTGGTCGAGAAGCCCAGGAAGGACGCCCCCTCCAACCTGGCGGTCATCGGCCGCTACGTCCTGCCGCCCGGCATCTTCTCGATCCTGGAGAACGTGAAGCCGGGGGTGGGGGGCGAGATCCAGCTCACCGACGCGCTGGCCGTGCTGGCGAGCCAGGACGGGCTGCTCGGCTACCGGTTCGAGGGGGAGCGCTACGACGCGGGCGACCGCTTCGGCTTCCTCAAGGCCAACATCGCCTTCGCGCTGGAGCGCCCCGACCTCCGGGAACCGCTGATGGCGTACCTGCGCACGCTCACCGGGTGAGGGCGGGGTTGACATGCTCCGCACATGCTCCTATGTGAGGAGCATGTCCCGGATGATCCAGATCCGCAACGTGCCGGACGAGATCCACCGCCGGCTTCGGGTCCGCGCCGCACGCGAGGGCATCACCCTGTCGGAGATGCTCGGGCGGGAAGCCCGGCGCCTGGCCGAGCAACCGTCCCTCGAGGAGCTGCGCGAGCGCCTGCTCGGGCGTCGCCCCGTCCGCCCGTCGGTCCCCTCGGCGCGCCTGATCCGCGAGGAGCGCGATCGGACGTGATCGTCGTCGATGCCTCCGCCGTCGTCGATCTCCTCCTCGTGACCGCGGCGGCGCCGAAGCTCGTCGATCGACTGCTGGGCTCGGGTGTCTCGCTGCACGCACCCCACCTTCTCGACGTCGAGGTGATCCAGGCCATCCGGCGCTACGCCATCTCCGGGGAGATCCCGGCCCGGAGGGGGGAGGAGGCCGTCGCCGACCTGCTCGACCTGCCCATCCATCGCCACCCCCACGGCCTGCTGCTGCCGCGAATCTGGGAACTCCATCGGTCGGTCACCGCCTACGACGCCGCCTACGTCGCTCTCGCCGAGGCGCTCGACGCCCCGCTCCTGACCCGGGACGGAAAGCTGGCCCGGTCCCACGGCCACCGGGCCCGCATCGAGCTCGTCTGACCCGGCTGCTACACTCGCTTCCCCGTGCTCGTCGAGGTCGCCGTCGCCGCCGCAGTCCGCGGCACATTCACCTACCGCGTTCCCTCCCGGCTGGCCGGCGAGGTGTCGCTGGGCAGCCGCGTGGCCGTGCCGTTCGGCAAGAGCCCGCGTGCCACCGGCTACGTGGTGGGGCTGCCCACCGTGCCGCCGAAGGGGATCGAGCTCCGCGACGTGGCCGGCGTCCTCGACGAGTTCCCCCCCTTCACCCAGCCGATGCTGCGGCTCATCCGCTGGGCCGAGGAGTACTACCTGGCGCCCCCCGGGGAGCTCATGCGGGCCGCCCTGCCGCCCGGGCTGAACGCGCGAGGGGGGGCGTCGGGCCCCACCCGGCGCGGCGTGGAGTTCGCGGCGCCGGCATCCGGGGCCGCGGAGGCGCTCGTCACTCTCGATGCGAGGGCCCACGCCAGGCGCGCCGTCCTCGAGTACCTGCTGGCCCGCGGCCGCATCCCGGTGGAGGAGTTGCGCACGGCCTTCCCGCGCGGCCGGCCGGCGCTCACCGCGCTCGTGAAGGCGGGGCTGGCCACGCTGGAGACCGTCTCCGTCGCCGCCGGAGGGGGCTCGCTCCTCCCGGCGGCGGAGCACCCCTTCCCCCTCACGGCCGACCAGTCGGCGGCGCTCTCCCGAATCACCGGGGCGGCCGGCGCGTTCCACACCTTCCTCCTGCACGGGGTCACCGGCTCGGGCAAGACCGAGGTCTACCTCCAGGCCATCGCCCTGGCCCGCGCCGCCGGCAAGGGGGCGCTGGTCCTGGTGCCCGAGATCGCGCTCACCCCGCAGCTGGCCGGGCGCTTCCGGGCCCGCTTCGGCGACCAGGTGGCGCTCCTCCACAGCGGCCTCTCCGACCGGGAACGTCACGCGGAGTGGCTGCGGCTGCGGCGCGGGGAGGCCCGCATCTGCGTGGGGGTGCGCAGCGCGGTCTTCGCGCCGGTGCAGGACCTGGGCATCGTGGTGGTGGACGAGGAGCACGACCCGTCCTTCAAGCAGGACGACGGCCCGGGCTACCACGCCCGCGACCTGGCGGTGGTGCGGGCCCGCGAGGAGGGGGCGGTCTGCGTGCTCGGCTCGGCCACGCCGTCGCTGGAGACGCTGGAGAACGCCCGCACCGGGAAGTACGAGCTGGTCGTGCTTCCCCGGCGCATCGACGACCGGCCGCTGCCCGAGGTGCGCATCGTGGACCTCTCGCGCATCCGCAAGGGCGCGCCGCTGCCCGGGCTCCTCTCCCCCGCCCTGCGGGAGGCCCTCGTCGCCACGGTCCGCGCCGGCCGCCAGGCCATCCTCTTCCTCAACCGGCGCGGCTTCCAGACGCTGGTCCTCTGCCGCGACTGCGGGCGCGAGGAGCGCTGCGGGAACTGCTCGGTCTCCCTCACCCTGCACGCGCGGCGCGGGGTGCTGCTCTGCCACTACTGCGGCCACTCGGAGCGCATGAGCCCCCGCTGCCCGGCCTGCGGCGGGGAGCGGGCCGGGGTGGGCGCCGGCACCGAGCAGGTCGAGGCGGCGGTGCGCGAGGTCGTCCCCGAGGCCCGGGTGGCCCGCATGGACCGGGACGCGCTCACCGGCGCGGCGGACGTGGCCGAGCTGCTGGCCCGCTTCGCCCGGCGCGAGGTGGACGTGCTGGTGGGAACCCAGATGGTCACCAAGGGTCACGACTTCCCGGGGGTGACGCTGGTCGGGGTGGTGCTCGCCGACACGGCGCTGGCCCTCCCGGACTTCCGGGCGGCCGAGCGCACCTTCCAGCTCCTCACCCAGGTGGCCGGGCGGGCCGGGCGCGGCGACGAGCCCGGGCAGGTCATCGTCCAGACCTTCCACCCCCATTCACCCGCGGTCGCATTCGCGGTGGGTCACGACTACGCCGGGTTCGCCGAGGTGGAGCTGGACCGGCGCCGCTCGCTCGGCTATCCCCCCTTCGGCCGGATGATGGCGGTGCGGGTGGAGGGGTCGGAGGCGGGCGCCCGCAGGACCGCCGAGGCCCTCGGGGATGCGGCCCGGCCGGCCCTGTCGGCGGGCGTGTCCATGCTCGGTCCAGCCCCTGCGGCCATCGAGCGCATCCGGGGGAAGAGCCGCTGGCACCTGCTCTTCCGGGCCACCGACCCGGCCGCGCTGCGCCGGGTGCACCGGGCGCTCGGGCCGGCCGCGCTGCGCCCCCCGGGTGGGGCCTCGGTCCGCTTCGACGTGGACCCCCACGCCATGCTGTAGCGGCCCCGGACTGGTGCGCGAAGGGGCGGGCCCGATTATCATGGCCCGGCACCGAGGAGCTTGAACATGGTTCGCGACATCATCATCTGGCCCGATCCCCTGCTGAAGCAGAAGTCCGTCCCCGTGGACAAGGTGGACGACGGCATCCGGCGCCTGCTCGACGACATGTCCGAGACCATGTACGCCGCCGACGGCGTGGGGCTCGCCGCGCCGCAGGTCGGCGTGCTGAAGCGCTGCATCGTCATCGACACCTCGCCCCGGCAGGAGGGGCAGAAGCTCCTCCACTTCGTGAACCCGGTCATCGTCCGGGCCGAGGGGGAGACCACCTACACCGAGGGCTGCCTCTCCATCCCCGGCGAGGCCGAGGACGTGGACCGCTTCGCCACGGTCCGGGTCCGGGCACTCGACCGCTCCGGCAAGGAGTTCGAGATCGAGGCCGACGAGCTGCTCGCCATCGCGGTGCAGCACGAGACCGACCACCTGCAGGGCACCGTCTTCGTGGACCACCTCTCCAGCTTGAAGCGCGAGCTGATCCGTCGGCGCATGAAGAAGCTCAAGGCCGAGCACGCCTCCGAGACGCCCGGCGAGGTGAAGAAGGCCCCGCAGCACCGCTCGGCGCTGTAGCGCCGGGGCAGAGCCGCGCCACCACGCAGCCGGCGCAGTCGGGCTTGCGGGCGTGGCAGATCCTTCGTCCGTGCCAGACCAGGAGCTGGTGGGCCTTCCCCCAGCGCGCGGCCGGGAGCAGCGCCGAGAGATCCTCCTCCACGCGGTCCGGGTCGGTCTCGCCGGAGAACCCGAGCCGCCGCGCCAGCCGCCCGACGTGGGTGTCCACCGGGAAGGCGTGGCCGGCGCCGAGGTGGACGAGCACCACGCCGGCGGTCTTGCGCCCCACCCCGGGGAGCGCCTCGAGGGCGTCGCGGGTGCGCGGGACCTCTCCGCCGTGTTCGGCGAGGATGGCCCGGGCCGCCGCCACGATGGCCCTCGCCTTGTTGCGGAAGAGCCCCAGGGTGCGGACGTGGGGCCAGAGGTCCTCGGGGTCGGCGGCGGCGTAGGCGGCCGCGTCGGGGAAGGCCCCGAAGAGGCCGGGGGTCGCCTGGTTCACCCGGACGTCCCGCGCCTGGGCCGACAGGATCACCGCCACGAGCAGCTCGAGGTCGGTCCGGAAGTCGAGCTCGATGCGGGCCTCCGGCATGGCCTCCTCGAGCCGGTCGATGACCCGGGCCGCCCGCCCGCTCTCCGTCGTCCGCTTCGCCACGGGCGCCGATGCTAACATCCGCGCCCCCGGGAGAATCCATGAAGCCCATCGACCTGCGCTCCGACACCGTCACCCTGCCGTCCCCGGCCATGCGCGAGGCCATGGTCCGCGCGCCGCTCGGCGACGACGTCTACGGCGAGGACCCCACCGTGAACCGGCTCCAGGAGCTCTGCGCCGACCTGCTCGGCAAGGAGGCCTCCCTCTTCGTGGCCAGCGGGACCATGGCGAACCAGATCGCGCTGGGGGTCCTCACCCGCCCCGGCGACGAGGTGATCTGCGACCAGGGTGCACACCCGGTGAACTTCGAGGGCGGGGCCATGCCGGCGCTGTGGGGGATCCAGCCCCGCACGCTGCGCGGCGAGCGCGGGCTGCTCGACCCGGCCGAGGTCGAGGCGGCCATCCGCCCCGAGAACGAGCACTTCCCGCGCAGCCGGGTGGTGGAGATCGAGAACACCCACAACCGCGGGGGCGGCTCGGTCTACCCGCTCGGGACGGTGAGGGCCATCGCCGAGGTGGCGCGGCGTCGCGGGCTCGACCTCTACCTCGACGGCGCGCGGCTCATGAACGCGGTGGTGGCCTCGGGGGTCCCGCCCCGCGACTTCGCCGAGGGGGCCACGCTGGTGTCGCTCTGCTTCTCGAAGGGGCTGGGGGCGCCGGTGGGGTCGATCCTGGCCGGCGACCGGGACCGGATCCGGGAGGCCCGGCGGCTCCGCAAGCGGCTGGGCGGGGCCATGCGCCAGTCCGGGGTGCTGGCGGCGGCGGCCATCCACGCCCTCGAGAACAACGTGGCACGGCTCGCCGAGGATCACGACAACGCCCGGGCGCTCGCGGTGGCCCTCTCCTCCCTCCCCGGCGTCCGGATCCTCCACCTGGTCGAGACCAACATGGTCTTCGCCTCCTTCGCGGGGCGGGACGCCGCGGAGCTGGTGGCGCGGTTCCGGGAGGCCGGCGTGCTCGCCAACCCGGAGGGTTCCCGTCCCGACGTGGTCCGCTTCGTCACCCATCTCGACGTGTCGCGCGACGACGTCCTGGAAGCGACGCGGAGGGTCTCGCAGGCGGCGGCGCGCTGACGGGAACCGGCGTTCACCCCTTTGGGACTCGACTTCGCCTCCCCTGCGTGGGAGCCTGACCGCAGGTCACCGCCTCCAGGAGGGTCGCGCCCGCGATGCAGATCAACCTGCGCAAGGCCATGTTCGTGCTGCCGAACCTGTTCACGGTCAGCTCGATCTTCCTGGGCTTCTACTCGATGACGCTGGCGGCGGGGGACGCCACCCCGGAGCAGCTCTACCGGGCGGCGCTGGCCATCTTCTTCGCCATCTTCTTCGACATGTTCGACGGCCGGGTGGCCCGGATGACCCGCACCCAGTCCGACTTCGGCGTCCAGCTCGACAGCCTGGCCGACGTCATCTCCTTCGGCGCCGCCCCGGCGCTCCTGGTCTACAAGTGGGCGCTCGCCCCCATGGGGTTCATGGGGCTCTTCCTCTCCTTCTCCTTCGCCGCCTGCGGGGCGCTGCGCCTGGCCCGGTTCAACGTCCTGGCCGCCCGCGGCGACAAGGCGTCGCACCGGTTCTTCACCGGGCTCCCCATCCCGCTCGCCGCCGGGGCGCTGGTCTCGGTGATCATCGCCCACTACCGGCACTACGGCGCCCCCACCGACCCCACCATCCACGTCCCCATCGCCATCGGGGTGGCACTGCTCTCCTTCCTCATGGTCTCGACCGTCCGCTACCGGACCTTCAAGGAGACCCGGCTCACCGTGAAGAGCTTCGCCACCTTCGGCTTCGCTGTCGCCGCCGCGGTGGTCATCGGCCTGGCCACCCGCGCATCCTTCGTCCTGCTCGTCTTCGCCGGGGCCTACATCCTCATGGGGCTCGTCGAGTCGATCTTCTTCCGGCACACCATCGAGAAGTCGGCGCTGCCGGCCGCGGTGCAGCGCGAGATCGAGTCGGACGAGGCGCTCGAGCCGGACGACGACGACCTCGAGGCGAAGGACGAGGGAGACGAGTACATCTAGTGAAGAAAGGTCGGCCCGACGGGCCCCCGTCCCCCTGGGTGATCCTGGCCGCCTGGGGGCCGTGCGGCTTCTCGCCGGTGGCCCCCGGCACGGTGGGGACGCTGGGCGCCGTCCCGCTCTTCTGGGCGCTGCGGCAGCTGCCGCTCGGGGCCTACCTGGCCGCCACCGTCGCCCTCTTCCTCCTGGCCGTGCCCGCCGCCACCCGGGCCGGCAGGTACTGGAAGACGGCCGACGCCTCCCCCATCGTCATCGACGAGGTGGTGGGCTACCTCGTGGCCATGGCCTTCTTCCCCTGGTCCTGGGGCACGGCCATCGCCGGGTTCCTCCTCTTCCGGCTCTTCGACGTCATGAAGCCCTGGCCGGCCTCGGCCTTCGACCGGGTGAAGACCGGCCTCGGGGTGGTCATGGACGACGTGGCGGCGGGGGTCTACGCGGGCTTCGCGCTGGCCTTCCTCCAGCTCGGCCTCACCCTCCTGCTGGGCTGCACCGGCGACATTCACTGGTGGTGCATGGAGCTGACCCCGTGACCGACCCGTCCGCCCCTCCCCTGCACGTCGAGCTGCTCGCCACCGGCGACGAGCTCCTGACCGGCCAGATCCTCGACACCAACTCGGTCTGGCTGATGGACCGGCTCTGGGACCTGGGGGTCATGGCCCGCCGCAAGACGCTGGTCGCCGACGACCGGGACGACCTCGCCGCGGCGCTCCACGAGACCACCTCCCGCTCCGACCTGGTGGTGATGAGCGGCGGCCTCGGCCCCACCGAGGACGATCTCACCGCCGAGGTGGTGGCGGCCGCCATGGGGGTCCCGCTCGAGCTGCACGAGCCGTCGCTCGAGGCCATCCGGGAGAGGTTCCGGAAGCTCGGGCGGGAGATGACCCCGAACAACGCCAAGCAGGCCCGCTTTCCCCGGGGCGCCACCGTCGTCCCCAACCGCTTCGGCACGGCGCCGGGCTTCTCGGTGCGGCTCGGCCGCGCGGAGCTGGTGGCCCTGCCCGGCGTCCCGGTGGAGTACCGGGGGCTCTCCGAGGAGTGGCTCCTCCCGCGCCTCGCCGCCCGCGCCGGCGCCACGCCCGCCTTCCGGCTGGTGAAGCTCTTCGCGGTGCCCGAGTCGCACGCCGACCAGGCCATGCGCCCGGTCATGGACGACCCGAGGAACCGCGGCGTCCGCTTCGGGTACCGGGCCCACTGGCCGGAGATCCACGTGAAATGGTCAGCAGCGCCGGCTTCAGCCGGCGCAACGAGCGAGTCCGCGGAGACGCGTGCCAACGAGATCCTCGAGCAAGTACGAGGGATCTTCGGCGACGCCATCTTCGCCGAGGGCAAGGACGAGCTCGCCCCCCTCGTGGTCGCCCAGCTCACCCGGCGCGGCGAGCGGGTGGCCCTCGCCGAGAGCTGCACCGGCGGGCTCGTGGCCGAGCTCCTCACCAGGGTCCCGGGGTCGTCCAGCGTCTTCGACCTCGGCGTGGTCGCCTACGCGAACCAGGCCAAGACCGGCGTGGTCGGCGTGCCGAACGATCTGCTGGCCACCCACGGCGCGGTCTCCGAGCCGGTGGCGCGCGCCATGGCCGAGGGGATCCGCCGGGTCGCCGGCTCCACCTGGGGCATCGGCATCACCGGGATCGCCGGACCCACGGGCGGCACGCCGGAGAAGCCGGTGGGCACGGTGTACGTCGCGCTCGCTGGAACCTCCGGCACCGAGGTGGTGCACCGGGTCTGGCGGGGCGACCGGGACCGGGTCCGCAAGACCACGGCCTACGAGGCGCTCGACATGCTGCGCCGGGCGACGCGCGGGTAGCGCGGGCGGCGCCCGTGCGGCCTCAGCTCAGCCCACCGCCCTGCAGAACAGCGCCGTGAACCGCTCCCAGGAGACGAAGCCGCCCCGGCTCTCCATGAGGTACTCGTGCAGGGCCGCGCCCGCCTTGCCCATCTCCTCCTCCGGCCGGGGCGTCCACCGGGCGCCCAGCCCCGCCGTGCCGACGACCCGCACCACCGTGGCCCGCAGGCTGCCGGCCCGGGCGTCGAGCAGCGGGCCGTGGTCGATGACGAAGCCGATGAGCTTGCCGATCTGCTCCCGCGCCGCCACCCGCCCCACCGCGCCCCCGGCCACGAGCAGGTCGTTCACCCGGTCGGGGTCGGCGTCGCGCACCGCGAGCCAGGTGAGCTGCGACTCGGGCACGAGGCCGGCCTTCGCGAGCAGGGTGCGGCAGCGCACCTCGTCCTCGGGGGACGGGCAGCGGATGCGGACGATGGGTTCGGGGGTCTCCACGCCGCTCCACCTATCCCACCGCGCGCCGCCCCGCAACGGCGCTATGTTCCGGACGTGAATGCTCCACCCGCCACGCCCTCCGGCCTGTCCATCGACGACGAGGGGCGCTTCCTCGTGCACGGGGAACCGGTCACCCATGAGAGGACGCTGGAGGTGCTCTGGCGCGGCCTCGCCCCCGGACCGGACGGCGGCTGGCAGGTGCGCATCGGCCGGGAGAGCGCCCCGGTCTCCGTGCCCGGCACCCCCTACGTGGTGGTGGCCGTCTCGGAGGAGGCCGACCGGGCGACGCTGACGCTCGCCGGCGGCGCCGGTGAACCGCTGCTCCCCGGCACCCTGCGGGTGGGGAAGGACGGCGTGCTGCGCGCCACGCTCGCCTCGGGGCACGCCGCGCGCTTCTCCCGCTCGGCGCAGATCGCGCTGGGGATGCGGCTCGCCGAGGACCCTTCCGCGCCGGGCGGATTCCACCTCCCCCTCGGCGGGAAGGACTGGCCGCTCGGCGCGGAGTGACCCTGCTACGAGGCCGCGGCCACCACGGCCGGCGGTGCGGAGTGGCCCGACCCGATGCGGGCCACGAGTGCATCGAGCGCGGCAGGGTGCTCCCGCAACCACTCGGAGGCCCTCTCCCTCCCCTGCCCGATGCGCTCGCCGTCGAGCGAGAAGTAGGCCCCCGACTTCTCGACGATGTTGCGCTCCACCCCGAGGTCGAGCGCCTCGGCCAGCCGGTCCACCCCCAGCCCGTACCGGACGTCGAACTCGGCCTCCCGGAACGGCGGGGCGACCTTGTTCTTCACCACCTTCACCCGGGTTCGGCTGCCCACCACCTGCTCCCCGTCCTTGAGCTGCCCGATGCGCCGGATGTCGAGCCGCACCGACGAGTAGAACTTGAGGGCCTGGCCGCCGGTGGTGGTCTCGGGGTTGCCGAAGACCACGCCGATCTTCATCCGGATCTGGTTGATGAAGACCACGGTGGCGAGGTTGCGCGAGACCACCGAGGTGAGCTTGCGCATGGCCTGGCTCATGAGGCGGGCCTGCAGCCCCATCTGCGGATCGCCCATGTCCCCCTCGATCTCCGCCTTGGGGACCAGCGCCGCCACGCTGTCCACCACCAGGATGTCGCAGGCTCCGCTGCGCACCAGCTGCTCGGTGATCTCCAGCGCCTGCTCGCCGGTGTCGGGCTGGGAGACCAGCAGCTCGGAGACGTTCACCCCGAGCTTCCGGGCGTACTTGATGTCGAGGGCGTGCTCGGCGTCCACGAAGGCGGCCACGCCCCCGGCCTTCTGGGCCTCGGCGATGGCGTGCAGGGCCAGCGTGGTCTTGCCCGACGACTCGGGGCCGAAGATCTCGATGACCCGGCCGCGGGGATAGCCCCCCACGCCCAGCGCCAGGTCGAGGCCGATGGAGCCGGAGGGAATGACCGGCACCGGCGGGGCCTCCCCCTCCTCCCCGAGCTTCATGATGCTGCCCTTGCCGAACTGCTTCTCGATGGCCAGCACCGCCTGTGCGAGCGCCTTCAGCTTCTCCGTGACCTTGCTCATCTTGCCTCCATGGGCTCCGTTGACGCCGGACGATCGAGGGCGCGGTACTGCACGGCTTCCAGCAGGTGGCGCGCTTCGACCCGCGCCGCGCCCTCGAGGTCGGCGATGGTTCGCGCCACCCTCATGATTCGATCGTGGGCCCGGGCCGAAAGGCCGAGCCGCCGGGCCGCCTGCGCGAGCACCTCCCGCGCCGCCGGTTCCAGCCCGCAGGCCCTCCGCAGCGCCCCGCCCCGCAGCCGGGCGTTGGGGAAGCCGCGCTCCGCCTGGCGGCGCCGGGCCGCGAAGACCCGCACCGCCACCTCCGCCGACCCCTCCCCCTGCCCGGCCCGCGAGAGCTCCTCGCAGGGAACGGCGGGGATCTCCACGTGCAGGTCGATGCGGTCGAGGATGGGGCCGGAGACGCGGCGCCGGTAACGGAGCAGCTGGTCGTCGCCGCACAGGCAGGCCCGGCGCGGATCGCCGAGGAAGCCGCAGGGGCACGGGTTCATGGCCGCGACCAGCTGGAAGTCGGCCGGGTAGTGGACGGTGCGGCCGGCCCTTGAGAGCACGACGTCCCCCTCCTCGAGCGGCTGGCGCAGGGACTCGAGCACGTGTCGCCGGAACTCGGGCAGCTCGTCGAGGAAGAGGACGCCGCGGTGGGCCAGCGACACCTCCCCCGGGCGCGGCGTGGCCGACCCGCCCACCAGCCCGGCGTCGGAGATGGAGTGGTGCGGCGCGCGGAAGGGGCGCTCGGTGAGGAGGCCGCGGTCGCGCAGCAGCCCGGCGACGCTGTGGACGGTGGTGGCCTCCAGCGCCTCGTCGCGTCCGAGCGGCGGCAGGAGACCGGGCAGCCTCCGCGCCAGCATGGTCTTGCCGCTCCCGGGAGGTCCGAAGAGGAGCAGGTTGTGGTCGCCGGCGGCGGCGACCTCGAGGGCCCGCTTGGCGCCGGCCTGGCCGGCCACGTCCCGGAGATCGAGCGCCCCGCCCGGCAGCTCGAGCTGCCGCTCCGCACCGGGGAGCGCGCCGAGCTCCCGCTTCCCCTCCGCCCAGGCAACGAGCTCGCCCAGGTGGCGCACCGGGAGGACGGAAAGCCCCTCCACCGCGGCGGCCTCGAGCGCGTTCCCCGCGGGCGTGAGGAAGGCCCGCGCCCGGTCGCGCAGCGCCGCCACCGCCATGGGGAGCACCCCGCGCACCGGCCGCACCTCCCCGGAGAGGGAGAGCTCGCCGCAGAGGTGGAGACCCTCGAGCGGCCGCGGGGGGACGAGGCCGCAGGCGGCGAGCAGCGCCACCGCGATGGGCAGGTCGAACCCGGTTCCCTCCTTGCGGAGGTCGGCCGGGGCCAGGTTCACGGTGATGCGCTTCGAGGGGAGGCGGAAGCCCAGGTTGCGGACCGCCGCGCCCACCCGGACGAGCGACTCCTGCACCGCGCTCCCGGCGAGCCCGCAGAGCTGGGTGCGCGGGAAGCCGGAGGTGGCGTCCACCTCGACGTCCACCGGGAGAGCGGTGACGCCGAGGAGGGCCGAGGAGCGGACGCGGACGAACATCGGCCGCGGAGACGAGCAGGGCTCGTGCCGCGGCCGGAGGGCTTCGGGACTGGGCGCGGAGCGGGAAGACGGCCGCCGGACGGACCGGGGCGCCTCCCGCCCGGACTACTTCATCTTGGAGAGGCGGTCCTTGGCGTCGGCCTGGTACGACCTGGCCACGGGGTCGGTGACCCCCTTCAGCGCCACCAGGGCCTGCATGGTCTTCTTGGCGTCGGCGGTCTTCTTGGCCTCGGCCTGCATCTTGGCCGCCGAATAGAGGACGCGGGCGGTGGTGTTGGGATCCTCGGCCCCGCAGGTCGGGTCGCCGGCAAACGTGAGGTAGGCTGCGGCCGCCTCGGCCGGCTTCTTCGTCTCCTGGAGCGCCACCCCCAGGTTCTGCAGGGCGACGCAGCGCTGCGGGGAGTCGGGCCATCGGGCCAGGTACTCCTGGTTGTACTTCACCGACGCCCCGTACTCGCGGGACGCGGCCAGGTTGCTGCCGAGGAGCAGGTAGGTCTGCTGGGCGACCTTCGCCTCCGGGTATTCCTTCAGGAGCTGCTCGCGGATCGCGACGGCCTTCTTGCCGTCCCTGGCCTTGTCGTGGCCGATGGCGGCGTTGAAGAGGGCGCTGGGGGCGTCGGGGCTGGTCTTGTTCCCGGCGGCGAACTTCTCGTAGAGGGCGGCCGACTCACGGTACAGGGTGGCGGCCTCGGGCTTGCCCTCCTTGGCGGCGACGTCGGCCTTCCCCATCACGACGGCGGCCTGGTTGTACTCCCCGCCCTTCGTCCCCTCCTTGAGCTCGCCGGCGAGCTTGGCGAACGAGGCGGCGTTCTTCTTCTGCTCCTCGGTGGCGCCCGGCGCGGCGGCGGCCTCGGCGGCCTTCTTCGCCTCGGCTGCGATGGTCGGCTCGATCTTCGCAGCGGCGGCCTCGAGCCCCTTCGGATCCTTCAGGATCTTGAAGCTGTCGAGGTAGTAGGGGACCGCGGTCTCCATCAGGTCGCCCCGGGACGGGTGCATCTCGATCACCTTGCCGAAACGCTTCTGGGCATCCTCGATGTTGTCGTAGCCGAACTCCACCTGGGCGGCGATCACTTGAAGCTGCCCGAGGTCGGTTCCGCCCTGCGACTGGCGCTCCTCGGCCGTGAGCTTGCTCGTCGGGTCGGCGTCGCGGTTCCTCTCGTAGATGTCGGCGTTCTCGACGAACATCTTCCAGGACCGGTCCACCGGGCGAGGGCTGGGCGGCTCGCCGCCGCGGGCGGCGGAGGGCTTGAGCCGGAGCTG
>CAIQRS010000190.1 GCA_903874275.1 uncultured Anaeromyxobacter sp.
AGCCAGATCCCCAGCTTGCTGGTGTCGGACTGGGCCTGCATGGTGGGGAAGTGGTGGGCCAGGAACCGCTCCTCCGGGGCCGCCGCGGCGCCGGGCGCCCCGTGACCGCTGGCGTGGTCGCTCATGGCGCGCCCTCCTTGCGGACGGGCTCCCAGCCCGCCTCCTCCGACACGTGCCGCAGGCCGGTGTAGTCGTACGGGTGCACGCCCCGGGGCGCGACGGCGAAGTTGTCGTGGGGCGGGGGCGAGGGGGTGGCCCACTCCAGGGTGGCGCCGCCCCAGGGATTGGCCGGGGCGCGGGCGCCGGAGCGGAGCGACTTCACGAAGGCCCACAGCGCGACGATCAGCCCGGCCGCCAGCAGCAGCGAGCCGACGGTGGAGAGCCGGTTGAGCCCCTGGAACTGCTCGGCGTAGGTGGCGTAGCGGCGCGGCATCCCCCGGGTCCCGGCCAGGAACTGCGGGATGAAGGTCACGTTGAAGCCCACGAAGATGAGGAGGGCCGAGGCCACGCCCAGCCTCTCGTCGTACATGCGGCCGGTCATCTTGGGCCACCAGTAGAAGAGGCCGGAGAGGAAGGCGATCATCACCGCGCCCACCATGACGAAGTGGAAGTGGGCCACCACGAAGTAGGTGTCGTGCAGCGGGATGTCGGTGGCCAGGGCCCCCAGGAAGAGGCCGGTGAGCCCTCCCACGCCGAAGATGGCGAAGAAGGAGAGCACGTAGAGCATGGGCGTCTTGAGGACGATGTGCCCCTTGTACATGGTGGCCAGCCAGTTGAAGGTCTTGATGGCCGACGGGATGGCAACGAGCAGCGTCAGGAAGCTGAAGATGACGTTGGCCCATTTCGACTGGCCGGAGACGAACATGTGGTGTCCCCAGACCAGGAACCCGATCACCGCGATGGCGATCGAGCTCATGGCGATGAACTTGTAGCCGAAGATGGGCTTGCGGCTGAAGACCGCCACCACCTCGCTGACGATCCCCATGGCCGGGAGGATCATGATGTAGACGGCGGGGTGGGAGTAGAACCAGAAGAAGTGCTGGAAGAGCACCGGGTCGCCGCCGTACTCGGGCATGAAGATGCCCAGGTGGAAGACCCGCTCCAGGAAGCCCAGGGCCACGGTGATCCCCAGCACCGGGGTGGCGAAGATCTGGATGATCCCGGTGGCGTAGAGCGCCCAGAGGAAGAGCGGCAGGTCGAACCAGCCCTGGCCCGGCGCCCGCATCTTGTGGATGGTGGCGATGAAGTTCACGCCGGTGAGGATGGAGCTGAACCCGGCCAGGAAGACCCCGGTGAGCGCGAGCAGGATGCCCAGCCCGCGCGAGGACTCCAGGCTGTAGGGCGGGTAGAGGGTCCACCCGGTGTCGATGCCGCCCACCACCAGCGTGGCCACGAAGAGCACCGCCCCGCCCACGAAGAGCCAGAAGGAGAGCAGGTTCACCCGGGGGAAAGCCACGTCCTTGGCCCCGACCATGAGCGGGACCACGAAGTTGCCCATGGCCGAGGGGATGCCCGGGATGACGAAGAGGAAGATCATCACCGCGCCGTGCAGCGTGAACATCTTGTTGTAGGCGTCGTTCGAGACCAGCCCGCCGCCCGGGTTCCAGAGGTGGAAGCGGACCACCATGGCGAAGACCCCGCCCAGGAAGAGCGAGAAGGCGATGAGCCCCAGGTACATGATGCCGATGCGCTTGTGGTCCACCGTGAGGAGCCAGGAGCGGATGCCCTTCCCGTGGGTGAGGTAGTTCTCGCCGGAGGTCATGGTCCGTCCTTCAGGCTCTGGATGTAGGCCACGATGCCCTGGATCTCCCGGTCGTCGAGCGGGATGGGAGGCATCATGTCCTCGTAGCCGGCGCTGATCTTGGCCCCCGGCTTCACGATCGACTCGCGGATGTAGTTCTCGTCCACGCGGATGGTGGCGCCGGTGGTGATCTTCTCCTCCTTGCCCCAGATCCCCTTCACGCTGGGGCCGACGCCGGCCGAGCCGTCGGTGCTGTGGCAGGCCGAGCAGCCCTTCTCGCCGAACACCCGGACTCCGACCTCGAGGAGCGTCTCGTCTCCCCCCTTCCCCTCCGCCGCCCAGGCGTCGAACGAGGCCTGGTCGGGGTGGACCACCACCACCGAGGTCATGGTGGAGTGGTTGGTCCCGCAGTACTCGGTGCAGAGGACGGGGTAGCTCCCGGCCACGGTGGGGGTGAAGACCATCCTGGTGAAGCGGCCGGGCACGGCGTCCTGCTTGAGCCGGAACTCGGGCACGTACAGGGAGTGGATGACGTCGGTGGAGGCCAGCACCAGCTCGACCGGCTTGCCCACGACGACGTGGAGCTCCTTCGAGCCCTTGCCGCCGGCGTGGTCGAACCACCACGACCACCTCCTCCCGGTCACCTGGACCCGCTGCGGCGCGGAGCCGGGGTCGGACTCGACCATGGCGAAGTAGACCTTGGTGGAGGCCGCGAAGATGACGAACACCAGCGCGAGCGGGATGGCCGACCAGAAGATCTCGAGCCGGGTGGAGTGGTCCGGGGAGGCCTCCGGGCCGGTGCGCGAGGGGCGGGCCCGGTAGCGGATCACGAAGAGGATCGTGAAGCCGACGATGACCACCATGAAGAAGGCGGAGATCCAGAAGAGGAGGCCGAAGACGTGATCCACGCCCTCGGCGACGCTGGAGGCGCGCTCGGGCATGTAGCCGGGGCCGGCGGCGATCAGGCTGCCGGCCAGGAGGTCGGGGAGTCGGATCATGTGATGTGGTTCTCCGTTCTGCGCCGCCGCACGTCGCGGTAGGCCTGGTAGCCGAGGAAGGAGACGAGGAAGATCATCGCCAGGACCCCGCCCGAGCGCATGACCTTGAGCGCCAGCGGCGCGGGGTCGGCGGGGTCGAAGCCCATGCAGGTGAGGAGGAACCCGCCCAGGCTGCGCTGCTCGGCCGCGGTCGCCACCGCCCCGGCGGCGGCCCGGTCCACCGCCGCGCGCAGCGCGCCCGGCGCGTAGGTGATGCCATGCAGGTAGCCGCTCACCCGGCCGTCGGGGGTGATGACGACGAGCGTGGCCTGGTGCTGGTACTCGCCGGTCTTCTCGTCGTAGCGGTACTTGAACCCCACCGCGTCGGCCAGCGCGTCCACGTCGGCCCGGTCGCCGCGCAGGAACCGCCAGGCCCGCTCGGCGCCGGCGCCTCCGCCGGCCTCCCGGACCATGGCCACCTTGTAGCGGGCCATCTGCTCGCGCTTCTCGCCCGGGTCGATGCTCACGGTGACGACGTCGAAGCCCTCGCCGGTCCAGGCGGCCTCCTTGAGCCCACGGGCGAGGCCTCCGAGCTGCAGGCCGCAGAGGCGCGGGCAGGCCGTGTAGTTGAAGGAGAGGAGCAGCGGGCGCCCGGCCCGGTCGCCGAGCTTGACGTCCCGCCCCTCCGAGTCGGTGAAGGCGCCGGTGAGCGGGACGGGCGCGCCGAGCCGCTCCACCACGCCGATGGCGGCCACCTCCCGCTTGAGGAGGTCGGTGGTCTGTCCAGCCGCGGGGTGCGCGGCGAGCAGCGCCACGAGCGCGAGCGCGACTTTCGGGTGCGGTGACATGTCCGTGAGCGGCTCTTCATTTGTCCGGACTTCATGGACTCGTCAACGCGATTTTACGATGAAACCGCTGGAATTCTTGGCACATCGCGTCACGGATGGGGTGCTGCCCGCCGGCCCCGTCAGGACCGGGTCGTGTCCACGACGACCCGTCCGCGGACCTTGCCTTCGAGCAACTCGGCGGCCACCGGGATGGCCTCGGCGAGCGGGACCTCGCGGGTCATCGACGCCAGCCGGGCCGGATCGAGGTCGCGGGCGAGCCGCTGCCAGGCCTCGCGTCGCAACGCCATGGGCGCCATCACGCTGTCCACCCCGGCGAGCGTCACGCCCCGCAGGATGAAGGGGGCCACCGATGCCGGGAGGTCCATCCCGCCGGCGAGCCCGCAGGCGGCCACCGTCCCGCCGTAGCGGGTGGAGGCGCAGGCGTTCGCCAGCGTGTGGCTGCCCACCGAGTCCACCACGCCGGCCCAGCGCTCCTTCTGCAGCGGCTTGCCGGGCGCGGAGAGGGCGGCCCGGTCGATCACCTCGGCGGCGCCCAGCGCGGTGAGATACGGGGCCTCGGAGGCGCGGCCGGTCGAGGCGACGACCTTGAAGCCGAGCCTGGAGAGCAGCGCGATGGCCACGCTCCCCACTCCCCCGGCGGCGCCGGTGACGAGCACCTCGCCCTTGTCGGGCGTCACCCCGTGCCGCTCCAGCGCCATCACGCAGAGCATGGCGGTGTAGCCGGCGGTCCCGATGGCCATGGCCTGGGTCGAGGTGAACGGGGCCGGGACGGCGAGGAGCCAGTTCCCGTCGAGGCGCGCCTTCCCGGCCAGGCAGCCCCAGTGGCTCTCGCCCACGCCGAAGCCGTTCACCAGCACCCGGTCCCCGGCCTTGAAGGTTGCGTGGGAGGACTCGACCACCTCCCCTGCCCCGTCGATGCCCGGGACCATGGGAAACTTGCGGATGACCGGGGCCTTTCCGGTGATGGCGAGCGCGTCCTTGTAGTTGATGGTGGAGCGCTCGACCCGGACCAGGACGTCTCCCGCCGGCAGGGACGACTCCTCCACCTCGGCCACGCGGACGGACTGCCCGGACTCGCTCTTCTCGACCAGGATCGCTCGGAACACGGGGGCCTCCGGCTCAAGGGGAGATTCCTTGTAACGGGTCGCGGGCGTCTCGGCTAGGATCGAACCGTGAGCATCGAGCGGGCCGAGGTGGTGATCGTGGGGGGCGGGATCGTGGGGCTCTCGATCGCCCGGGAGCTGGCCTCCCGGGGCGCCCGCGACATCCTCGTCCTGGAGAAGGAGGAGGGGCTGGGACGCCACGCCTCGGGGCGCAACTCGGGCGTGCTCCACGCCGGGATCTACTACGCCCCGGACAGCCGCAAGGCGAGGACCTGCCTGGCCGGGAACATGGCCATGCGGGCCTACTGCAAGGAGAAGGGGCTCCCCCTTCTCGAGTGCGGGAAGGTGGTCGTGGCCCGGGAGGAGTCGGAGCTCCCGGTGCTCGACGGGCTCCTCGAGCGGGCCACCGCCAACGGCGCCCGGGTCGAGATGCTCGACGAGAAGGGGCTCGCCGAGGTGGAGCCCTGCGCGCGGACGGTGGGGCGCGCCCTCTGGTCGCGGGACACCGCGGTGGTGGACCCGAAGGCCGTTCTGGCCTCCCTGCTCGCCGACCTCACCGCGGGCGGGAAGGTGCGCATCCGCACCGGCGTCGAGGTCCTCGGGGCCGGCGGGAAGGGAGAGGTCCGCACCACCGCCGGCGTCGTCGGCTTCGGGCGGCTGGTGAACGCCGCCGGCGCCCACTGCGACCGGGTGGCCCGCTTCTTCGGCGTGGGCGAGCACTACCGTCTCATCCCCTTCAAGGGCATCTACCGCAAGCTGCGCAAGGGCGCGCGACTCACCGTGAACGGCAACGTCTATCCCGTTCCCGATCCCCGCAACCCCTTCCTGGGCGTGCACTTCACCCGCAGCGTGCACGGGGACGTCTACCTGGGCCCCACCGCCATCCCCGCCTTCGGTCGCGAGAACTACGGGATCCTGGCCGGCGTGGACGGCGACGCCCCCCGCATCGCCTTCGAGGACGCGGTCCTCTTCTTCGCGAACGCCGGGTTCCGATCGGTGGCCCTCTCCGAGCCGCGCAAGTACCTGCCCGCCTACCTGCACCGGGACGCGGCGCGCCTCGTCCACGGGTTCGACCCGGCCGAGGTGGAGCCGGCCGACAAGGTGGGGATCCGCCCCCAGCTCGTGGACTGGCGCACCAAGCAGCTCCTCATGGACTTCATCGTGGAGCGGGCCGGGGACACGCTGCACGTGCTCAACCCCATCTCGCCCGCCTTCACGAGCTCGATGGAGCTGGCCCGCCAGATCGTCGAGGAGCACTTCGCGTGATCAGTTGCGGAGCGCCTCGTCGAGCCGGGCCTTGCGCCTGCCCCGGTCGAGCCCCTCGCGCGTGAGCAGGAAGCGCACCTTCCCCCGGCCCGCCGGCATGTCCACCTCGGCCTCGAACCCCGGGCCGGCGATGGAGCCGAGCGCGAAGGAGCGGTGCATGTTGGTCACCCGCCCCTCCATGCGGTCCTGGAGGACCTGGCCGTGCACCTCGCCGCTGCGGTGGAGCGAGAAGGCCACCTCGTAGAGGCTCATGGCCAGCCCCGGCTCGAGCGGGATGGTGCTCGCCAGCACGGAGATGAGGTACCAGTAGGGCTCTTGCTTCCCGGCCATCGCGACATGGTACCCCATTGAACCTCCTGCTCCTCGACGAAGAGGACCTCGACCGGTCCGGCAGCGCCCGCGTGCGCGGCCGGCGGGCCCGCCACGTGGTCGAGGTGCTGCGGGCCGTCCCGGGCGACCGCATCGCCGTGGGGCTCCTGCGGGGGCGCACCGGAGAGGCGGTGGTGCTCGAGGCCTCGATCGACCTGGTTCTTCTCTCCGTGAACCTGGCCGGCCAGCCGCCCCCACCCTCCCCGGTCTCCCTGGTCCTCGCCCTTCCCCGCCCCAAGATCCTCCGAAGGGTGCTCCAGGCGGTGGCCTCGATGGGGGTGAAGCGGCTCGCCCTGGTCGGCACCTACCGGGTGGAGAAGAGCTACCTCGGCTCCCCGCTGCTCGCGCCGGAGGCCATGGCGGCGGAGCTGCGGCTCGGCCTCGAGCAGGGCAAGGACACCGTCCCTCCGGAGGTCACGCTGCACCGCCACTTCAAGCCCTTCGTGGAGGACCACCTCGACGGGCTCTTCCCCCCGGGGCGGCGGGCGCGGCTCATCGCCCACCCCGGCGCCCCGGCCCTCCTCGACGCCCTGCCGTCCGGGTCGGACGGCGCGGTCCTCGCCATCGGCCCCGAGGGCGGCTTCACCGCCTACGAGGCCGAGACCCTGGTGTCGCGGGGATTCCACCCCTTCACGTTCGGTCCGCGCCCGCTCCGCGTGGACGTGGCGGTTCCGTTCGCTGTGGCCCAGGCGGAGATGGCGCTGCGGAGAGCCAACCCGGGTCCGCGTGACCCGGAGTAGGCAGGACCCCCACCTCCACCGCCCATGCAGCTCCGGACGGGTAGCCCAACCCCCCGATTTCCCGGGGTACGTGGGCGGGCCACCCACACCCCGGTTCGGGCACGATTCCAGCTACGACGAGCGAACGTGCTCGCCATGTCCACCAGGAGTCGCGTCCCCCCCCCGGTCGTCCAAGCCGCCGTCCAGCCCATTGTCCGCTCCGTGGCGGCAGGAGCCTCGCTCACCGAGGTCCTCCGGGCGGTGATCGACGAGGCCAACTCGGTGGTCGGCGTGCTCTCCTCGAGCGGGCGGCTGGTCGGGACCATCTCCGAGCGCGACATCCTGCGCTGCCTGCCCCCCGCCGGCAGCCCCGGCGCCGCGGCGCAGTCGTACGCGCGCTTCCTTCAGCTTCGCGCCGCCGACGTCATGGCCGACGTGGACGAGGGCGACGAGGCGGGCTAGCCGGACCCCGGGAGTGCGGTGAGGATCTCCGCGCCACCCGCCGTCACCAGCAGGGTGTGCTCGAACTGGGCGGCCCGCTTCTTGTCGGCGGTGACCGCGGTCCACCCGTCGGGCCAGACCACGTGCTCGGCGCTCCCCACCGTGATCATGGGCTCGACCGTGAAGGTCATGCCCTCGCGCATCAGGTCGCGGGCGCGCGGCTCGAAGTAGTGGAGGATCTGGGGATCGGTGTGGAAGTCCTCGCCGATCCCGTGGCCGCAGAAGGAGCGGACCACGTCGTAGCCGTGGGCCGAGGCGTGGGCTTCCACGGCCCGCCCGATCTCGGAGACGGGCCGGCCCGGGCGGACCGCCGCGATCCCCTTCATCATGCACTCCTCGGCGATCTGGAGGAGGCGCCGGGACTCCTCGTCCACCTTGCCCACCGCCACCGTTCCACAGCAGTCGCCGTGGACTCCGTCGAGGTAGAGGGTGACGTCGAGGCTGACCACGTCGCCGTCCTGGAGGGGCCGGCTGTCCGGGATGCCGTGCAGGATCACCTCGTTCACCGAGGTGCAGATGGCCTTGGGGAACCCGTGGTAGTTGAGCGGGCTCGGGTAGGCGCCGCGGGCGATGCAGGCCTCGTGGGCCAGCACGTCGAGTTCCTCGGTGGTGACGCCGGGGCGGGCCGCGCGGGAGAGCAGGTCGAGGACCTCGGCGGCGGCGCGTCCGACGCGGCGCATCCGCGCGATGCGATCGGCCGGGTCGGAGATGCGGGGCGCGGCGCGGGGACGCCCGGTCCGCGCGTAGCTCGGCGGCTGGATCGAGGGGGGCACGGTGCGCATGGGCGTCACCGTCCCCGCCCGGACCTCGTTCCCGGCGGGAGGGGACACGGCGTCCTGGTCGCGGTGGCACTTCTTGTACTTCTTGCCGCTGCCGCACCAGCAGGGGTCGTTGGGGCCGGGGCCTCTCATGAGCGCTCTGGATCCTAATCAGCGCGACGGCCGCTTCCACCACGGCTCGCGCTCCGGGACCGCCAGGCGCGGAAGGGTCGCGGGAGAGTCGGCGAGCGCCCAGGCCATCCAGGCGAACGCGGCGGTGGCCTGGGCAAGCTCGGCTGGATCGACCTTGTCGAGGGTGTCGGCGGCGCCGTGGTGCCAGTCGAAGTAGCGGCTGGTGTCCTGCGCCAGCGAGAGGAGCGGGACACCGGCCCAGGCCAGCGGCGAGATGTCCACGCCGCCCCCGTTCCCGCCCACCCTGGAGGCGCCCAGCGACGCGAGCGGCGCCGCCATCGCACCGACGATCTCCTTCGCCCCCGGACCGGCGGTGACCTCGACGCCGGTGGCGCGCCCGGCGCCCGCGTCGGCCTCCATGGCCGCAACGTGAAGCGTCCCGGCCGAAAGCGCCCCCTCGTGGTAGGCGACGGCCCCCTCGGCGCCGTTCTCCTCGTTCATGAAGAGCACGGCGCGCAGCGTCCGTCGCGGCGGCCGCGGCATGGCGGCCACGATCCGCATGGTCTCGAGGACCATGGCCACCCCCGCCCCGTCGTCGATGGCCCCCGTTCCCAGGTCCCAGGCGTCGAGGTGGGCGCCGATGACGACGACCTCGTCGGGCTTCCCGTCGCCGCGGATCTCGGCCACCACGTTGGCCGAGGGGACGAGCGGCGGGTCGGCCAGGCTGCCGCCCAGGATCAGGCGCACCCGGACCGGACCACGCCCGAGGAGCCGGTGGACGAGCTCGGCGTCCTCCACCGCCAGGGCTCCGGCCGGGATGGCGGCGACCCCGGGCGGGAACGAGGTGGTGCCGGTGTGGGGCGTGCGCAGGGTGGCGGTGGAGAGGGAACGCACCAGCGCGGCCACCGCGCCCAGGCGCGCCGCGGCGGCGGGCCCCCGGATCCGGAGCCCCGAGAACCTGCCGTAGTCGGCCGCCACCTTCATGTCGTGCTGGAAGAGGACGATCCGCCCCTTCACCCGGGGTCCAAGGTCGGCCAGCTCGTCGAGGCTGCGGACCTCGATCACCTCGGCGACGACCCCGCCCGGGGGCGTGGGCGCGCTCATGCCGAGCGCCGTCACGGCCAGCGGCTGCGGGCGGCCACCGGTCCCGCCGACCACCTCGGCCCGCTCCTCCCCGCGGGTCCACCGGGTGACCATCACCGGCTCGAGGCGCACCGGGATGGCGTGGCGGCGGAACCAGTCCGCGCTCCAGCGCACCGCCTCCTCCGCGCCGGCCGATCCGGCCAGGCGGGCCCCGACACCGTCGGTGAGCTCGGCCAGCACCGGGTACGACCCGCCCCGGAGGGCCTCGGCGAGGATGCGCGCCGCCTCGGGAGGGCCGGCCGGGACGGTGGGGGGCGTGGTCGCCAGGGCCATGGCCGCGACGGCGCACGCCAGGGTCACGCGCGGACCACCAGGACCGAGCAGGGCGCGAGGTGGACGAGCCGCTCGGCCACCGACCCGAGGACCAGGTGACGGAACCCGCGCCGGCCGTGGGTGCCGGTCACGAGCAGGTCGAGACGGCGATCGGCGGCGGCGCGTGCGATCCCGGGGGCCGCCGGGCCCGGGACCACGTGGGCCTCGACCTCCCGACGGAGTTCCCGCTCCGCCTCGCCCTTCCACTCCGCGAGCTTCGCCTCGAGCTCCCGCCGGGTGGACTCGACCACGCTCCGGGGCGGCGGGATGTCGGTCACGCCCGTCAGCTCCTCGGCGTGCAGGAGGACGAGCCCGGCGCCGAAGCGGCCCGCCAGGTCGGTGGCCTCACGGAGCGCGGCGCGCGACCCGTCGGAGAAGTCGACCGCGCAACCGATCCGCTTCCAGTCGGCCACGGCGACCTACTCGCCCCCGCCGGACTTCGACGAGGCCGCGGGAGGCGCCACCACCACCACCACCCGGTAGGTGCGCCGGATGGAGAGGGTGTCGGTGACGGAGCAGAGGGTCGTGCCGGGGCTGACCCCCCGGAGCCCGGGGCTGCCGCCCTGATCGGTGGGCTCGACCAGGCCGGGGTTGTCGCAGATGAGGTTTCGCACCGGCCCGGGGCCGATGGACACCACCTCGCCCACCCGGATCTCCATGGGGATGACACCGGGGTCGTCCGCCGCGGCAGCAGGGCCGGCGAGGGAGAGGACTGCCCCGGCCATCGAGGCCAGGAAGACGGAACGCAGGCGCTTCATGAGGACCTCCCGGCGAGCAGGCTGGTGCACCACCCCTCGATTCTACCCGATGCGCGAGCCCCGCGCCCGGAGCCTTCAGGAGAGGCGCGCGCCGCCCACGCCGACGGTCACCTCGGTGACCGGCAGCGCCACGCCCGACAGGCGCACCGCCTCCCGGGCCGCGGTGACGATCCCGCCGCAGCACGGGACCTCCATCCGGGCCACGGTCAGGCTTCGCGGGCCCGCCGCGCGGAAGATCGCGACGAGCTTTCCCACGTATCCCTCGAGGTCGTCGAGCTTCGGGCAGCCCACCAGCACCCGGCGCCCGGCCAGCAGGTCCCGGTGGAAGTCGGCGTAGGCGAAGGGGACGCAGTCGGCGGCGAGGAGGAGATCGGCGCCGCCGAGCCACGGCGCACCTGGCGAGACGAGCGAGAGCTGGACGGGCCAGTGGGAGAGCTGACCCTGCGCGGCGGGGGCCAGGCCGGTGGGCGCACTTCGCGGCGGACCGAGGTCCACGCTCCGTGACCCGGGGCAGCCTCCCGCGGCGGCGTCCGGGGGCGGCTGCACCACGGAAAGTGAACGTCGGGGCGCGGGCGGAGCGGCCGGCTCCCGGGGCGCCGGACGCATGGCGCCGGCCAGGTGGCGCTCGACCGCGACGTGATCGAACGGCGCGGCCTCCCGCTCCGTCACCCGGATGGCTCCCTGGGGACACTCCCCCAGGCATGCACCCAGGCCGTCGCAGAGCGCGTCGGCCACCAGGCGGGCCTTGCCATCCACCATCCGGATGGCGCCCTCGGCGCAGGAGGGCACACACTCGCCGCACCCGTCGCACCTGGCCTCGTCGATCTCCACGACCACCCTGCGCATGCGCCCTTGTTGTCATGGGTTCCCTCCTCCTGTCGACCCCATCCGGGACGAGGTGCGGTAGTCTGCCCCCATGGCGCGCGTGGTGGTGCTGGGCATCGGAAACGTCCTGAACAGCGACGACGGCCTCGGCCCGTTCGTCGCGCGAACCCTGCAGGCCGGCTGGGACCTCGACGGAGACGCCGAGGTCCTCGACGCCGGAACCCCGGGGATGGACATCATCTCCCTCCTCCACGGCGCAGACGCCGCCATCTTCGTGGACGCGGTCCGCGACCAGGGCGGGCCGGGGGACGTGAAGCGCTACGACCGGGCCGAGATCGTGAAGGGCGGGACCAAGACCTCGATGAGCCCGCACGAGCCCGGGCTGCGCGAGGCGCTGCTGGCCATGGAGTTCCGCGGGAGCGGACCGTCCGAGGTGATCCTCTGGGGGGCCATCCCGGAGAGCCTGGAGCTCGGCACCGTCCTCACCGCCACGATGCGCCGCTCCGTCCCCGCCATCCTCGAGGGCGTCCTCGAGGACCTGCGCAGGCTGGGCATCGGATCCCGCCGGCTCGACACGCCGCGCGACGCCGACATCTGGTGGGAGCGTCAGGCTCCCTGAGCCGCGCGGGGCGGGCGGCCCGGCCGGCAGAGGATCGACACCGCCAGCGCCGCAGCGCCCAGCGCCAGGAGGCTCGCACCGGCCACGCCGGCCCAGCCCCAGCGCTGCCAGGCCAGCCCGGGCAGCCAGGAGCCCAGCGTTCCACCCAGGTAGTAGAAGGCCAGGTAGAGCGCGCTGGCGCCTCCCTTGGCCTCCCGGGCCGTCTCGTTCACGTAGGAGGGGCCAAGCGCCTGGGCGGTGAACATCCCCACCACGAGCACGAGCAGGCCGATCACAAGGACCACCAGTGAACCGGAGAGCGTCACCGCCACCCCCGCCGCCGAGATGGCGAGCCCGCTGAGCATGATCCGCTCCGGCGCCACCCGCGCCGAGAGCCGCCCGGCCAGGGGCGACGCCAGGATGCCCACCACGTACACCAGGTACGCCGACGCGATGGCGTCGGTGGAGAGCCGGAACGGGGGGGCCGCGAGCCGGTAGGGCAGGTAGGTGAAGACGGCGATGAAGGCGAAGAAGAGGCAGAAGGCCAGCGCGAAGCCGCCCAGGAGGCGTCGGTCGCGCAGGTGGCGCAGCATCCCGCGCAGGGCGCCGCGCCAGGGTGCGGCGGCCGGCCCTCCCCTCGGCAGCTCGAGCCACATCCCGGCCGCGCCCGCCGCGGTGACCGCCGCCGAGAGGAGGAATGCGGCCCTCCACCCTCCCTGCGCGGCGACGAGCCCGCTCGCCACCCGGCCGAGGAGCCCTCCCGCGACGCTGGCGGCGATGACGGCGCCCACCGCGGCGCGGAGCTGCCCGGGGGCGAAGTGGTCCCCTGCCCAGGCCACCGAGACGGCGGTGACGCCGGGGATGAGGAGCCCCTGCGCCGCCCGCAGCGCGACCAGCTCGGGAAAGGTCCTCGCCGCCGCGCAGGCCAGCGTGGGCAGGACGAGCAGCGCCAGCGACCCGACCATCACCGCCTTCCTCCCCAGCGCGTCGGAGAGCGGCCCGGCCAGGAACGACCCGGCGGCGATGGCGAGCACCACCGCCGAGACCGAGAGCCCCGCCGTGGCCGGAGGGATGGCGAACTCGGCCGAGAGCATGGGCAGGAGCGGCTGGGTGACGTACATGGCCGCGTAGGCGGCCACCGTGCCGGTGCAGAGCGCGCCGGTGGCGCGGCTCCGCAGGGGTACCCAGGGTGAAGGGCGGGCGGCGGGCGAGCCCGCCATTCAGGGCACGAGCACGATGGACCCGGTGGTGTGGCGCCCCTCCAGGGCGCGGTGGGCGTCGGCGGCCCCGGCCAGCGGCCAGCGGTGCTTCACCTCGATGCGGACCTGGCCGGACCGGATGACGCCGAAGAGCTCCCGCGCCCCCTCCTCCAGGTCCTCGCGCCGGGCCGTGTAGCTGAAGAGCGTGGGACGGGTCAGGAAGAGGGACCCCTTGGCCGCCAGCTGGGAGAGGTCGAAGGGCGGCACCTGGCCGGAGGCGTTCCCGTAGCTCACCATGAGTCCCAGCGGGGAGAGGCAGTCGAGGGAGCCCTCGAAGGTGCTCCGGCCCACCGAGTCGTAGACCACCGGGACCCCTTCACCCTTGGTCAACTCGCGGACCCGCTTCACGAAGTCCTCGCGCGTGTAGACGATCACGTCGCTGGCGCCGGCGGCCAGCGCCAGGCGCGCCTTCTCGTCGCTGCCCACCGTGGCGATGGTGCGCGCCGAGAGCGCCCGCAGCCACTGCACGGCGATGAGCCCCACCCCGCCGGCCGCGGCGTGGAAGAGCACGTTCTCGCCGGGCCTCACCGCGTGGATGCGCCGGAGCAGCATCCAGGCCGTCATCCCCTTCAGCATGGCGGCGGCGGCCACCTCGTCGGAGACCCCCTCGGGGATGTGCACCAGCCGGTCGGCGGGGACGGCGGCGGCCTCGGCGTAGGCGCCGGGCGGGCGGGCCACGTAGGCCACCCGGTCGCCGGTGGCGACAAGGGTGACCCCCTGTCCCACCGCCTCGACCACCCCGGCCGCCTCCACTCCCAGTCCACTGGGGAGCGGCAGCTTGTAGAGGCCGGTCCGGTGATAGGTGTCGATGAAGTTCACCCCGATGGCGGTGTGGCGCACGCGGGCCTGGCCAGGGCCGGGCTCGGGGAGCGGGAGCTCCTCGAGGCGCAGGACCTCGGGACCGCCGGTCTGGTGGAATCGGATCGCCTTCATGGTGGTACCTCCGGCGGGAGTCTTTGCCCCCGGGCCCGCCCCCTGTCAACGATATCCAGTGATTCCGGGGGCATCGCCTCCTGGACGCACCCCCTCTCTGGGATCGGGCGCCGGGGGCCGTCCGGGTGCAAGATCCCGGGCAGGCGGTCCCAGGAGGGCCCCGACGGAGGCGCGATGCAAGGGTGGCAGATTGCACTGGTGGTTCTGGTGGCGGTCCTGGTCGGGGCGGTCCTCCCGCTCATCGTCCAGCTCTACGGGACGCTCCACGCGCTGCGCGCCGTGGTGGAGAAGAGCGCCAAGGACGTCGAGGCGGGTGTGCAGAGCATCCACCGCACCGCCGACCGGATCGACCGGCTGGGCGCGGCCCTCGAGAAGGACGGCAAGATGGCCACCATCGTCGAGGGCGCCACCAGCGCCGCACAGATGGTGAATCAGCTGCGCGGCACGATGCAGGTGGCCGGGCCGATCGCGGCGGCGGTGGTCCCGGCGGTGATGGCGGGGGTCCGGGCCTGGAAGGGGGCGATGGCCGAGGACCCTCCTCCCGCGGCGCCGGAAGATCCCCCGGTTCGGCAAGGTTCCCCACACGAGAGGAAGGAGGCCACAGGATGAGCCAGAACAACGGTGGTGTCGGTGCTGGAACGGTTCTCTTCGCGTTCCTGGCCGGAGCCGCGGTCGGAGGGGTCGTCGCACTGCTCTACGCCCCGCAGTCGGGCAAGCAGACGCGCCAGAAGTTGCTCGAGTACGGCGACGACGCCCGGGAGGCGGTCGGGCGCGTGCCGCACGCGATGCGCGAGGCGGAGAAGGCAGCCGTCGCGACCTTCAACGAGACCCTGAAGAAGGGATAGGCAGGGCTGGACCGGCGCGGCGGCGCCGGCATGGCGGGACCCGGCCCGGAGGCGCAGATTCTGCTGCGACCCGGCCGGGAACCCGTCAGTTCATATACATGAATTTACTGACATTTTCGTGGTGGGTCCGGGGCACGGAACCTGCTAGAAGTGATGGTCCGCCCCGTGCGGGAGGACCATGACAAATCCCAGCCACCGCGAGATCCCCTACAACTACACCTCCGCCGACGACCGGCAGGCGGTGTCGTCGCTGCTCGGCAAGGGGGTCTGGAAGAAGCTCGAGGAACTGCGGGAGCGCCGGGTCACCGGCCGCTCGGCCCGGCTCCTCATGCGGGTCTTCGGCGAGGTGCTGGTCCACCGGCGCAATCCTTACCTCCGCCAGGAGCTCGTCACCTCGTCCAGCCGGCGCAAGCGCTTCTTCGGCGACGCCGAGGCGAACCTCAGGGTCATCCAGGACGGGGCCGGGAACGACGCCCTGGTGCTCGAGGTCCTGGCCGAGGCCCGGCGCATGCTCGACGGCGTTCGCGACGAGGTCCGGCGCATGCCCGACCTGCACGCCCGGATCCGGCGGGCCCTGGGGGCCGTGGTGGGGCGGGAGAACGTCCTGCTCGACCCCTTCACGCTGACCGCCCACGCCACCGACGCCACCGACTGGCGCCTGCACCTCCCGCTCGCCGTGGTGACCCCCACCGAGGAGTCGCAGGTGGCGCCGCTCCTCTCCGCCATCCGGGATCTCAGGCTCCACGCCATCCCGCGCGGCGCGGGGACGGGGCTCACCGGCGGCGCCATCCCGCTCACGCCCGATTGCGTGATGGTGAACACGGAGAAGCTGAACCGGATCCGCGGCGTGTCGTCGCGCCCGTTCGTCCTGGACGACGGACGGACGGTGACGGGGCAGGTGGTGGACCTCGAGGCCGGGGTCATCACCGAGGCGGCCATGGAGCATGCCACCCACCGCGGCCTGGTCTTCGCCACCGACCCCACCAGCGCCTGGGCCTGCACCATCGGCGGGAACATCGCCGAGAACGCCGGCGGCAAGGATTGCGTCCTGTGGGGCACCTGCATCGACAACCTGGTGTCGTTCCGCATCGCCATGCCCGGCGGCCACGACTGGACGGTGCACCGGGTCAACCACCAGCTGCGCAAGATCCTCTTCGACGACGTGGTGCGCTTCGAGGTCCGCGACGGCGCCGGCGCGCTGGTGCGCGCCATCGAGCTGCTGGGGAGCGAGATCCGCAAGCGAGGGCTCTGGAAGGACATCACCAACAAGGCGCTGGGAGGGCTGCCCGGGGTGCAGAAGGAGGGCACCGACGGCGTCATCACCTCGGCCGAGTTCATCCTCTACCCGGCCTACCCGCACACCCGCACCCTGTGCCTGGAGTTCTTCGGCCCCGACTTCGACGAGGCCAGCCAGGTGATCCTGGAGATCGCCCGGGAGATGCCCAACCGCGGCGAGGAGGCCCTCTCGGCGCTCGAGCACTTCGACGACCAGTACGTGAAGGCCATCGGCTACCAGGTGAAGGCGCCGCGGACCGAGACCCCCAAGGCGGTCATCATCGTGGACGTGGTCGGCCACACCCCCGAGCAGGTGGCGCGCGGCGTGGCCCGCGTCCGCTCCATCCTGGCTCCCCACGGGAAGACCTTCCTGGCCGAGGCGCGCGACGCCGCCGAGGGAAAGCGCTTCTGGGCCGACCGCAAGAAGCTCGGCGCCATCGCCCGGCGCACCAACGCCTTCAAGGTGAACGAGGACGTGGTCCTCCCCCTCACGGCACTCGCCGAGTTCTCGCTCTTCATCGACGCGATGAACGTCCACGAGGAGCGTCACTGCCAGGAGAACTTCGTCCGCCGCGCCGAGACCTACCTGCACGGGGTTCCCACTCCCCCGGACGCGCTCTGGGCGCCCAAGCTCACGGCGGCGCTCTCTGCCTGCACCAGCGCCCGCGAGGCCATCGCCAGGGCCGGCGAGGCCGAGGTGCGCTCGCTCGCCGTCACCGACCGGCTCCGGCAGGACCTGGCGGCGCTGCTCGCCACCCATCCCAAGGTGGCCGCCACCGTCTCCGCCGTCTGGGAGGAGGTGCGGGCCCGCCTGATCGTGCTCGCCACCCACATGCACGCCGGCGACGGCAACGTGCACGTGAACATCCCGGTGCTCTCCAACGATCGGCAGATGCTGCGCCGGTCGGAGGCGGTGGTGGAGAAGGTCTTCGACCGGGTCGGCGAGCTGGGCGGCGTGGTCTCCGGCGAGCACGGCATCGGCGTCACCAAGCTCAAGTACTGGGACCCGGAGCGGCGCAAGGAGCTCGAGGCCTACCGGCGCGTGGTGGATCCGGGCGGCCTCATGAACCCGGGCAAGCTCTCCGACCTGGCGGCGCTCGAGCAGATCTACACGCCCTCCTTCAACCTGCTCAAGCTCGAGGCCCGCATCCTGCAGCACGGGCAGCTCGAGGAGCTGGCCCGGCGCATCGCCACCTGCGTTCGCTGCGGCAAGTGCAAGCCCGACTGCTGCGTCTTCTACCCGGGCCGGGGGATGTTCTTCCACCCGCGCAACAAGAACCTGGCCATCGGCGCCCTCATCGAGGCGCTGCTCTACGACGCCCAGCGCCAGCGCTCGGGCTCCTTCGAGCTGCTCCGCCACCTCGAGGAGGTGGCCGACCACTGCACCATCTGCCACAAGTGCCTGAAGCCCTGCCCGGTGGACATCGACACCGGCGAGGTCACGGTCATCGAGCGGGAGATCCTGGCGGCGCGCGGCTTCAAGCAGATGCCCATCACCACCCGCCTCACCCTGCGCTACCTCGACACCCGGTCGCGCCTCGGGAACAAGCTGCTCCGCACCGGGCTGGTCACCATCGGCGGGGCGCTGCAGCGCGCCGGGCACGAGGTCACCGGTCCGCTCCAGAGGCTCGACGGGAACTCCCGGCTGCTGGCCACGCTGCGCTCGCCGGTCACGCAAGCCGACGAGGGCACGCTGCGCGACGTGGTCCCGGAGTGCCGCGCCGACCAGGCCCTGGTCTTCGAGCCCGAGGGCGAGCCGGACCGCACCGTCTTCTACTTCCCGGGCTGCGGCTCGGAGCGGCTCTTCTCGCGCATCTCCCAGGCCGCCATCCACCTGCTCCTCGAGACCGGGACGCGGGTGGTCATCCCGCCGCCCTTCCTGTGCTGCGGCTTCCCGGCCCACGCCAACGCGCTCACCGAGCAGCACGGCCGCACGGTCCTGCGCGACACCATCCTCTTCAGCCAGATCCGCGACATGCTCTCCCACCTGGAGTTCGACGCGGTGGTGGTGAGCTGCGGCACCTGCATGGACGGGCTCGAGGGGATGGAGGTCGAGAAGATCTTCGGGGCCCCGGTGGTGGACGCGGTCGGGTTCGCGCTCGACGCCGGGCTCACGCTCCCGGGCAAGGCCCCGGCGGCCCTCTACCACACCCCCTGCCACGACTCGCTGCGGGGCGCCGGCGTGGCCACGCTGGCCCGGGCCGGCTTCGAGGCCACCGAGGTCCCCAACTGCTGCTCGGAGGCGGGCACGCTGGCCCTCTCCCGGCCGGACATCACCGACTCCATGCTCCACCGCAAGGCCGGCGCGGTGAAGGAGGCCATGGAGGGGCTCCCCGCCGGCACGTTGATGCTCACCAACTGCCCCTCCTGCGTGCAGGGGCTGGGACGGAACGTGGAACTGGGCGCCGTGGGACGGCACCTCGCCGTCGAGGCGGCGACGCGCCTCTCCGGGGCGGGATGGCCGGAGCGCTTCCGCGCCCAGGCCCAGCAGGCCAAGGTCATCCAGCTGTAGGCAGGGCCGGGAGCCCGGATGGCCCGTCCCGTCGATGCACGTCCCGGCGAGGCGGCCCCGGCGCTCTGGGCCTTCGCCTCCTTCTTCGCCCTGCTCTGCGGCTACTACGTGCTGCGCTCGCTCCGGGAGGAGATGGGCATCCGCGGCGGCGTGGACAACCTGCCCTGGAACTTCACGGCCACCTTCGGGCTCATGCTGGTGGCGGTCCCCATCTACGCGCGCCTGGTGGCCCGGGTGCCGCGCGCCCGGGCCGTGCCCCTCGTCTACCGCTTCTTCCTCCTCACGCTGCTCCTCTTCTGGGGGCTGTTCCGGGCCGGGGTGGCGCCGGCGCCGCTGGCCCGGGCCTTCTTCGTCTGGGTGAGCGTCTACGGCCTCTTCGTGGTCTCGGTCTTCTGGTCCTTGCTCGTGGACCTCTTCACCGCCGACCAGGGGAAGCGGCTCTTCGGCTTCGTCGCGGCGGGCGGGAGTGCCGGGGCCATCGCCGGCCCGCTCTGCGTGGAATTCCTGGTCGGGACCGTCGGGGTGGCGAACCTGGTCCTGGTGTCGGCCGTCTTCCTCGAGGTGTCCACCCAGGCGATGCGCAGGATCGTCGGCTGGTCGCGTCGGAGCGGCGCCGGGGACGCAACGACGGGCGAGGAGGCGGCCCGCGAGGAGGGCGCGGCGCTGGGCGGGAGCGCCTGGAGCGGCGTGGCCATGGTCTTCCGCGATCGCTACCTCCTGGGCATCGCCGGCCAGATGCTCCTCTTCACCCTGGGCTCGACCCTCCTCTACTTCCAGGTGGCCCACCTGGTGGCGGCCTCCGGGCTCGACTCGGCCTCGCGGACGCGCCTCTTCGCCCGGGTGGACCTGGCGGTGAACGTGGCCGCGCTCCTCACTGGATCTCTCGCCACCGGGCGGATCGTCTCCCGGCTCGGGCTGGGCGCGGCCCTGGCGCTCGTGCCCGCCGTCACGGCCGGCGGCTTCGCCATCGCGGCCGGCTGGCCCACCTTCTGGGTGCTGGCCACGTTCCAGGCGCTGCGGCGCGCCGCCAGCTATGCCGTGGAGCGTCCGGCCCGGGAGGTCCTCTACACCGTGGTGACGCGCGAGGAGCGGTACAAGTCGAAGGCCTTCGTGGACACGGTGGTCTACCGCGCCGGCGACGCGGGCTCGGCCTGGCTGGCCCGCGGCCTCTCCGCCGCGGGGGCGGGGATCGCGGGGAGCCTGCTCCTCGCGGTCCCGGTGGGGCTTGCGGGCGTCGGCCTCGCGCTCTGGCTCGCCCGGGAGGAGCGTCGTCGCGAGATCGCCGGGACGCCGGGGGCGCCGTCGTGATCCGGCCAATGACGCGCCGCCGCTTCCTTCAGGCCGCCGCCGGGGGCATGCTCTCGGTCGCGCTCCCGGCCCGGGCCGCCGGAGCAGGAGGTGGCACGATGGCCAGCCGTCCCATCCCGCGAACCGGCGAGCTCCTCCCGGTCGTCGGCCTCGGCACCTGGCTGACCTTCGACGTGGGAGCGTCCGCTGAGGAGCGGGCGCCGCTCGCCGAGGTGATGCGCCTCTTCCTGCAGGGCGGCGGGCGCGTCGTCGATTCCTCCCCCATGTACGGCCGCGCCGAGTCGGTGGCCGGCGACATCGTCGCCGCGTCGGGCCCGCTCCCCCGCCCCTTCCTGGCCACCAAGGTCTGGACCACCGGCAAGGCCCAGGGCGAGGCGCAGATGCGCGAGTCGATGCGGCGGCTCCGCACCGATCGCATCGACCTCATGCAGGTCCACAACCTGCTCGACTGGGAGACCCACCTGCCGGTGCTGCGCGCATGGAAGGAGCAGGGGAAGATCCGCCACCTGGGGATCACCCATTACTCCCCGTCCTCCTTCCCGCTGCTCGAGAAGCTCATGGCCACGGCGAAGGTGGACTTCGTGCAGCTCCCCTACTCCATCTCCTCGCGCGAGGCCGAGAAGCGGCTCCTGCCGGCCGCGGCCGACGCCGGCGTGGCCGTGCTGGTGATGCGCCCGTTCGAGGAGGGCGCCCTCTTCTCCGCCGTGCGCGGGAAGGCGCTGCCCCCCTGGGCCGCCGAGATCGGGGCGGCCTCCTGGGCCCAGGTCTTCCTCAAGTTCGTCTTCTCCCACCCCGCCGTGACGAGCGCCATCCCCGCCACGCGTCGCCCCGACCACATGGCCGACAACCTCGCCGCCGGCACGGGACCGTTCCCCGACGACCGGATGCGGCGCCGGATGGCGGCAGAGTTCCGCACCTGAGAGGCGCGACATGGCCATGACCCGGCGCGACTTCCTGCAGGCCTCCCTCGCCACCCTGGCCGCCTGCGCATCGCCAAAGGCCGGAGGGCCGGGCGGCTCCTCCCGCGCGGACGGGCCCTCGAGGATCCTCATCCTGGGGGGCACGGGCTTCCTCGGACCGGCGCTGGTCGAGGCGGCGCGGGCCCGCGGCGACGTGGTGACCCTCTTCAACCGCGGCAAGACCAACCCCGGCCGGTTCACCGACCTGGAGCAGCTCCTGGGCGACCGGGACGGGAAGCTCGAGGCGCTCGCCGGCCGCAAGTGGGACGTGGTGATCGACACCTCGGGATACGTCCCGCGCATCGTGCGGATGTCGGCGGAGCTTCTCGCACCCTCGGTGGAGCGCTACCTCTTCGTCTCCTCCATCTCGGCCTACGACGAGGCCATCCCGCCCGGCTCCGACGAGGGCGCGAAGATCGCCCAGCTCTCCGACCCGTCCACCGAGGACGTCCGGGCGAACTACGGGGCCCTCAAGGCGGCCTGCGAGCGAGCCGCCGAGGCGGCCATGCCCGGGCGCGTGCTGGTGGTGCGCCCCGGCCTCATCGTCGGCCCCGGCGACCCCACCGACCGGTTCACCTACTGGCCGGTGCGGCTCGCCGAGGGAGGCGAGGTCCTGGCGCCGGGAACCGGCGACGACCCGATCCAGGTGGTGGACGTGCGCGACCTGGGCAACTGGATGGTGGACATGGCCGGGCGCCGGGCCACCGGGATCGTGAACGCGGTGGGGCCGGCCTCCCGCACCTCGATGCGCGCCATGCTCGAGGCCTGCCAGCCGGGCGCCGGGCCGGCGGCCCCGCTCACCTGGGTTCCCTGGCCCTTCCTGGAGAAGGAGAAGGTGGAGCCCTGGGGCGACATGCCGGTCTGGATCCCGGCGGGCGGCGCGGAGAGCGGGATGTCGCAGGTCTCCATCGCGCGCGCGGTGGCGGCGGGACTGCGCTTCCGGCCGCTCGGCGAGACCGCGCGGGACACGCTCTCCTGGTGGAACGGGCTTCCGCCGGAGCGGCGGGCCAAGCCCAGGGCGGGCCTCTCCCGCGAGCGGGAGAAGCAGGTGCTGGCGGCCTGGAAGGTCTCCGGCTGAAGGTCAGTCCACCAGCGCCCGCTGCCAGGCCGGGCGCGCCCGCAGTTGCGTCAGGTACCCCTCCAGCGAGGGCCTGGCCTCGACGAGGCGCATGGCGCCGGCCCAGGCCAGCGTGGCGCCCACCATGACGTCGGCCACGCCGAAGGCGTCCCCCACCAGGTACTTTCGATCCCTGAGCACCGCCTCGAGGAGGTCGGCCACCTTTCCGAAGCGCGCCCGGGCCCCGGCGATCACCGATGCGTTCTTCTCGACGTCGGGCTTCCTGGCCTCGGCCGAGAGCTCGATGAGCGGCGGCTCCATCTCGGTCAGCGAGAACAGCACCCACTGGTAGGCGTGGGCCCGGTCCACGGTCCCCGGCGGGGGCAGGAGCCGCCTCTCCGGAAAGAGGTCGGCGAGGTGCATGCAGATGGCGCCCGACTCGAAGACGTACTGCCCGCGGTCCTCCAGGACCGGGACGTGGCCGAGCGGATTGCGCGCCAGGTGCTCCGGACTGCGGGTACCGGCCGGGCCGGCCTGGAGCCGGACGAGCTCGTAGGGGACGCCGAGCTCCTCGAGGACCCACCGCGGGCGCGTGGCCCGGGTCTTCGGCACGTAGAAGAGTTTCATGCGGTCTTTCCTATCACGGAGGGGCGGGCGCCGCCGTCATGGCGCCGCCGTCAGGCCTGCTCGGCCTCCCCGAAGAGCAGGTGGACGAAGCCGGCGTCCTCGGCCCGGGTGAGCACGTAGACGTGGTCGCCGGGCTCGAGGACGGTGGCGCCGCGGGCGGTGAGGAGGTCGTCGCCGCGCAGCACCATGAGCACCGCCGAGCCGGCCGGGAACGGGGGCAGGTCGGCCAGCGTGGACCCCGCCACCGCCGAGGCGGGGTCCACGTAGAAGACCTCGATCTCTGCGTCGAGGGGCCGGCTCGACGAGATCTCGATGAGCCCGTGCGGGGGCGGCGGGCGTGCCGCCTGGAGGTCGAGGCGCCGCGCCCCCCGGCCGGCGGTGAACCCGAGCACGGTGATGTTCACCAGCACGATGAAGAAGACGGCGTTCCAGATGACGGCCGCGCCGGGCGCCCGGGCCAGCACCGGCACCATGGCGAGGATGATGGGCACCGCCCCCCGCAGCCCGACCCATCCCACGAAGAGCCGCTCCGGCCAGCGGAAGCCGAAGAGGGCCAGCATGGGGACCACCACCAGCGGACGGGCCACGAGCAGGAAGAGCCCCAGGGCCACGCCGGTGAGCCCGCTCGCCAGCAGGCTCGAGGGGGTTCCCAGCAGGCCGAGCACGAGGAACATGCAGACCTGGAGGAACCAGGCCCCGGCGTCGTGGGCGTGGAGCACCCCGCCCTTGAAGGGCAGCGCCCCGTTGCCGATGAGCACCGCCGCGATGTACACGGAGAGGAAACCGCTCCCGTGGAGGAGCTCGGGGACGCCGAAGGCCAGGAGCGCGATGGCGGTGGTGAGCACCGGGTAGAGCCCGCCCACCGGCAGCCTCACCCGCGAGAGCACCCAGCGCCCGGCCCACCCGATGGCGAGCCCGGCCAGGAGCCCCACCCCGAGCTTGAGCACCACCTCGACGGCGGTGCGCCATCCCAGCGGGCGCCCGGTGACGAGCTGGGAGGTGAGGGCCTCGGTGAGGATCACCGCCATCGGGTCGTTGAGCCCCGACTCGAGCTCCAGGGTGGCCCCCACCCTGCGCTTCAGCTGGATGCCGCTCGACCGGAGGATGGAGAAGACCGCCGCCGCGTCGGTGGAGGAGACGATGGCCCCGAGGAGCAGCGCCTGCTCCCAGGGGAGGCCGAGCAGCCGGGCGAAGGCCCCCACCAGGCCGGCCGTGGCCAGCACGCCCGCCGTGGCCAGCACCCCGGCCGGCGCCAGCGCCACCCGGAAGGAGGCCACCGGCGTGTTGAGCCCGCCGTCGAAGAGGATGAGGGCCAGCGCCACCGTGCCGAGGCGCCAGGCGAAGGCGTAATCGTCGAAGGAGATCCCCAGCCCCTCGCGGCCGGCCAGCATGCCGATGGCCACGAAGACCAGCCCCACCGGCATCCCCAGGCGGCGCGTGGCACCCGAGAAGAGCACGCTGGCGGCGAGCAGGATTCCACCGGTGGTGAGGAGGAGCGCGGTGCTGAAGGGCTCGCCGGTGGGCACGCCCCGAGACTACCTCCATACGGCCAGGAGCGAGAGCCCCCCGGCGGCCAGGATGGCGGCGAAGCTGGTGACGACGATGCGGGCGTAGCCCCAGCTGCCCAGCGCCACCGCCATGCCGCCCTTCACGACGGTGTTGGTGAAGCCGGCCAGCACGACCGCCGTCGCCGCAACCGCGAACGGGACCTGGTCGCCGGCCAGCTCGGCCATGGAGAGGGCGATGGCGTCCATGTCGGCGCTGCCGGCGACGAGCGCGGCGGCGTAGACGCCCGCCGACCCCAGGTAGTGGCTGGCCAGCTTGGAGCCGGCCATGACGGCGGCGAAGATGAGCGCGAACTCGAAGGCCGAGGAGAGGTTGACCGGGTTCTTGAGGTGCAGGGGCTCGCCGGACCCCATGGCGGCCGATCTCCGGTAGAGGAAGGCGCAGGCGCCGAGCCCCACGGCGGCCATCGCCAGCATGGGAACGGCGAGCGCGGTGGCCAGCTTGAAGTCCACGAAGGCCACCACCACGAGCACGCGCACGAAGACGATCGACGAGGCCAGGACGACGGCCAGGGCCGCCGGCCGCTCCATGGCCACGTTGCCCTTCGAGCGGGACGACATGGCGAGCGTCACGGCGGTGGAGGAGACCAGGCCGCCCACGAACCCGGTCACGGTGAGTCCCCGCTCCGGGCCGAGCATTCGCGTGGCCGCGTAGCCGACGAAGCTCACCCCGGCCACGAGCAGCATCATCCAGCCGATGGTCCGGAGGTTGAGCGCTCCCAGCGGGCCGAAGTCGCGGTCGGGCAGCCAGGGAACGAGGAGGAGCGCGACGACGAGGAACTTGAGGACGCTGACCACGTCCTCCCGGGAGAGCCGCCGGATGAGCGGCTGGACCACCGGCTTCGAGGAGAGGAGCGCCGTCACCGCCACCGCCGCGCCCAGGACCGTGAAGACCCGCCGTCCGCCCTGCGGGATGATGTCGTGCGCCACCGAGAGGGCGCCGAGCAGGAAGGTGATGAGGAAGGCCGCCTCGGAGGTGAGTCCGCGCTCGGTCCCGCGCCGGACCACGTCCACGTAGGCCACGGCCAGGAAGATCACCACGGCCGCGAAGGCCATCACCACGACCGGTGCGCCGAACGCGCGGCCGAGCAGCCCCGAGAGCGCCCCGGTCAACGCCACCAGCGGGTAGGTCCGGGCTCCCCCCAGGAACGACTCGGGCCCCTTGTCTGCGGGCGCCGACTGCTCGCGCTCGAGGCCGATGAGGAGGCCGGCCACGACGGCCATTCCGAGCGAGAGGAGGGGTTCGTAGGGATCCAGGGGCGCGCTCCTGCGGCGATCCTACACCCTGGTCCGGGAGACGCCGCGTGGACGTCCGGGGCGCGTGCGCCCCTCCCGGGACAAAAGCGAAGGGCGCCGGCGGGCTCGGATCCGCCGGCGCCCCCCTGTCCTCGACGGGTTCGCTACCGCCCCACAACGGTGGCGACCGTCGCGGTCGTTGCCGTCGCGCCGTACGCGTGCGGCGTGATGCCGGTTCCGGGGCCGGGGTCGGCCGAGTAGCCGTGGACGCCCATCTCGGAGAGGTCGAGGCCGTTCACCTCGTCCTCCGCCTCCACGCGGTTGCCGACGATCTTGCCGATGGCGAGGAAGGACAGCGCGGCGACGGGTGCGACCCAGGCGATGTTGGCGACGATGGCGATGACCTCGGCCAGGAACTGGCCCGAGTCTCCGTAGAGCAGGCCGGTGACGCCCTTGGCCACGCCGTTCAGCCCCTGGCCGTAGACGCCGTTGGCGAAGATCCCGGTGGCGAGCACGCCGAAGGCCCCGTTCACGCCGTGCACCGCGATGGCGCCGACCGGGTCGTCGATCTTGAGAACGGTGTCGATGAAGGTGGCGGCCAGGATGACGAGCACGCCGGCGATGGCGCCGATGAGCATGGCGGCCCAGGAGGAGATGAAGGCGCAGGGAGCGGTGACGGCCACCAGGCCGGCCAGCATGCCGTTGGCGAGCCAGGACGGGTCGGCCTTGCCGTACTTGATCTTCACGTAGAGGTAGGCCGAGAAGGCGCCGGTGGCGCTCGCCAGCATGGTGTTCACGGCGACCACGGAAAGCCGGGTGTCCATGCCGGAGAGGGTCGAGCCGGCGTTGAAGCCGAACCAGCCGAAGGCCAGGATGAACGTGCCGATCATGACCTGGGGGATGCTCTGCGGGGCGATGGGGTTGACCCGGCCGTCGGCGCCGTACTTGCCGATGCGCGGGCCGATCATCTTGGCGAGCACCAGCGCCATGACGCCGCCGGTGAGGTGGACGACGGAGCTGCCGGCGAAGTCCACGTGGCCGTGGCCGAGCCCGAAGTTCGTGCCCATGGTGGAGAGCCAGCCGCCGCCCCACGTCCAGTTGGCGTAGATGGGGTAGATGATCGTCGAGATCACGAAGCTGAAGAGGACGAAGGAGGAGATCTTCCAGCGCTCGGCGGCGGCGCCGGTGGGGATGGTGCAGGTGGTGTCCATGAACACCATCTGGAAGAGGAAGGTGGCGGCCACCGCCGGGGTGAACATGGAGAGGGGAAGGCCGAACCCGCTCATGCCGAAGAGGCCGAAGTCCTTGCCGAAGAGGCTGACAGTGAACTCCTTCGTCAGCGTGGTCTCGCCGAAGGCGGAGCCGACGCCGCCCATCTGCAGGCCGAAGCCGATGAAGTAGAAGCCGATGATGCCGATGGCGTAGACGAGGAAGTTCATCCCCATGGTGTGCGCGGCGTTCTTGGCGCGCGTGAGGCCCGTCTCCACCAGCGCGAAGCCGGCCTGCATGAACATGACGAGGAAGCCCGCCATCATCGTCCAGACGATGTTGAGGGCGACTTGCGTGTCGGCGAGGTTCTTGGCGAGCTCGCTGATCGTGGGTTCGACTGCCATCGTGTTTCTCCCTGAGGTTGGGGGTTTGTCTCCGCCTGCGCACCGAGCACGCGCCCGACCGCCCGACAGCCGGGGCATCTGCACCGGGCGTGCCGGATGGCCGGGAGGCCCGGGAGGCCCGGGAGAGGAGGCGGATCGGGGGTGAGTTGCCCGGAGGTCGAGCAGCGGCCTCCTGCCCGGTGAACGGATCACAGGCAGCGGAGGCGAGGACGGCGTCCGCGGCTGCGGCGCCGACGGGCAGGGCGCTGCTCAGGCCTCGAGCAGGTCGAGCAGGTCCGAGCGGACCGCGTCGCGGGCCACCGGATCGGGCGCGGCGACCAGCGCGCGCTCCAGGGTCTCGACCGCCTTCCGGCGGAAGCCCTTCTCGGCGTAGAGCGCGGCCAGGCTGCGCAGGGCCGGGAAGAAGTCGGCCCGCAACTCGACCGCCCGCTCGAAGGAGGTCATGGCGCGGAAGTGCTCGCCCTGGGCACGCAGCGTCTTCGCCAGCTGGTGGTGGGCCTCGGCGGCGAAGGGATCGGCCGCGATGGCCTCCTGGAGCGCGGCCGCGGCGGCGTCGAGGCGTCCGGCCAGCAGGAGCTCCTTCCCCCGGCGGATCATGAGATCCCCCCCGGAGGGCTTCACCGGGCCGCGGGTGGCCGTTGCCTCGAGAACCGAGTCGATCCGCCGGACCACGTCGTCGAGCCGGAAGGGCTTCTCGATGTAGTCCTCGGCACCGTAGGCGTCCCGGGCGTCCTGGGCGAACCGCCAGCCGCGGTACACCGCGGTCATCATGATCACCGGGAGGTCCCGGGTGCGGGCGTCGGCGCGCAGCCGGCGGGCCACCTCGAAGCCGTGGATGCGCGGGAGCATCGCGTCGAGGAGGACCAGCGCGGGCGGGTGGGAGGCGATGCGCGCCAGCCCCTCCTCGCCGTCGGGCGCGGTCTCCACGGTGAATCCGCGGGCCGAGAGCGCCCGCTCGAGCAGGGTCCGGATCTCGGGTTCGTCGTCCACCACCAGGATCCGCCGCGCGTCGCCCGAGAGGTCGGCCCGGGCCTCGGCCGTCCCGCCCGGAGCCTCCGGCACGATGACGTCGGGCGGGGCTCCGTGCGCATCGTCGTCCACGACGATGATCACCTCGTCGCCCTCCGGGAGCGACAGCTCCACCGGAGCGGAATAGGCGACGCCGCACCCTGGAGTGGCGTGGGCCCCGCGCCAGGCCGGCGCGTCCCGGAAGAGCCCGTCGTAGGCCTCCACGATGGCCTTGCGCAGCGCCCCGGCCACGGCGACGTAGGGGGAGATCTCCATCCCGGTGACGAACCGGACCTCGGCCAGCACGCGGTTCCCGCTGTCGGGGTCGGCCACGGCCAGGTGAAGCCGGCCGCCCTCGGTGGAGAGCGGGAGGATGTTGTCGGCCAGCGCCACCCGCGGCGGGACGAGCCGCAGGGCGTCGGCCAGGATCTCGGATCGGGAGAGATCGACCCCGGGCCATCCGTGCCTCTCGGCCAGGACCGTGACCAGCGCCTCCTCGGTCGCCTCGCCGGCGGCGAGCAGCTCGCTGCACAGGCGCGTGCCCCCCTTCTCGGCGGCGGCCTCGGCGCGCATCACCGCCTCGGGGGAAGCCACGCCACGCTCCACCAGGAGCTCGTGCGTCGGTCGCCCCATCCCCTACCCCACCGTGTCGGCGTAGGTCATGACGAGGTACATGACCGCCTCGACGTCGCCCGCGTTCCGGTAGGAGTGGGGTGCGTCGGCCTCGAAGACTACGGCGTCGCCGGGGCCGAGCGCGTGGGTGCCGCCGCCGGTCTCGATCTCCATGGCGCCGCGGCTCACCACGAGATTCTCCACCGTGCCGGGCGGGTGGGCGTCGGCCCGCTCGACCCCGCCGGGCGCGAGGCGCAGTTCGTAGAACTCGACCCGGCGCGGCTCGTCGAAGGGGAAGAGCGCCCGCGACACGAAGCTGCCATCGGAGGAGGCCAGCCGCTTGGCCTGGTCGGCGCGCATGACGTGGAAGGAGGCGGTGGAGCGGCTGGTGATGAGGGCGCTGAAGGGCACCTCGAGCGCCGTGCCGATCTTCCACAGCACGTTCACCGTGGGTGCGCTCTGCCCGAGTTCGATCTGCCCGAGCATGGCCCGGGAGACGCCGGAGAGCTTGGCCAGCTTCTCCAGCGAGAGGTTGCGGCGGCCGCGCAACCGGCGCAGGTTCGCCCCCAGGACCGGGGTGAGGTCGTTGCCGGCGGCGGGGTGGGCCCGCTCGTGGCCCGGGACCCGCGCTCCCCGGACGCGCGCGCGGGGGCGCCGGGAGGCGGGGGGGTTCCTTGGAGGCATGCCCGACTTATCCGTTCGGGCGGATGGCTTGTCAACAGTCCCGGCGGGTCAGCTGCCGCGATTCAGCCCGTCGGGGAGCTCGTTGGCGCGGGGCTCTCCCTCCCGCCTGGGGAAGTGCTCGGCGAGCCTGGCTCCGACGAGGTCGATGGCGGCCTCGAACCCCTGGCCGGGCGTTCCGCCGCGCATCCCGGCCACCAGCGCATCGACGGCCCGCTGCCACTCCTCGTCCCCCATGCGCGCGTGGATGCCCCGGTCGCCGATGATCACCGCCCGGTGCTCGCGCAGCGAGGCGAAGACCAGCACGCCGGTGCCCTCCCGGGTCTGGTGGAGGCCGTGCTCGAAGAAGGCCTGCTCGGCCCGCCCGTGCACGGCCTGCTCCTGGTGGCGGCGGCCGGCCAGCAGCCGCTCCACCGCCGGGAGCCGCCCCACGAGCCAGCCCACCACGCCGGCGAGGACCTGGAAGAGCAGCACCTCGGCCACGGCGGGGTCGTCCACCAGCAGTTCCACCGCCATGGTGGCGAGCGCCGCGCCCACGACCGCGCCGATCCAGCGAGCCTCCTCGTAGGGCTCCGAGCGCTCCACCACAACCGGGACCACCTGGCCGGTGCTGGTGGACTCGGCCCGCCGCACCGCCGCGGCGATCCGCTCCTGGGCCTCCTTCGGAAAAAGGGAATCGAGTGCCATGGCCGCTCCTACCAGCTCCCCGAGGCGCCGCCGCCGCTGAAGCCGCCGCCGCCGCCGCTCCAGCCTCCACCGCCGCCACCGCCGCTGCTGAACCCGCCGCCGCCGAACCCACCACCGCCCCAGGGACCGCGCGGCCCGTGCCGGCTGGCGCCGAGGAGCGCCCGGATGATCACGAAGGCGATGACGATCAGGATGAAGACGGGCGACCCGAGCCCGAACAGGAAGGCGAACAGGGCGCCCAGGATCGGGATGCCGTCGATCTCCTTCTCGACGGTCTGGCGCCCCTGGGGCTTCTCCATCCCCTGCGGGAGCGCGCCCAGCGCACCCAGGATCTGCCGCCCGGCGGCGTGGAGCCCCTCCCCGTAACGCCCCTCCTTGAAGGCCGGGACGATGGCGGTGCGGATGATCCTCCCGGACTGGGCGTCGGTGAGCCCGCCCTCGAGCCCGCCGCCCACCTCGATGCGGACCTTGCGGTCCTTCACGGCGACCACCACGAGGACGCCGTCGTCCTTGCCCTTGCTCCCGAGCTTCCAGGCCTCGGCCACCCGCATCGAGAAGTCCTCGATGGCCTCGCCGTCGGTGGTGGAGACCACCAGGTACTGCAGCTGCGGGCCGGCCCCGCCGTGCTGGGCGCGCGCCGCGCGCGACAGGTCGCCGAGGCGCTGCTCCCAGCGCGCGTCGATGGCTCCGGCCGGGTCCACCACCGGGCCGGTCAGGCGCGGCACGGCCACCTCGGCGGCAACGGGCGGGGCCGCGACCAGGAGCAGCAGGGCCAGGGCGGCCGCGGGGCCGCGGGTCACGTCGCGCTCCCTAGAACTTCACCTTGGGCGCCTCGGCGGCGCCGGGCGTCGTGGCGGCGAACTGGGGCTTGGCGGCGTGGTGGTAGAAGAGGCTGTTGGTGAAGCTGGTGGGCGGCACGGTGATCAGGTTGTTGAAGTCCTGCACCGACTGGATGTAGCGGCGGCGCGCCACCGCGATGCGGTTCTCGGTGCCCTCGAGCTGCACCTGGAGGTCGCGGAAGTTCTCGTTGGCCTTCAAATTTGGGTAGGCCTCGGAGACCGCCAGCAGCTTGCCGAGCGCCATGGTGAGCCCGCTCTGCGCCTGCTCGAACTTCTTCATGTTCTCGGGGGTGAGCTGGTCGGCGGTGAGCTTCACCTGGGTGGCCTGGGCGCGCGCCGCCATGACCCCCTCGAGCGTCTGCTGCTCGTGGGCCGCGTAGCCCTTCACCGTCTCGACCAGGTTCGGGACCAGGTCGGCGCGGCGCTGGTACTGGTTCTCGACCTCGGCCCAGGCTCCGGCCACGGCGTTGTTGGCCTGCGGGATGGACTGGACGCCGCAACCGGCGAGGGCGACGGCGGCGAGGACGGCGAGCGGGAGTCGTGCGTTGTTCATCCGGTCAGCGTAATGACGAAGGGGTGGTTGGCAAGCGAAACCGGACGGCCCCGGGCGGGATGCCGCGTCGGGGGGCTCCCCCGGCTGGCTGGCGGGCGTATTACGCCGTCGTCGCGCGGATCCCCCGCGGCCGCGTGGCCACCTACGGCCAGGTGGCGCTGCTGGCCGGCAAGCCGCGCGCGGCGCGCCAGGTCGGCTACGCCCTCGCGGCGCTGCGGGGCGCCCGGCACCGCATCCCCTGGCAGCGCGTGCTGGGCAGCCGCCCCCGGGGCCTGGCGGCCATCTCCATCCTCGACCCGATGGGCTCGGCCGTGCAGCGGGCGCTGCTCGAGGGCGAAGGCGTGGTGATGGACGAGCGGGGGCGCGTCTCGCTCGAGCGCTTCGGCTGGACGCCGCGCGGGCGGTAGGGCGCGATTCGCGACTCGTAAATTCTCATTGAACCGGGTCCTCGAGATCCGCGCTGGCTTCGAGGGTCAGGAAAACCTTCCCGGGCTGTCCCATGATCAACCGTCGTGAGGACGCGAAGGGAGTGACATGGCCTCGACCCGATGTGGCGCCATCCTGCTCGCTGGAACCTGGCTCGGCATCGTCGGCTGCGGAGGGGGCGGTGATGCTTCCGGCACGCCGCCGGTGGTGGTCCAGGCGCCTCGTGGGCTCACCTACTCCTCCCTCACCCCGACCTACTCGGTCGGGCGGGCCATCCCGCCGAACTCGCCGACGAGCGGTGGGGGCGCGGTGGCGGCGTACGCGGTGACTCCGGCGCTTCCGGCCGGCCTCACCCTGGACTCCACCTCGGGCATCATCGGCGGAACCCCGACGGCCATCTCGGCTGAGGCCCGGTACGAGGTGACCGCCTCGAACATCACGGGCAGCACGACGGCCCCGCTGATGATCGCCGTGCGCACCGCCGGGAACTGGTCGCTCACCGGCAGCATGATCGTGGCGCGCTCCGGCCACTCGGCCACCCTGCTCCCGGGTGGCAAGGTGCTGGTGGCGAGCGGCTTCGGAGCGACCGCGGAACTTTACGACCCGGCGGTTGGGACGTGGACCGCCACCGGCAGCCTGGGCATGGCGCGCACCTACCACACGGCGACGCTCCTTCCGAACGGGAAGGTGCTCGTCGCGGGGGGCGAGGTCGGGGGACTGAACTCCGCGCTCGCCGAGATCTACGATCCGGCGACCGGAAACTGGACCGCGGCCGCGAGCATGGGGACGGCGCGCAGCCGCCATTCGGCCACGCTTCTGGCGAGCGGGCGCGTGCTCGTCACCGGAGGATTCGGTGTGACGACGACCAACGCCACGGCGGAGGTCTTCGACCCCGGAACGGGGACGTGGACCCCGACCGCGAGCATGGGGACGGCGCGCAGCGGCCATTCGGCCACGCTGCTGGCGAGCGGGAAGGTCCTCGTGATGGGGGGGAAAGACGAGTTCGGCGCCGCCACCTATTTCTCCAGCGCGGAGGTCTACGACCCGACGACGGGATCCTGGTCCGCGACGGGCGGCCTGGCGGCCGCGCGCGCCTTCCAGATGGCCACCCTGCTCCCTAACGGACGCGTCCTTGTGGCTGGAGGGATAAACACCGGCGGCTCTATCGCGAGCGCGGAGATCTACGATCCCTCCACCGGAACGTTCACGGCCACGAGTTCCATGGGCCAGGCTCGGTGGGGCACGGCCACCCTGCTCCCCGGCGGGAAGGTGCTGGCGGCATCCGGGTCCGGCATCCACTTCGCCTCCCTGACCGCGGAACTCTACGACCCCGCCACGGGAACCTGGGCAACCACCGTGGATCTGAAGACCTTCCGGGACTACCCTCCCCTGGCCACCCTTCTCCAGGACGGAAGGGTCCTCGTCACGGGCGAAGTCGCGGCCACCGAGCTCTTCTCGATTCCGTAGAACGCCCCTACTCGATCGGGATCGGCCCCACGTCCCAGATCTCCTCGGCGTACTGGCGGATGGTGCGGTCGGAGGAGAAGCAGCCGCTGCGGGCCACGTTGAGGATGGCCATGCGGGTCCAGCGCTCGTAGTCGAGCCAGGCCGCCGAGACCTGCTCCTGCGCGGCCACGTAGGCGGCGAAGTCGGCGAGCAGGAGGTAGGTGTCGCCGCCGTGCAGGAGCGAGTCGATCACCGGCTGGAACAGGCGCGGCTCGCTGGGGGAGAAGGTCCCTCCGGCGATGGCGTCGATGACCGCCTTGAGGTCGGGATTGCCCCGGTACCAGTCCCAGGGGTTGTAGCCGGCCCGCTTCAACGCCCGCACCTCGGGGACCGTGAGCCCGAAGAGGAAGAAGTTCTCCGCCCCGACCGCCTCGCGGATCTCCACGTTGGCGCCGTCGAGCGTGCCGATGGTGAGCGCGCCGTTCAGGGCGAACTTCATGTTGCCGGTGCCGGAGGCCTCCTTGCCGGCGGTGGAGATCTGCTCGGAGAGATCGGCAGCCGGGAAGATGCGCTCGGCCAGCGACACGCGGTAGTTGCGCATGAAGACCACCTTCATGCAGTTGCTCACCGCCGGGTCGGAGTTGACCACCGCCGCCACCGAGTTCACGAGCTTGATGATCCACTTGGCCATCACGTACCCGGGGGCCGCCTTGCCGGCGAAGATCCAGGTGCGCGGCACGGGCCGGTAGTCCGGATCGGCCTTCATGCGCAGGTACTGGTGGACGACGTAGAAGACGTCGAGGAGCTGGCGCTTGTACTCGTGGATGCGCTTCACCTGGACGTCGAACATCGACGAGGGGTCCACCTCCACGCCGTTCTCGCGCAGGATGATCTCGGCGAGCCGCTCCTTGTTGTCGCGCTTGATCTCGCGGAAGCGGCGCCGGAAGGCGGCGTCGTCCACCACCAGCTCGAGGCGCCGGAGCTCCTCGGCGTCGGTGATCCAGCCCGGCCCGACCACCTCGTTCAGCACCGAGGCCAGCTCCGGGTTGGCCTGGAGGATCCAGCGGCGCGGGGTGACGCCGTTGGTCTTGTTGTTGAACTTCTCCGGCCAGAGCTTGAAGAAGTCGTGGAGCAGCTCCTTCTCGAGGAGCTCGGTGTGCAGCGCCGCCACCCCGTTCACCGAGTGGGAACCGACCACGGCCAGGTTGGCCATGCGCACGTGCTTGGGCATCCCCTCCTCGATGAGGGACATGCGCTCCAGCGCCGCGGCGTCGAAGCGGGCGTCGCCCTGGATCTGGGCCAGGAACCTCCCGTTCACCTCGTAGATGATCTCGAGGTGGCGCGGCAGCACGCGCCCGAGGAGATCGACCGTCCACTTCTCGAGGGCCTCGGGGAGCAGCGTGTGGTTGGTGTAGCCGAAGACCGACTGGCAGATGGCCCAGGCCTTGCTCCACTCCATGCCGTGGTCGTCGAGCAGGATGCGCATCAGCTCGACGATGGCGATGGCCGGGTGGGTGTCGTTGAGCTGGATGGCCACCTTGTCGGGGAAGTTGTCGAAGGACGGGTGGATCTTGAGGTGGCGGGCCACGATGTCCTGCAGCGAGCAGGCCACGAAGAAGTACTGCTGCTGGAGCCGCAGCTCCTTGCCCATGACGGTGAGGTCGTTGGGGTAGAGCACCTTGGAGATGTTCTCCGAGACGTTCTTGTCCTCGACCGCGGCCAGGTAGTCGCCGGCGTTGAAGTCGGCCAGGTCGAACTCGGCGGGAGAGCGGGCCCGCCAGAGCCGGAGGCTGTTCACGGTGCGGTTGCGGAAGCCGGCGATGGGGGTGTCGTAGGCCATGCCCAGCACGCGCTTCGCGTCCACCCAGCGCACCCGCTCGCGTCCGTCGGGGCCGGGGTAGCGCTCGGTGCGGCCGAAGAAGGCCACCGGCACCTGGTTCTCGGGCCGGGCGATCTCCCAGGGGTTCCCGAAGCGCAGCCACTCCTCGGGGCGCTCCACCTGCCAGCCGTCGCGGATCTCCTGGTCGAAGATGCCGTACTCGTAGCGGATGCCGTAGCCGTAGGCCGGGAGCGCCAGCGTGGCCATCGAGTCGAGGAAGCAGGCCGCCAGCCGCCCCAGGCCGCCGTTTCCGAGGCCGGCGTCGGGCTCCTGCACGAAGAGGTCGGAAAGCTCGAGCCCGAGGCTGCCGAGCGCCGCCTTCATGTTGTCGAGCAGCCCGAGGTTGAGCAGGTTGTTCTCGAGCGCCTTGCCCATCAGGAACTCGAGGGAGAGGTAGTAGACCCTCTTGGCGTCGCTCCGGTAGTAGGTCTGCTGGGTCTGCAGCCAGTGACGCATCATGCGGTCGCGCACCGCGTCGGCGACCGCCATGTACCGGTCGAGCGCGGTGGCGGAGTGCTCGTCCTTGCCGATGGAGAACTGGAGGTGATCGGCAAAGGCGCGGCGCAGCGCGTCCACGTCGGACGCGGTCCGGATGCTGGGAAGATCGCGGGCGCGCTCCAGCGCGCGGGCTTCCTCACCCTGCCTGTCGGGGAACTTGCTGGCGGCCATCGATCTCCTCGCCTCCGGGACGTCCCGGGGAATGGCGCATGGTATCGCGCCGGGTCGCTCCGGGGAGCAGTTACCGCTTCAACGCCTGGGCCAGCTCGCCATAGAGGACGATGGCGCTGCGGATCGAGGCCTGGAAGTCGGCCAGGTTGAGGCTCTCGTTCTCCGAGTGGGCGTTCGACTTCGGGTCCTCGACCCCGACGAGCAGCGCCGGCACGCCGCCCAGCGCCTTCACGAAGGGCTCGACGAAGCCGATGCTGCCGCCGCAGCCGATGGCAAGCGGCTCCCGGCCGAACCCCTTCTCGAGGGCCCGGAAGGCGGCCTGGAAGGCCGGGTGGGAGACGTCGGTCTTCCAGGCCGGGCCGTGGCTCTGGACGGTGATCTTCACCTCGACGCCCCAGGGGGCGTTCTTGCGCAGCGCCTCCTCGAGCCGCCGCGCCACGTCGGCCGGCTCCATGTCGGGCACCAGCCGGATGCCCATGCGGGCCCAGGCCACGTCGTTCACGATGTTTCGGGCGTCCTTCCGGCTGGAGGCCTGGATGGCGTTCACGCCGAAGGAGGGCTGCCACCAGTTGGTCTCGAGGGGGTGGGCGTCGCCCAGCAACTTCACCCCCGGGCGCATGCCGGACTGGCGGCGGAACTCCTCGGGCGAGACCGGCAGAAGCTCGATGGCCCGCTTCTCGGCGGGCGAGAGCGGCCGGACCTTGTCGTAGATGCCGGGGATGGCGATGCGGCCGTCGGCGTCCACCAGGGGCGCGATCATCTTGGCGAGCGCCACCACCGGGTCGGGGACGGGGCCGCCCCACATGCCGGAGTGGACGCTCTGCTCGAGGGCCCGGACCTCGACCTCGGCCACCACCAGGCCCCGCAGCGCGATGGTGACACAGGGGACGCCGGCGTCCACGTTGGAGGTGTCGGTGAGGACCACCGCGTCGGCGTCGAGCCGGCTCCGGTACTTCGCGATGAACTGGGGCAGGTGGTCGCTTCCGACCTCCTCCTCCCCCTCGATCACCACCTTCAGGTTGAGCGGGAGCGCGCCGGCACCGCGGACCCAGGAGTCGGCGGCGGCGGCGTGGATGAGGATGCCGGCCTTGTCGTCGGCGGCGCCCCGGCCGAAGAGCCGGCCGTCCCGCTCGGCGGGCTCGAACGGCGGCGTGGTCCAGAGCTGCTCGTCGCCGGCCGGCTGGACGTCGTGGTGGGCGTAGAGGAGGACCGTGGGGGCCTTGGGGTCCACCACGTGCTCGCCGAAGACGTAGGGGTGCGCCCCCTCGACCTCGAGGATCTCGACCCTGGTGAAGCCGCGGCGGCGGAGGAGCTCGGCGGTGGCCTCGGCGCTCCTGCGGACCGGCTCGGTGGGGAAGCCCACGAAGGAGACGCTGGGGATGCGGACCAGGGCCTTCAGATCCTCCAGGTAGGAGGCGGCGTGGGTGCGGTAGTGCTCGAGGGCGCGATCGGTCGGGTTGGACATGGTGCGACTTCTTAACCCGGGGCGCCCCTTGCGTCACTTCCCGGCAGCGTTCTCCCGGAACTCCTGCCAGGACATCCAGCCGGCCTTGGCGAAGCCCCCCACGACGTGCACGTCCTCGACGTTCATGTGCCAGAAGAGGAAATCCCCCAGCTCGGCGAAGGACCTCCCCTCCGGGTGGACGGCCACGTACCGGTCGCGGGCCTCCGACATCTCTCCCCCGGGGACCAGCGTGAGCGTCCCCAGCAGGGCCAGCCGGCCGGAAGACTGCGGGTTTCGCGCCCCCGCCTCCTGGACGAAGAGGGAGGCGCGCGGGTCGGCCCGGAGGTTGCGGGTGTGCTGGGCCAGCTCCGTGAAGAGGAAGATGGGCCGCCCCACGCCGTCGAGGGCGTAGGAGACCAGCGACCCCAGCGGCCAGCCCGGCTTGCGCGCCGACAGCGTGGAGAGGACGCCGGCCCTGCCGGCGGCGAGCAGCTCGAAAGCGCCGGGGGCGAGCTCCGACGGCGGGGGTCCGGGGATCTTCTCTTCGGCCATGGCGTCCTCCTCCGGTGCGGGTGGCGGCTCAGTACCGGTACGTATCGGGCTTGAAGGGCCCCTTGGGCGAGACCCCGATGTAGGCGGCCTGCTTGGGGGTGAGCTTGGTCAGCTTCACGCCGATCTGCTCGAGGTGCAGCCGGGCCACCTTCTCGTCGAGGTGCTTGGGCAGCGTGTAGACCTTCTTCCCGTACTGGTCGCCGCGCTCGGCCAGCTCGATCTGGGCGATGGTCTGGTTGGTGAAGCTGTTCGACATGACGAAGCTGGGGTGGCCGGTGGCGCAGCCCAGGTTGAGGAGCCGCCCCTCGGCGAGGAGCAGGACCGAGTGGCCGTCGGGGAAGGTCCACTTGTCGAACTGGGGCTTGATGTTGGTGCGGACCACCCCGGGGAACTTCTTCAGGCCGGCCATGTCGATCTCGTTGTCGAAGTGGCCGATGTTCCCGATGATGGCCCCGTCCTTCATCTTCTTCATGTGGTCCACCGTGATGACGTCCACGTTGCCGGTGGTGGTGACGAAGAGGTCGGCGCGGGAGAGGACGTCCTCGAGGCGCAGCACCTGGTAGCCCTCCATGGCGGCCTGGAGCGCGCAGATGGGGTCGATCTCGGTGACCACCACGCGGGACCCCTGCCCCTTGAGCGCCTGGGCGCAGCCCTTGCCCACGTCGCCGTAGCCGCAGACCACCGCCATCTTGCCGGCCAGCATGACGTCGGTGGCGCGGTTGATGCCGTCGATGAGCGAGTGGCGGCAGCCGTAGAGGTTGTCGAACTTGGACTTGGTGACGCTGTCGTTCACGTTGATGGCCGAGAAGAGCAGCGTGCCGGCCCGCTCCATCTCGTACAGGCGGTGAACTCCGGTGGTGGTCTCCTCGGTGACGCCGCGCATCTCCTTGGCCACCTTGGTCCAGCGGGACCGGTCCTGCTTCAGGGTGCGGCCCAGGAGGGCCAGGACCACGGCGAACTCCTCCGAGTCGGCGCTGGCCGGGGCGGGCACCTTGCCGGCCGCCTCGAACTCGACCCCCTTGTGGATCAGCATGGTGGCGTCGCCGCCGTCGTCCACGATCTGGGTGGGGCCCTTGCCGCCCCCGAAGTCGAGGGCGCGCTCGGTGCACTCCCAGTACTCCTCGAGCGTCTCGCCCTTCCAGGCGAAGACCGGGACCCCCTTCGGCGAGGCGGCCGAGCCGCCCCGCCCGGCCACCACCGCGGCGGCGGCGTGGTCCTGGGTGGAGAAGATGTTGCAGGAGGCCCAGCGGACGTCGGCGCCCAGGTCGGAGAGCGTCTCGATGAGCACCGCGGTCTGGATGGTCATGTGGAGCGAGCCGGTGATGCGCTGCCCCTTGAGCGGCTGCTTCTTCGCGTACTCGCGCCGCACCGACATGAGGCCGGGCATCTCCTTCTCGGCCAGCTCGATCTCCTTGCGCCCCCAGTCGGCGAGCGTGAGGTCCTTCACGAGGTACTCGAACGAGGGGGCGACGCGGAGCTTGCGGGCGGGCTTGGCCATCTCGGGTGTTCCTTCCTTCTGTCGTTGAGGGGTTCTGGTAACGGGGTCAGGGGCGGCGCGCACGGGCCAGAAGCAGCGCGGGCCCCTTGGCGGCGGGTTCGGGAGGGAGGGGGCGGCAGGTGGCGTCGGCGAACCCGGCGGCGCCGAGCATCTCGACGACGCGGGCCGGCTCGAAGCCGGGCCAGACCTGGCCGGCGCGGCGGCGGAAGTCCTCGTCGTCGTGGAGGACGGCGTCCACCAGCGCGACGCGGCCGCCCGGGCGCAGCACCCGGGCCGCCTCGGAGAGGGCGCGGGCCGGGTCGGCCACCCAGCCCAGCGAGAGCACGAGCAGGGCCGCGTCGCAGGAGGCGTCGTCGAGGGGCAGCTCCTCGAGGCTCCCGCGCCGCAGCTCCACGTTGCCGAGCCCGGCGGTGCGGCGGCGGGCCGAGCGGAGCATGTCGGCGGAGCGGTCCACCCCCACCACCCGGGCCACCTCGGGCGCGAGCGCCGCGGTGAGGGCGCCGGTGCCGCAGCCCAGGTCGGCGACGGTCCAGCCCGGCGGCAGGAGCGCGACGATGGCCGAGACGCCGAAGCCGGCGCCGTACCACTCGGCCCGCAGCCGGTCCCAGTCGCCGGCCGCGCCGGCGAAGAAGTCGTCCCCGCCGCCGCGCCGCTCCTTGAGCCGACGGTCGAGCCGGAGCTGGTCCTGGGCCAGGGTGGCCCAGCGCTCGCTCTCGCCACGGGCCACCTTCCAGAGCCGTCGGGCGGCCGGATCGACCTCTCCGGACATCCGGTAGAGCCGGTTCTGGCCGTGGCGGCGGACCTCGATCCAGCCCTGCGAGGAGAGGATCTTGAGGTGGCGGCTGACGGTGGACTGGGGCTGCTGGAGCACCTCGCAGAGCTCCGCCACCCCGAGCTCGTGCCGCTCCAGGACGTGGAGGAGCCTGAGCCGGGTCGGGTCTGCGAGCCCCTCCATCCAGCCGAAGAGCCCCTCGGGTCGCGCCGTCGCCGATTCCATTCGCTTATCCGGATGGACGGATTAACACGGAGGGGTCTCCGGGTCAACGCCATCGCGGCGTGCACCGGACGGGCGGGTGTAGGCTCCCACGACCATGCGCCGCCGCCAGCCACTCGCCGCCCTCGCCGGGGC
>CAIQRS010000191.1 GCA_903874275.1 uncultured Anaeromyxobacter sp.
CCGCGAAGCATCGTCCGCACATCGCCGGCCCGCGAGTCGGCGCCCGGATCTCCCCACGAAGCGCGCTGTTCGCGTCGCCTTCGGCCCGGGCTTTCCCAGCCGGCGCGGGCGTCGCTCCGAGCAGCGCCTCCGCAGGAGGCGCCGGGCTCTGCGTTGCTCGGGCCCAGCGTGACCCGGCGCCATTCACCCGAAGTACACCCTCGCTCCGAGGACCAGCGCTGCGGAGAGCGACGTCCCGGCGCCCGGCGGCAGACGTCCTGACGGAACGAAGGCGATCCGCGCGACCGCGTCGGAACGAAGGCGATCCGCGCGACCGCGTCGGAACGAAGGCGATCCGCGCGACCGCGTCGGAACGAAGGCGATCCGCGCGACCGCGCCCGCCTACGGGCGGAGCGCCCGGGCCACGATCTCCCGTGCCTCGCCGACGATCGTGGCGAGGTGCCCCTCGTCCCGGAAGCTCTCCGCGTAGATCTTGTAGATGTTCTCGGTCCCCGACGGGCGCGCCGCGAACCAGCCGCTCCGGGCCACCACCTTGAGCCCGCCGATGGAGGCGCCGTTGCCCGGGGCCCGGGTCAGCTTGGCCTCGATGGGCTCGCCGGCGAGGTTGCCGTCCTTCACCGCCTCGGGCGAGAGCTTCGAGAGCCGCGCCTTCTCCTCCGGGGTGGCGGCCGCGTCGATGCGGGTGTAGACGGGCGAGCCGTAGGCCGCGGTGAGCTCCCGGTAGTGCTCGCCCGGCTCCCGTCCGGTGGTGGCCGCGATCTCGGCGGCCAGCAGGTTCATGATCGGACCGTCCTTGTCGGTGGTCCAGACCGTCCCGTCCATGCGCAGGAAGCTCGCGCCGGCGCTCTCCTCGCCGCCGAAGCACAGGGACCCGTCGAAGAGGCCGGAGACGAACCACTTGAAGCCGACCGGCACCTCGGAGAGCCGCCGCCCCAGCCCGGCCACCACCCGGTCGATCATCCCCGACGAGACCAGCGTCTTCCCCACCGCGGCGTCGGCGCGCCAGCGCGGCCGGTGGCCGAGCAGGTAGCGGATGGCCACCGCCAGGAAGTGGTTCGGGTTCATGAGCCCGGCCGAGGGAGTGACGATGCCGTGCCGGTCGCTGTCCGGGTCGTTGGCGAAGGCCACGCGGAAGCGGTCCTTCAGCCCGACCAGCCCGGCCATGGCCCAGGGGCTCGAGCAGTCCATGCGGATCTTGCCGTCGTGGTCCACCGTCATGAAGCCGAAGCGGGGATCGACGACCGGGTTCACCACCTTCACGTCCAGTCCGTGGACGGCGTTCACGACCTCCCAGTAGTGCCGGGCCGCCCCGCCCAGGGGATCGACCCCCAGCGAGATCCCCGAGGCGCGGACGGCGGCCAGGTCCACCACGTTCGGGAGGTCCTGGACGTAGGGGAGGACGAAGTCCTCCTGCCGCGTGGTGGGGGCGGAGATGGCCCGCTCGAAGGGGATGCGCCGCACGCCGGCGTTCCCGCCGCGGAGCAGCTCGTTGGCCCGGTCCTGCACCCAGCCGGTCACGTCGGTGTCGGCCGGCCCGCCGTTGGTCGGGTTGTACTTGAAGCCGCCGTCCTCGGGCGGGTTGTGCGACGGGGTCACCACGATGCCGTCGGCGAGCCGCTCGGTCCGGCCCCGGTTGTGGACCAGGATGGCCCGGGACACGACCGGCGTGGGGGTGAAGCCGTCGCCCTCCTGGACGACGGTCTCGACGCCGTTCGCCGCCAGCACCTCGAGCGCGGTCCGCTGGGCCGGTCCGGACAGCGCGTGGGTGTCCTTCCCCATGTAGAGCGGCCCGTCGGTGCCGGCCCGGCGCCGCCACTCGCAGATGGCCTGGGTCATGGCCAGGATGTGGGCCTCGTTGAACGACCCGCGCAAGGACGACCCGCGGTGGCCGCTGGTCCCGAAGGCCACCAGCTGGAGCGGATCGGACGGGTCGGGGGTGCGGTCGAAGTACTGGCCGGTGAGGCGCGCCAGGTCCACGAGCAACGAAGCGGGGGCGGGCTTTCCCGCCAGCGGGGAGATGGCCACTATTTCCTCCTCATGGAACGGTATCTGCGGATGAGCGCCTGGGTGGAGCCGTCGTGCGCCGGGGCCGGCTCGGCCGGGCTCTCGATCTCGGAGAGGATCCGCTGGGCCAGCACCTTCCCCAGCTCGACGCCCCACTGATCGAACGGGTCGATCCCCCATATGACACTCTGCGTGTACACGTCGTGCTCGTACAGCGCGACCAGCCGCCCCAGCGCGGCCGGGGTGAGCCGGTCGAGGAGCAGCGTGCTGGTGGGACGGTTCCCCTCGAAGACCCGGTGGGGCACGAGCCAGCCGGGCGTGCCCTCGGCCGCCACCTCCTCGGCCGTCTTCCCGAAGGCCAGCGCCTCGGCCTGGGCGAGGACGTTGGCGACGAGCATGTCGTGGTGCCGCCCCACCGGATTCTGCGAGTGTGCGAAGGCGATGAGGTCGGCCGGGACGAGCCGCGTGCCCTGGTGGATGAGCTGGTAGAAGGAGTGCTGGCCGTTCGTGCCCGGCTCGCCCCAGTAGATGGGGCCGGTGCTGGCCTCGACCGGCCTCCCGTCCAGCCCGACCCGCTTGCCGTTCGACTCCATGGTGAGCTGCTGCAGGTAGGCCGGGAAGCGTTTCAGGTACTGGTCGTAGGGCAGGATGGCCACCGTCTCCGCCCCCAGGAAGTCGTTGTTCCAGAGGGAGAGGAGCGCCTTCAGCACCGGCAGGTTCCGCTCGAACGGGGCGGTGCGGAAGTGCTCGTCCATCTCGTGGAAGCCGCCCAGCATGGCGCGGAAGTTCTCCGGACCCACCGCCAGCATGGTGGAGAGGCCGATGGCCGACTCCATCGAGTAGCGCCCGCCCACCCAGTCCCAGAACCCGAACATGTTGGCGGTGTCGATGCCGAACGCCGCCACCCGGGGCGCGCTGGTGGAGACGGCCACGAAGTGGCGTGCCACGGCCCGCGCGTCGCCCGAGAACCCGGCCAGGGACCAGTCCCGCGCGGTGTGCGCGTTGGTCATGGTCTCCTGGGTGGTGAAGGTCTTGGAGCAGACGACGAAGAGGGTCTCGGCGGGATCCAGGTCCCAGGTGGCCTCGGCGAAGTCGGTGCCGTCCACGTTGGAGACGAAGCGGAAGGTGAGCGAGCGGTCGGCGTGGTGGCGCAGGGCCTCGTAGGCCATGACCGGGCCGAGATCCGAGCCGCCGATCCCCACGTTCACCACGTTGCGGATCCGCTTGCCCGTGTGGCCGAGCCAGGCGCCGCTCCGCACCCGGTCGCAGAAGGCGGCCATGCGGTCGAGCACGGCGTGGACCTCTGGCACCACGTCCTGGCCGCCCACGAGGATCGACGCACCCCGCGGGGCGCGCAGGGCCACGTGCAGGGCGGGCCGGTCCTCGGTCACGTTGACCCGGTCGCCGCGGAACATGGCGTCGATGCGCTCCCGCAAGCCCGACTCGTGGGCCAGGGAGACGAGCAGCCGGAGCGTCTCGTCGGTGACCCGCTGCTTCGAGTAGTCGAGGTAGATCCCGGCGGCCTCGAGCGTGAGCCGCTCCCCCCGGCCCGGGTCGTCGGCGAAGAGCTGGCGCAGGTGCCGGCCCCCCACCGCATCGCGCTGCGCGGAGAGCGCCTTCCAGGCCGGGCGTTCCCGGAGCGGGCGCGGCGTCACGGCGCCTGCCCGGCCGCAACGGTCTTGCGGGCGAGCCCCTCGAGCATGTCGTTCCAGGACTTCACGAAGGCCCTGGCCCCGTCGGCCTGGAGCTGGGCGGCCAGCGCGTCCACGTCCACGCCGGCCCGGGCGTGGCGCGCGATCACCTCCTCGGCGTCGCCGCCGTCGGCGGGGACGGGCGACCCCACCTCGCCGTGGTCCGCGAAGGCGAGCAGCGTCGCCTCCGGGAGGGTGTTCACCGTGTACGGGGCCGCCAGCGCCTTCACGTAAAGCGAATCGGGCGCCGACGGGTCCTTGGTCCCGGTGCTGGCCCAGAGGACGCGCTGCGGCCTCGCGCCGGCGTTCTGCGCCCGCAGCCAGCGCGCCGCGCCGTGTAGGGCCCGCGCGGCGACGTGGGTGCGGAGCG